>QBLV01000004.1:6376-31679 GCA_003241815.1 Hyphomicrobiales bacterium | reverse complement strand
GCGCCATGGGCATGGCCGTGAAAGATCGCGAAGATGGCGCAGGCGGCCGTGCCGGCTGCCAAAGGCGGTGTCGCTCCGAACGCGATCGCCGAGCCCAGCACGACGACCGACATGGCGATGCCGATCTCAACGCCGGGAAGCTGCGCGCCCGACATGCCCCAAACCCCGGCGACGATCATCATGGCAACGAAGGCGAGCGGGTAAGCCAGACGCGCCTTGCCGCCAACCATCCCGGCCCAGAGGCCGACAGCGACCATCGCGAGCACGTGGTCGAGGCCGAAGAGCGGATGCAGAAGTCCGGCGCCGAACCCCTCCACCGCGCCGACGCCCGTATGTGCGACAGCCGGTCCAGCGAGCGCTGTCGTCATCAGGACCAGTCCCATTCGTTTCGCCGTCGCATGCATCGTCATCGTCCCTGCACCTTTGTCACGCTGCCGCAGCGGCTCTCAAGCCGCCGGCCGTCTCGATGAAATCGATCACGGCATCGACGCCCTCGCCCGCCTTCGTATTGGTGAAGGCGAAGGGCCGCTTGCCGCGCATCAAACGCGAGTCCCGGTCCATGACTGCAAGATCCGCGCCGACATGGGGGGCGAGATCGGTCTTGTTGATGACCAGCAAGTCCGAGCGGGTGATGCCGGGCCCGCCCTTGCGGGGGATCTTCTCGCCGGCCGCGACATCGATGACGTAGATCGTCAGATCGGCAAGCTCGGGCGAGAAGGTCGCCGCGAGATTGTCGCCGCCGGATTCGATCAGGATCATGTCGAGATTGGGGAACTTGCCCCGCATCTCCTCGACGGCGGCGAGGTTGATCGAGCAGTCCTCGCGGATGGCGGTGTGGGGGCAGCCGCCGGTCTCGACACCCATGATGCGCTCCTGCGGCAGCGCACCCGCCACCGTCAAAAGCCGCGCATCCTCCTTGGTGTAGATGTCGTTGGTGATGGCGCAGATGTCGTAAGTGTCGCGCATGCGCTTGCAGAGCACCTCCATCAGCGCGGTCTTGCCGGAGCCGACGGGGCCGCCGATACCGACGCGGAGCGGGCCATGGGGAGAACGCGACATGTCAGAATCCCTTGATCAGAAAGACAGCGTAGCCGGACGTAGCAGCCAGACAAAGCGATTGAGAGAGCTGCACATCGCGCACCGCGTTCACGAGCGGAACAACCGCGAATACTGCGTCTCGTGGCGCAGCGCGGCGAGATCGGAGCGGAAGCAGCAGCCGCCGAGATCGTCGAGCGTGGCCGGCTCGGCCGCTTGCGCCGCCATGTGCAGGGCCGGCACCAGCGCGGCCGTGATCTTCTGCCCGTCGGTCTGGCCGACGATGCCGAGCCGCACCGAGGCCGAGACCAGATTGGCGACGAAGGCAAGACCATAGGCCTCCAGCGAGGCCGAGAGCGGCAGGGCATGGCCGGCACTCGCGGTCGCAACGGCGACGGGATAGGCAACGTCGCCGGCCCAGACGGCCTTGAGGCGCTCGATGGCCGCGCAGGGCCAGGCGGCACGCAGGGCCGCGACGAAAGCATTGCCCTGCGTCACGGTCTCGAGGCGCCGTTCGGCGGAGTTCGCCAAAGCGAGCGCCAGCTCCGCGATCTCGACCAAAGCCGCGTCGTCGCGCGTCTCGATCGCCCTGGCCGTGCAGGCGAAGAGGATCAGGTCGTTGCGCAACGAACCATGCGACACCAGCGCGTCGAGCCAGTCGCGCAATGTGTCGGCATCATGCAGGTCGCCGCTCTCGAAGGCCCATTCGAGGCCATGCGAATAGGCGAAGGCGCCGACCGGGAAGGACGGCGACAGCCAGACCATCAGGGGCAAATGGGCCGCCATGCTCGAGCCACTCAATGGTCGTGGGTATGACCCTTATGGCCGTGTTCCGCGCCGTGCTTGTGGCCGTGGTCATGATGGCCGTGGTCATGCCCGCAGCCGCATGCATCGCCCTGGGCATGCGTGTGGGTATGGGCCTCGGCGTGGCTGTGGGCATGGCCGTGCTCCGCCTTTGCTTCGCCGTGAGCATGGGCGTGCGGACCACGGTCATGGTGGTCGTGTCCGTGTTGCCCGTGGCTGCCGTGATCGTGGCTGGGATGGTCGCAATTGGCGTGGTCGTGATCATAGGCGCCGCGCTCGGGCTGGAACGGCCGCATCACGGAATTCATCGCGCAGCCCTGCCCGCGCACCATTTCGGCCAGGACATGGTCGTTCTCGATATAGATCGCGTCAGCGGTGATCTCGGCCGGGGTGTGGCGGTTGCCGATATGCCAGGCGACCCGCATCAGCCGCAGCGGGTTCTCGGCGCGGATTTCGAGCAGGCTCTGCGGAGCCGCCTTGACCAGGACGAGCCGGCCATCCTCCAGCTTGACGGCATCGCCGTCGCCGATCGCGGTCGCCTTGTCGAGATCCAGCAGGAGATCGAGGCCGCCATCGGCCTTGAGCGCAAGGCGGCGACGGTTGCGGTCGTCATGGTCGAGCGTCAACGTATCGACGACGCGGTCTTGCCTGACGGCGGCCTTGCGAACGACGGAGGTGGCGCGAAGCATGATGAGACGTCCGTGACAGATGGGATCAGAGGCGGTCGATCGACCGTGGTTCGACCACTTCGATCACCGCCGGCGCCGTGACGCAAGCCCTCAGCGCCTCCAGAAAAGCCCGCATGTGATCCGAGCATGTGCCGGTCGATGTCGGCGCGGGTTTCCCAGCTTTCGAACGATACGAATCTGCCCGGCTGCGTCAGGCTCTCATGGATCTCGTAGGCAAGACAGCCCTGCTCCTTCCGGGTGGCCTCTATACAGTCGGCAGCGGCTGCGACGAACGGCTCCCAGGCGTCGGGGCGGGTGTCGACGCGGGAGATCACGAGGAAAGGCTCGGACAAAAGGCAGGCTCCGGACGCAACTGGCATGAGTGAGCGTCTACGCAGCCCGTCGCGCGACGGATGCAGCCCGACTCGGATGCAGGCGTCCTCGACAACGCCCTATCGGGGCAGCGACTTCACCTCGGCGTCGAACTTCTTGAGCAGCCGCGAGCGCTCGGCGGGCGAGCCCCAGCGCGGGGTGTCGTAGTCGATCAACTTCATCTCGGAGAATTTCGGCGCGTCGGGCGAGAGCGTCGAATTCCGGTTCGAGGGGATCGAGTTGATCTTGAGCTTGGCGTTGATGTTCTGCGCCTCGGGCGACAGCGTGAAATCGACGAATTTGCGCGCTGCCTCAGGGTTCCTGCCACCCTTGATGATCGAGACCGAGCCCGTCTCGTAGCCCGTGCCCTCGCAGGGGGCGAGCGTCTCGATCGGCGCGCCCTGCAGCTTCTGCGTCAGCATGTCGTGGATGAAGGCGATGCCGACCATCGTTTCGCCCAGCGCCGTCGCCTTGACCGGCGCGATGCCCGACTTGGTGTACTGGTTGATGTTCTTGTGCAGGGCCTTGAGATATTCGAAGCCCTTCTCCTCGCCGAGACGCTGGATGGTCGTCGCAAGGAACACATAGGCCGTTCCCGACGAGTTCGGATCGGCGATCTGGACCTCGTCGCGGAATTTGGGATCGAGCAGGTCGGCCCAGCATTTCGGGGCCGCGATCCCGCGCTTCTTCAGCAGTTCGGTGTTGTAGCCGATGCCGAGCGCGCCGAGATAGATGCCCGATGTCCTGAACTTGGACTGCTCGGCATGGCGCTGCGCCCAATCGAGCAGTTCCGGCAGCCTCGGCGACTTGTATTCGTCGAGCAGGCCTTCATCGGCCGCCTGCAGATGCGGTTCGCCAGGCCCGCCCCACCAGACGTCGCCGCGCGGATTGCCGGCTTCCGCCTTGACCTGGGCGTAGACCTCGCCGGTGCTCTTGCGGATCATCGCGACCTTGATGCCGGTCGACTTCTCGAACATCGCCGCGCCTTCGCGGCACTGCTCCTCGAGGATGGAGCAGTAGACCGTGACCTCTCCCTGAGCCAAAGCCGGCAGCGCGACTGCCGCTCCGACCGAAAAAATCGCTGACACGGCAAAAAGCCGGGCGGTGCGGCGTCGATCCATGGCGTTCTTCCCAGATGACATTGTTTTGCCGACTAGAAAGCGGCCCATGCGTGTCGAAGTCAATGCCGCAATGGCTCAGCGATCCCGCGTCCGATCCGGCAAGGCATCGACCGCCTCGTCGGCGCCCTGGTCGCGCTCAAGCACGCCCTCCCGCAGCACCTTGGTCGCGGCCTCGGCCTTCTTCTGCGACGGCGTCGCGAGCGGGGCAGTTTCGGGCGTCGCCGTCAGCCCGATATCTTCGGGTTTTCGAGCATCATTGCGCGCGCTGGCCGCGAAGGTGGCGAGCGCTTCGGGTTGTTGTCCATCGGGACCGGCAGCTTTCTGATGGGCCATGGCGAACCTCCCTGTTCTGGCATGGAACGAACGTGCGGCGGGCCGGGCTGTTCCGTGCCACCAGGGCTCGGTGCAGGCGCGGCTCGGACAGGCCCGCATTGAGCAGGCGCTGGCTCAGAACAGGAAGTAGCGCTGCGCCAGCGGCAGTTCGGTTGCCGGCTCGCAGACCAGCAATTCGCCATCAGCGACAACCGCATAGGTCTCCGGGTCGATCTGGATGTCGGGCGTGGCGTCGTTGTGGATCATGCTCTTCTTGGAGATGCCGCCGCGCGTGTTCTCGACCGCGACCATCTCCTTGTCGGTGCCGAGCCGCTGCTGCAGGCCGTTGGCGATCGCCGCCTGCGAGACGAAAACCAGAGAGGTCGAGGTCACGGCCTTGCCGAAGGCGCCGAACATCGGGCGATAATGCACCGGCTGCGGCGTCGGGATCGAGGCGTTGGGGTCTCCCATCGGCGCGGCCGCGATCGAGCCACCCTTGATGATCATGTCGGGCTTGGCGCCGAAGAAGGCCGGCGACCAGATCACGAGATCAGCCAGCTTGCCGACCTCCACAGAGCCGATATGCCTGGAGATGCCGTGCGAGATCGCCGGGTTGATCGTGTATTTCGCGACATAGCGCTTGGCGCGGAAATTATCCGCGCCGGTGCCGATATCCTCAGCCAGCGTGCCGCGCTGGACCTTCATCTTGTGGGCGGTCTGCCAGGTGCGGGTGATGACCTCGCCGACGCGGCCCATGGCCTGCGAGTCCGAGGACATCATCGAGAGCGCGCCGAGATCGTGCAGGATGTCCTCGGCGGCGATCGTCTCCTTGCGGATGCGGCTCTCCGCGAAGGCCAGATCCTCTGGGATCGACGGCGACAGGTGATGGCAGACCATCAGCATGTCGAGATGTTCGTCGAGCGTGTTGACCGTGAAGGGCCGCGTCGGATTGGTCGATGAGGGCAGGACGTTGGGCAGGCCCGCCACCTTCATGATGTCAGGCGCATGACCGCCGCCGGCGCCTTCCGTGTGGAAGGCGTGGATGGTGCGGCCCTTGAAGGCCGCGATCGTGTCCTCGACGAAGCCGCTCTCGTTGAGCGTATCGGTGTGGATCATCACCTGCACATCGTAATCGTCGGCGACCGAGAGGCAGTTGTCGATCGCGGCGGGCGTCGTGCCCCAGTCCTCGTGCAGCTTGAGCGCACAGGCGCCGGCCTCGACCATCTCGATCAGCGCGCCGGGAAGCGCGGCATTGCCCTTGCCGGCGAAGGCGAGGTTCATCGGGAAGGCGTCGGCGGCCTTGATCATCTGGCCGAGATGCCAGGGACCGGGCGTGCAGGTCGTCGCCAGCGTGCCATGCGCCGGGCCGGTGCCGCCGCCGAGCATGGTGGTGAGGCCGCTCATCAGCGCGTCCTCGATCTGCTGCGGGCAGATGAAATGGATATGGCTGTCGAAACCGCCGGCCGTGACGATCTTGCCCTCGCCCGCGATGACCTCGGTGCCGGGGCCAACGATGATCGTCTCGTGCGGATCGAAATTGCCAAAGCCGGCCTGGATGTCGGGGTTGCCAGCCTTGCCGATGGCGCAGATGCGGCCCGCCCGGATGCCGATATCGGCCTTGACGATGCCCCAGTGGTCGAGGATCAGCGCATTGGTGATGACGGTGTCGACCGCGCCGTCGGCATTGCGGACCTGGGACTGCCCCATGCCGTCGCGGATGACCTTGCCGCCGCCGAACTTCACCTCCTCGCCATAGGTGGTGAAGTCGTGCTCGACCTTGATGACGAGGTCGGTGTCGCCGAGGCGAACCGTGTCGCCGGTGGTGGGGCCGAACATCGCGGCATAGGCATTGCGCGGGAAATTGAAGGGCATGTCTAGCCTCGGGCGAGAAGGGCGAAAGGCGGATTTCTTGCGGCGGCTCGATCCAACGTCATCGTTGCCTCGCAGCCGTCACCCAGGTTGAGTTCTGCGATCAAGCGGTCCGTGAACGCGCCGATTCCTTCTTCGAAGTCCGAGAACGCCTGAAGGACCGCTTGGCGATGCTGCAGCACAAACGCATCGCTTTCGATGATCCCTCGCAGGATCGCCTCAATGCGTGGACGCGCGAGCTTGAACGACACACGCAGGCTCCACACGAATTCCGCGAGGACCACGACATTGAGATAGGCCGGATCCTCACTCGTCCGTTTACTCAGCAAATCCTGCGCCAGCGCAGTGTTGACCGGATCATCCGCCATCACCGCCCTCAAAAGAATGTTCGTATCAATTGCGATCACGCCGCGCGCTCCGCAGTCTTCGACAAGCCGCGCGACGTGATCTCGTCAGCGACAGCCTTCATGCGCTCCTCCTCGGACATAGTGGGCTGGCCGGCGCCGAGACCAAAAATCCCCGCGACCGGCGCATTCGACCGGAACAGCGAAAGACGGCCGCTGCGGGAGAGAAAAAACTCGATGCGATCGCCCTCCTTGAGGGCGAGTGCCTCTCGCACTTCAACGGGCATCACAAACTGCCCCTTGGACGAGAGGCGTGCGGAGTAGGCGGGCATCGACATCTCCGATCAGCGTTCTAAGCGGCCCATTATCCGATAAGTAAGACAAAAACTCAATATTCTTACATTGACGATAACATTCCAACTTTCGAACGCGCGGGCGGTAAACGCTTACAGCTTCCCCATCACCTCCTGGCGGAAGCCATAGACCTCGCGCTTGCCGGCCAGTGCGACCAGCCGCACTTCGCGGGTCTGGCCGGGTTCGAAGCGGACCGCGGTCCCGGCGGGAACGTCGAGGCGGAAGCCGCGGGCCTTGTCGCGTTCGAAGGAGAGTGCCGGGTTGGCCTCGAAGAAGTGGTAGTGCGAGCCGATCTGGATCGGCCGATCGCCGGTGTTGGAGACGCTCAGCGAGAGGCTCTCGCGGCCCTCATTCATGATCAGGTCGCCCGGCAGCGTCGTCACCTCGCCGGGCTTCATCGCGTCGGATGCGCCACGTATCGGCTCGTGGACGGTGACGAGCTTGGTGCCGTCCGGAAATGTGGCCTCGACCTGAACATCGTGGATCAGGGCGGCGATGCCGTCCATGACCTGATCGGCCGAGATCACGTGAGCACCGGCCTGCATCAGGTCGGCGACGGACCTTCCGTCGCGCGCACCCTCGACGACGAAGTCGGTAATCAGCGCGACGGCTTCGGGGTAGTTGAGCTTGACGCCACGCTCAAGTCGTCTGCGGGCCACGATGGCGGCCATGGCGACGAGCAGCTTGTCCTTTTCGCGCGGCGTCAAATTCATTGCTTGCCCTTCTTCTCGTCCTCGTCGGAGCCATCCTCAGACGCCTCGTCTTCGGCGTCCTCGGCATCCTCGTCTTCTTCTTCGTCGTCGGCGCCGAAATCGGCATATTCATAGGCGAAGATGATCTCGCCGGTGGCCGGATCGAAGGCGCTGGAGGTCGAATCCTCGAAGGCCTCGATCAGCATCTCGGCGTCGTCGGGCCCGTCGACGTCGAAGCGCCGCACCGCTTCTTCGCCTTCGCCGCTGAGCGCCAGTTCAATGGCCCAGCCCCGCGCGCCGGTGTCATAGATGCATTTCAGACCCTGGATCGCCAGCATGATGCTCTCCTCAAGTTGACCAGGTGCGCGGTAGCGCACGGCCAGTCAGTTGCCCGAGCAGCGTGACGAGCACGCGACGCAAGCCCTGGGCATCGGAGGAGAGCAGGCGGATGACGAGAAGATCGGAAACGATCCCGGCGCCGATCTCGACGCTGCCTGGGAGTTCACCGGCCGCGAGTGCCCGGACCTCCTCCAGCCGGTCGCCGAGATGGGAACCGGTTGCGACGATCGTGGCGGCGGCCCTGGCGCCGCCGGCGATGGCAGAGCGCGTCAGCGTCTCCGAGATGGCGCCCTCCAGCCGCACATCCTCGGCAAAGATCAGCCTGCCCTCGCGGCGGATGCGCCAGCGGTCGCGCAGCGCGCCGCGCAGCATCGTTTCTCCCATCGCGCTGCGGCCGAAGAAGACAGCCTCGGAGGCGACCAGCCCGGCATCGGCGGCAAGATCGATCGTCAGGCTGCGGGCGAGCCGTGCACCGGAAAACAGGATGCACTCCTGCGGCAGCCAGGCGAGGCTCGCGCCAGCGCCGACCGACAATTGGGTCTCGATGCGTGTGTCCGTGCCCTGGCTGCGATAGATCTTCTCTGCGGCCTGCGTGGTGACGATGGCGTCGCTGCCGGGTCCGAGTTCGATATCGACAGCCATGGCGTCGCCGCCGGCCATGCCGCCCCCGGTGTTGATCAGCACGGCCTCGCTGGTCTCATCGAAGGTCGTCGGGAAGCGCGCGCGATAGCCCCCGGATTCGCCGACGTCCAGACGATGCGTCTGCGCGCCGACACGCCCGAAGCGCAGGCGCACGCCACCGGCTGCCCGGACATAGGCCGGAAGCAGCGGCTCATGGGCTGCCGGAACGGGCGGCGCGAACATGGAGGATCCCAGGACGAAGAACGCAGCCTATCTTCCGCGTGCCGGCCGACCGGGCAAGAGCCTGCGGACCCTCATCCGCCTAAATTTGAGGCATGTAGGCATCGCACACCGTTCAGCCGACGTTGGCGAGGAACTGCATCACCTCGTCGCGCTTGGGCGCGCCGGACCGTCCTCCGAAGCGCGTGCATTTGATCGCCGCTGCGGCTGAGGCGAAGCGGATCGCGGCGCGCTCGGCCTGCCCTTCCGCCAGCGCCAGCGCGAATGCGCCGTGCCACACGTCGCCAGCGCCAAGGGTGTCGACGGTTTCAACCGTGAAGGCCGGGGTATGGACGACCTCGCCGTTCTCGATGAAGAGCACGCCCTCCTTGCCCAGCGTGACGGCCAGCCAGGTCGAAGCGCGCTGCCCCAGACGCGCGAGACCGCCGCGCGGATCGGCTTCGCCCGACAATTCGGCCAACGCCTGCGCGCTGAAGGCGACATGGCTTGCCGTCGCCACCAGATCGGGATGGGGCGGCTTGCGGTCACCGTCCAGGACGCCGGGAACGCCGGCCTCTCGCGCCAACCGCAGCGCCGCAAGCGCGCCTTCACCCCAACGGGTATCGGCGAGTACGGCATTGGCTCCATCCGGCAGGACTGGGGGGAGCCAGTGCGTATCCTCCGGCACCTCGGGATCGGAATAGGAGATGATCATGCGCTCGCCCTGCGCATCGACCAGAATCGCCGACACCGGCGAACGCAGGCCGGCTACGCGCCGGGCAAAGTCCATATCGACGCCCTCGCGGACCAGATCGCCGACGATCTGGTCCCCCGTGAGATCATCGGCGAGGCGTGTCGCGAGCCAGCAGCGACCGCCGAGCCGGGCGATCGCGACCGAGGCGTTGCCGGCACAGCCGCCCCCGACCACGGCGAGCCCCCTGGAACGGTATTTCTCGCCCCGGGTGGGAAGTGTCTCAACGCTGTAGACATAGTCGAGCGTCGAGATGCCGAGGCAGAAGACGCCTGTCGCGGGAGCGGAGGCGCTCACCAAACGCCCGTGTTCGGCATGCTTGCCCAGGGCTCGGCCGGCGGCTTGGGATCGCCCTTCTGCAGCAGCTCGATCGAGATGTCGTCGGGCGAGCGGATGAAGGCCATGTTGCCGTCGCGCGGCGGCCGGTTGATCGTGACGCCGGCCTTCATCAGCTTGTCGCAGGTGGCGTAAATGTCGTCGACCTCATAGGCGAGGTGGCCAAAATTGCGGCCGCCGGTGTAGGTTTCCGGATCCCAGTTATAGGTCAGTTCCAGGGTCGGCCGGCCGCGCGAGCCCGTCGCCTTGACGGTGTCGAGATCGTCGGGCGCGGCGAGAAAAACCAGCGTGAAGCGGCCCTTCTCGCTTTCGATGCGCCGGGTTTCGACCAGCCCAAACTTGGTCACGTAGAAATCCAGCGCCGCGTCGAGATCGGTGACGCGCACCATGGTGTGCAGATATCGCATCTTGTAGTCCCTCTTTAATCGGCGGCTGAAGGCCGCGCTCCGCCTTAGCCCGCAAGATAGTATCGGTTGATCCTACCTGTGAATCGGGCGAAAGGATCGCCGCTCCCGAAGACACTTCCAAGCCGCGAGCGCGCAGGACAGGCCATGACCTCAACGCAAGACGGGCCAAGCGGTTCGCCTGCCCGCGCGACACCGGCCCAGATCGCGCAGATCAAGCAGCGCGCCGCCATCCTTTCGGTGATGGCCACCCTGCTGCTCACCGGCGCCAAGATCGTCGGGGCGATCCTGTCGGGCTCGCTCGCCTTGCTGGCCGACGCGCTGCAGGGCCTGATCGATGTCGGCTCGACGCTGTTCACCTGGTTTGCCGTGCGCGTCTCCGACAAGCCGGCCGATGACGAGCATCATTACGGGCATGGCAAGGTCGAGTCGCTGGCGGCGCTGGTGGAGACCGCGATCCTGTTCACGCTGGCCGGTGCCATCCTGTGGGAGGCGGGAAACCGGCTCTGGACCGACATCAGCGAGCATGTGCAGGTCACGCCGCTGATCATCGGCATCCTGCTGATGTCGATGATCGTCGATGCCATCCGCTGGCGGTCCCTGACGCGTGTCGCGAAAGAAACCGGCAGCGAAGCGCTTTCTGCCGAAGCAACGCATTTCTCCGCCGATTTCGTCGGCTCGGCGCTCGTGCTCGCGGGGCTCATCGGCGTCTGGTACGGCATCGCGCGGGCCGACACGATCGCCGCCTTCGCCATTGCCGCTTTCACCGCGCTGTCGGCCTACAAGCTGGCGCGCCGGACCATCGACACCCTGCTGGACGCGGCGCCGCAGGGCGTGAGCGAGCGACTGCGCGAGGCGGCCGAGGCCGTGCCGGGCGTCGTCGGCGTCAATTGGCTGAAGGTCCGGCCGACCGGCGGTCGTGTCCATGGCGAGATCGGCATCAACGTCTCTCGCACGCTGCCCCTGGAGCGGGTCGCGGCGATCCGCGAAGTGCTCGCCGCCGAGTTCGAGCGCATCGAGCCCGGCGCCGACATCGCCGTGACGGCCGACCCGGTTCAGGTCGATGACGAGACGGCGCTGGAACGCGTGCTGCTGATCGCGCTGAAGCTGAAGATCCCGGTCCACCACGTCACCGTCCACACCATTGGGCAGCGTCTCTCGGTGAGCCTCGACATGGAGGTCGAAGCGAGTCTGCCGCTCGGTCAGGCACATGAGATCGCTTCGCGGCTCGAAGCCGCGATCCGCGCCGAATTCGGCGGCGAGACCGAGGTCGAGACCCATATCGAACCGATGGAGACCGGCGCACCCACCGGGCACGACGCAGCCTGGGACACGGTCGAGGACATCGGCAAGGCGCTGGCGAGCGAGACCGCCAAGCGCACCGGGCCGATCCACGACATCCACAGCGTCCGGGTGCGCCAGACGCAGAACGGGCTGGTGGTGAACTATCATTGCCGCGTCGATCCCGCGCTCGACGTCGCCTCTGTCCACGCTGCCGTCGACCAGATCGAGCGGGCGGTCCGCATCGCCCGGCCGCAGGTCTGCCGCCTCGTCAGTCATGCCGAGCCTGCGATCGGGGCCGAGACCAGCTAGCGGCAAGCCCGCCCTTTCGGCGCGCCGGCGAGCCCGCTACAGACGAGACGTAGGGACTATCGATCAGCTTTGCGTCCCTAGACCAGACACGCCGTCGTTTCAGAGTTTTCCATGCGCGCCGAAGACACCCCGATGATCCGCCTCGAGGATTACCGTCCTTCCGACTGGCTGATCGACACGGTCGATCTCGACATCAGCCTGCATCCGCAAAAGACGCGGGTGCGGGCCCTGCTGGGCTTGCGACCCAATCCGGCTGGCCGGCCCGGCGCGCCGCTCATTCTCAGCGGCGACGAGCTTGTGCTGGCGGGCCTGCGACTGGATGGGTTGCTGATCGACGACGGTGCCTACAACGCCACCCCGCAGACCCTGACGCTGCATGCGCCGCCGCGCCGCCGCTTCACGCTGATGATCGACACCGTCGTCGACCCGTCCGCCAACACCAAGCTGATGGGGCTGTATCTCTCGTCGCGGGTGTACTGCACCCAATGCGAGGCCGATGGCTTCCGCCGGATCAGCTATTTCCTCGACCGACCCGATGTGATGTCGGTTTACACGGTGCGGCTCGAAGCGGCGAAACTGATTGCGCCGCTGCTTTTGTCCAACGGCAATCTCGTGGCTGCGGGCGACGTTGCCGGTGGCGAGCGCCATTTCGCCGTCTGGCACGACCCTCATCCCAAGCCGGCCTATCTCTTCGCACTGGTCGGTGGTGCGCTCGACCATGTCCGCCAGGACTATGTCACCGCCGATGGGCGCAGCGTCGAGCTCGCCGTCTATGTCGAGCCGGGCAAGGCCGACCGCGCCGGCTGGGCCATGGACTGCCTGGTGCGCTGCATGCGCTGGGACGAGCGCGTCTTCGGCCGCAACTACGATCTCGACGTGTTCAACGTCGTCGCCGTCTCAGACTTCAACATGGGCGCGATGGAGAACAAGGGCCTCAATATCTTCAACGACAAATATGTGCTGGCCGACCCGCAGACGGCGACCGACGGTGATTATGCCTCGATCGAGGCCATCATCGCGCATGAGTACTTCCACAACTGGACCGGCAACCGCGTCACCTGCCGGGACTGGTTCCAGCTCTGCCTCAAGGAAGGCCTGACCGTCTTCCGCGACCAGGAGTTCTCGTCGGATGAGCGCTCGCGGCCGGTCAAACGGATCGCCGATGTCCGCACGCTGCGCTCGACGCAGTTTTCCGAGGATGCGGGACCGCTGGCCCATCCGGTGCGGCCGCGCGCCTATAAGGAGATCAACAACTTCTACACGCCGACCGTCTATGAGAAAGGCGCGGAGGTCATCCGCATGCTCAAGCTCCTGGTCGGCGAGGCTGCCTTCCGGACCGGCATGGATCTCTATTTCGAGCGCTGCGACGGTACGGCGGCGACCATCGAGCAGTTCCTCGCCTGCTTTTCGGAAAGCTCCGACAAGGACCTGACTCAGTTCGCTCGCTGGTACGAGCAGGCGGGGACGCCGACCATCGTCGCCTCCGGCCGCTACGACGCCGAGGCCGGGACCTATACGCTCGACCTCGCCCAGACGACCGCGCCGACGCCGGGCCAGCCAGACAAGCAGCCGGTCGTGCTGCCGATCGCGCTCGGCCTCGTCGGCAAGGCCGGCGATCTGCCGCTCAAGACGGGCTCCTACGCCTATACGGGGGACGGGGTGATCGTGCTGGACCAGCCCTCGCTGTCGGTCACGTTCAGCGACGTGACGGAGCCGCCGATTCCCTCGCTGCTGCGCGGCTTCTCGGCGCCGGTGCGGCTCGAACTCGATCTCACGGACGCCGACCTCCTGCGGCTGTTCTCGGCCGACAGCGATTCCTTCAACCGCTGGCAGGCGCTGCAGAGCGTGGCCAGCCGGGCGCTGGTCAGCGCCGGCCGCGACGCGGGCCAGCATGACGCCCTCATTGCGACGGCAGGCGAACTCGCCGAGGCCCTGGGTGGCTTCCTGCGCGTGCAGGCACCGGCCGACCCGGCCTTCGCGGCGCAGGTGCTGCGCCTGCCCGTGCCGGCCGACATCGCCCGCGAGATCGGCCGGGATGTCGATCCCGACGCGATCCATGCAGCCCATCGTCGCCTCGCAGCCGAGATCGGCCTGCGACTGCGCCCCCATCTGCTCGAACTGCGAGAGGTTCTGGACACGCGAGCCCCGTATCGGCCCGATGCGACCTCTGCTGGCCGTCGCGCGTTGCGCAACGAGGCGTTGGGACTACTCGCGCTCGCCGACCCGGAGACCGGCGCCCGTCTCGCCGAAACCCAGTTCTCGGCGGCCGACAATCTGACCGATCGGCTCGCCGCGCTCGCAGCGATGACGCTGGTGCCCGGCGACGCGCGCGAGGCGCTGATCACCCGCTTCAGCAAGACCTACGCGGCCGAGCCGCTCGTGCTCGACAAATGGCTGATGGCGCAGGCCCTGATCGCCGAGCCGGGCACGCTCGACCGGGTCAAGGGCCTGATGCAGCACCCTGCCTTCGCGCTCGGCAACCCCAACCGGGTGCGGGCGCTGATCGGAGGTTTCGCCGCCAACCTGACCCAGTTCAACCGGCTCGACGGAGAAGGCTACGCCTTCATCGCCGACATGGTGGTCGCACTCGACCGGACCAACCCGCAGGTCGCCTCGCGTCTGTTGGGGTCGTTCAAGAGTTGGCGCATGCTGGAGCCCGGCCGGAAAGCGCTGGCCGAGCAGAAGCTCGCCATGGTGGCGCAGACACCCGGCCTCTCGCGAGACGTCGCCGACATCGCCGAAAGGGCCCTCGCCTGAGGGCCTGTGCGCGTGCTTCCGGCACACCTGTCCGGAAGGTTAACGTTTCATTACCCGCACAAGATTCATCCGACTCAGACATGCAACCTGAAGATGAATTCGCACGTCGAGACTCAACTCAAAGCTAGACAAAGCGAGTCCTGCGGATTCTATTGAACGTGATTCGCGGGGATGCGGCACGTCTCCCGATCTTACTGACGGTAAAGTATCCGAAGGGGGACGGGCATGACGCGTGCCAACGCGAGCTGTGAAACTGTGCGTGCAGATACGATTCTGGGCGTAGCGAGGTCGCTGACACATCCGCTGTATCAGCGTTTCGAAAGCCTCGAGCCGACCTTTCGGACCCTCATTCCGGGCCTGGTCGCGCTGTTCATCATCATCCTGGTGGCAGGCGCAGCAATCCAGACCTCTTCCATGCGCGACGACGCCTTGCTGGACGCCGCCGGTGACCTGGACCTCGTCTCCGCCCTGCTGGCGCGGGAACTCGACAACGGCTCCCGGGCGGGCACAGCCCCCTCCAGCGTGCTCGCGGCGCTGGCGTCCCGCCATCTGGCCGCACGTGGCCGCATCGTCCATGTCAGCGGCGAAGACGGCCAGGTCGTGTCGAGCGAACCCGTCATCGGACAGACACGGCGGACATTGGTCGATTTCCTCGGCCAGACCCAGCCCCTGACGGTGTTCGGCGATCGCGCCGGCGTTATGCGGATCACGCTGCCCGGTGGCATGGAGGTCTTTGCCGCAGTCAGGAACCTGGCCTCTCCCCTCGGCCAGGTTGCTGTCATGCAGCCGGTTTCACGCGCCCTCTCGACCTGGCAGCAGCGCAGCAACGGGCTCGTCTTGCTCTTCGCCGCAGCCGGCATCGTTCTCACGGCCATCACGGTCGGTTTCGTGCTGCAATCGCGCCGCGCGCGGGCCGCCGACGACGATTGCGACCGCGTGCGTGAGCGCATGGATACCGCGCTCAACCGCGGCCATTGCGGGCTCTGGGATTGGGATCTGGCGCGCGGCCGCATCTACTGGTCGGATTCGATGTACGCCATGCTCGGCTATGACCGCACCGGCCAGTACATGTCCTTCGGCGAGGTCAGCGGCTTCATCCATCGCGACGACGTCGATCTCTATGCGCTGGCCGATGCGATCAGCCGCGGCGAGGCGACCCATCTCGACCAGGAGTTCCGCGTCCTCGACAGCGCGGGGAACTGGATCTGGCTGAAGGCCCGCGCCGAGCTCGTCACGGATCGCCGCACCCATTCGCAGCATCTCGTCGGCATCGTGGTCGATATCTCCGAGCAGCGCCGCATGGCCGAGCGCACCGCCACCGCCGACAGCCGCCTGCGCGACGCCGTCGAGGCGATCTCGGAAGCCTTCGTGCTCTGGGACGCCGACAATCGCCTCGTGCTCTGCAACGCCAAGTATCAGCAGTTGCACCAGCTCCCGGCCGAACTGGCCCAGGGCGGCGCCAGCCACGACGAGATCATGACGCTGAGCGCGCAGCCGAACATCGACCGTGAATCGATGCGCGGGTTCCGCAGCACCGACGGCGCTTCGTCCTATGAGGCGCGCCTCTCGGACGGCCGCTGGCTCCAGATCAACGGTCGGCGCACCAAGGATGGCGGCTCGGTCTCGGTCGGCACCGACATCACCAAGCTGAAGCAGCAGGAAGAGCGGCTGACCCAGTCCGAGCACCAGCTCCTGATGCATGTGACCGACCTCAAGGCCTCGCGCCAGAAATTGGAGGCGCAGGCCCAGCAGCTCGCCGATATGGCCGAGCGCTACCTCGAACAGAAGGCGGCGGCTGAAAGCGCCAACCGCGCCAAATCCGAATTCCTGGCCAATATGAGCCATGAACTGCGCACGCCACTGAACGCCATCATCGGCTTCTCCGAGATCATGCAGAACGGCATGTTCGGACCCCTCGGCGAGAAATACACCGACTATGTCAGCGATATTCGGTCCAGTGGCGGCTACCTGCTCGGCATCATCGACGACATCCTCGACATGTCGCGGCTCGAATCCGGCAAGGTCGATCTCGAAAAATCCGACATTTCGCTGGGCCTCGTCATCGACGAAGCGGTTCGCCGATCGCAGGACGAGATCGACCGCAAGCGCCTCACGCTGACCGTCGAAGGCACGCGCAACGCCCATATCGAGGCAGACCCGCACGCGCTCTACCAGATCCTCGGCAACCTGCTCGACAACGCCGTCAAGTTCACGCCGGAGGAGGGCCAGATCGCCATCCGTGTCCGTCAGGTGCCAGGCGCGCTGAACATCTTCATCGAGGACACCGGTATCGGCATCCCGAGGGAGAAGATCGACCGCATCGGACGGCCCTTTGAGCAGGTCGAGGGCGACCTCACCCGATCCTATAAGGGCTCGGGCCTGGGCCTCGCCATCGCCCGCTCGCTGACCGAGCTGCATGGCGGCTCGCTGCGCCTGCGCTCCGCGATCGGCGCCGGCACGATCGTCATGGTCCATCTGCCGCTCGATGGCGGCGCGGGCCAGATCACCGCCCGGGCAGCGTAGGGCCGAGGGTCGCCCTCAACCTGCGCGCGCCGCGCCCAGTACACGGGTGAAGATCGCCCGCACGCCGGCTCGGACCTCGTCAAGCTCCGCCCTGAGTACCTTGGTATCAGGCCGCCCCACCGCGGTGGCGATCCGGTTCAGCACGCGGACTGGCACGTCGGCGGGATCGAAGGCCTCCTCCACCGTGAAGCGCTGCCAGAGCTGGACGTCGCCGATCAGCCGCACCGCATGCTCCAGCGCCGCAGCGTCAGCAGCTGCCAGCAGCCCGGCCTCGCGGGCGGCGGCGAAGATCGAGGACGCGTCGCGAGCCAGCAGTCCGGGATGGTCGCAGGAATAGGCGAGCACAAGGAACTGGGCGAGGAAGTCGAGATCGGTCAGGCCGCCGAGCGCGAGCTTGAGATCCCAGGGGTTCTTCTCTCCCTTCTCCTTCGCGATCAGCGCGCGCATGTCAGCCACAGCCTTGGCAACCTTCGCCGGCTGGCGGCGACGGGTCAGGATCGCCCGGATCGAGGCTTCGACGCGCATCCCCAGATCAGGGTCGCCGGCGACGATGCGGGCGCGCGTCAGCGCCATTTCCTCCCAGATTTCGGCCTCGCCCGTGTGATAGGCCTCGAAACCGGCAAACTGCGTCGCGGCCGGGCTTTTGCCGCCGGACGGCCGCAGCCGCATGTCGACCTGATAGAGCGTGCCGCGCCGCGTCGGCACCGTCAGCGCCGCGACGAGCCGCTGGGTGAAGCGGACATGCCAGGTGACCGGATCGAGGCTCTTGCGGCCTGGGCTCGGCTCGGCCTCCTCGGGCCGGTCGTAAAGCAGGATCAGGTCAAGATCGGAGGATGGGGTGAGTTCGCCCGCGCCGAGCCGGCCGAGGCCGAGCACGACACTCTGCGCACCCTCGATCAGCCCGTGATCGGCAGCGAAGGCTTCGCGCGTGTCCGCGAAGGCGACACGCAGGCAGGCCTCGGCCACGGCGCAATAGGCCTGGGCCGCCACTTGGGCCGGATAGACGCCGGAGAGAAGCCGCGCCCCCACGAGGAAATTCTCCTGCCGCGCCGCATCGCGCAAACGGTCGAGCCCATCCTCGACGCTCGGCGGCGGCGAACCGACGACCCGACGGATGCGAGTTGTCAGTGCGTCGCAATCGAGCACCGCCTGGCCGAAGGCGGGATCGATCACGCCGTCGAGGACATGGGGATGCAGCTCGGCGACTTTCGCCAGACGCGGCGCGCTGCCGAGGATTTCGGCAAACAGCGTCAGCAGCGAGTCCTGCGAACGCAGCAGCGTCAGGAGCTCGACCGCCGCCGGCATCCGTACGAAGGCGTTGTCGAGATGGGCGAGCGCCCCGTCGGGATCGGCGGTGCGGCCGAGCGCGACGAGCAATGCTGGGGTCAGTTCCGTCAGAACCTCGCGGGCCCGCGCGCTGGTGACGGCGGCGCGGCGACCGAAATGCCAGCCGCGCACGGTCTCGGCAGCGATCTTCGGGGTGCGGAAACCCAGTTTCTGCAGTGTCTCCAGCGTGTCGGGGTCGAGCTCCGTCCCGGTGAAGCTGAGCGTGCCGGCATCGCTCGCCAGGCTCGGCCCTTCTTCGAAGAGCAGTGCGTAATGGCCCTCGACACGCTTTGTGTGAAAGGTCAGAGCCTTGCCGAAGGCGGCCGTGGAGCGGTAGCCGCAGAAGCGAGCGAAGGCTTCGAGGTCCGGCGCAGGCTTGGGCAGCGTCTGCGTCTGCTCGTCATGGCGCATCTGCAGGCGGTGCTCGATCGTGCGCAGCCAGCGATAGGAGTCCCCCAGTTGATCGCGCGCGTGGGGGGTGATCCAGCCCTCCTTCGTCAATTCGGCAAGCATCTCCAACGTGCGCGGACCTCGCAGTGTCGTACGCCTCCCTCCGAAGACGAGCTGCTGCGTCTGAACGAAGAACTCGATCTCGCGGATGCCGCCCCGGCCCAGCTTCACATTGTGGCCAGCGACCGAGATGGTCTCATGGCCCTTCACCGTCTGGATCTGGCGCTTCATCGCGTGGATATCGGCGATCGCCGCGAAATCGAAATATTTGCGCCAGATGAACGGAGCGAGGTCCTTCAGGAAGCGCTGTCCCAGCGCGATATCGCCGGCGACGGGGCGCGCCTTGATCATCGCCGCGCGTTCCCAGTTTTGGCCGACGGTCTCGTAATAGGAATAGGCAGAGGGCAACGCGACGGCGACATGGGTCGAGGCCGGATCGGGCCGCAGGCGCAGATCGACGCGGAAGACGTAGCCATCGGGCGTGCGCTCCTGGATGATGCGGGCGATCGCTTGCGTGAGCTTGACGTAAAAGCTCGTCGGCTCGGCCACGCCGGCCGCTTCCGCAACCTCGGGATCGAAGAAGACGATGATGTCGATATCGGACGAGTAGTTCAGCTCGCCCGCGCCATGCTTGCCGAGGGCGAGCACGACGAGGCCGGAGCCCTCCCCCGGATTGGCTGGAGTTGGGAGGCGGATGCGGCCGAGATCAGCCGCCTGTCGGAGCACGTGGTCGCTCGCCAGCCTCACGGCCGTATCGGCCATCGCGGTCAGAGCCGCCGTGACGGTCTCGACATCCCAGACGCCACCGATGTCGGCAAGCGCGATCAGCAGGGCCATCGACCGGCGGAAGCGGCGCAGTAGGCGCTTCAACTCAGGGGTCTCGGTCGCGGCGCCTCCGCGCTCGGCGATGTCGGCCAGGAGGGTATCGCGATGGGCCTCGGGCGAGTGTGTCAGGCAGGCGAGCAGGCCCGCTGGATCCTGCCGCATGATCTGCGTGAGGAAGGGTGCATGGGCCAGGACCCCCGCGACCAGCGCGGCCGAACGCGCATGTTCGGCAAAATGCGCGGCCAACGCTTCGGCCGCCGCCTCGTCATGCAGGCGTTCGATCAGGTCTTTGGCGATGAGGTTGCCGGCACGGGCACGCGCTGGAAGCACCGGTGCCGCTTCCAGCCTGTCACAGAGCTGCCCGATCATGCCTGGTCCTCCCTCAGAGGGACGGGAGGCCAACAGGGTTTGAGGCGCTTGTCGAGCCGGGAAGCAGGGGCGAGCCCTTCATGTCCACAGTCTTGGGTCCGGCAGCCGCGGGATCGAGGGCTGGGGCCGCGATCGCCGGCAGCGTAATGACGACGCGCAGGCCGGGCGCATTGTCCTCCAGCCGCAACTGGCCGGCATGCAGCCGCACGACCCCGGCCGCGAGCGACAGCCCCAGGCCGAACCCCGGCTTGCTGCGGCTGGCGTCCAGCCGCACGAAGCGATCGAGCACGCGGCTGCGATCCTGTTCCGGGATTCCGGGGCCATGGTCGGCCACCGACAGCAGAACCTCGCCGTCGATCTGCTGGGCCGCGACCGTCACCACCGGATGTCCACCTTCCGCCGGCTGGCCGTATTTCAGCGCGTTGTCGATCAGGTTCGCCAGCGCCTGCCCGATGAGTTCGCGGTTTCCTAAAACACCCAAGCCTGGGGCGACATTCGTGACCAGGGACAGGCCCGCCTCCTCGGCCAAGGGCTCATAGAGCTCGGCCATGCCGGAGACGATCTCGGACAGATCGAGCCTGTCCATGCTGTCCTGGATCCGGCCGGTCTCCAGCCTCGCGATCATCAGCAACGCATTGAAAACGCGGATCAGGTTGTCGGCCTCGTCGATCGAGCCATCGAGCGCGGCACGCAGTTCGTCGGGCGATCGTGCCGTGCGCAGCGCCTCCTCAGCCCGGTTGCGCAGTCGCGTCAGCGGCGTCTTGAGATCGTGGGCGACATTGTCCGAGACCTGCTGCATGCCGGCCATCAGCTCGCCGATCCGCTCCAGCATGGCATTGAGGTTGAGGGCGAGCCTGTCCAGTTCGTCGCCGGTGCCGGAGATCGCGAGCCGACCCTTGAGATCGCCCGCCATGATCGACTGCGCCGTGTCGGTCATATCGTCGATGCGCTTGAGCACGCGACGCGCCACGAACCAGCTCGCGAAACAGCCGAGAACGAAGACCAGCAACAGTGACCAGCCCGCCGCGCGCCGGATGACGATGCCGAGCCGCTCGCGCTCCTCGACATCGCGGCCGACCAGCAGGCGGAAACCATTCGGCAACATGAAGATGCGCACAATGGCGCGGCCCGGCTTGTCAACCGCGTCGCTAGAGCGGGCATATTCGATCTCAGTCTCGCCGGGGCGATCCAGCGTGCCCGGCGGCAAGGCCTCGACGTTGCCGGCAATGCGCTCGCCGACCGGCGTGGTGACGAGATAGAGCGAAGCACCCGGCGCGCGCGAGCGACGCTCGATGACGTTGACGAGCCGCCTGATGCCGCCCAGCCGCTGCTGCTCGGCCAGCCCCTGGATTTCGGCATCGATGGTGGAGCGGATCTGGTCGTCGAGCAGGCGCTTGGCGTTCCAGGCGACATAGCCAAGCAAAAGGCCGGCAAAGAGCGCGAAGACGACGAGATAGACCGCCGTCAGCTTGAAGGCCGTCGTTCGGAACAAATTTGGCAGGAAACGCTGGGCCGGTCGCGGCGAACCGGTCACGGGCGCCCCCGCCGTATCAGCGTTGCGTGTCACGGACCATGTATCCCGCGCCGCGGATCGTGTGGATCATCGGGTGCTCGAAACCCTTGTCGACCTTGGCGCGCAGGCGGCTGACATGCACGTCGATGACATTGGTCTGGGGGTCGAAGTGGTAGTCCCAGACATTCTCCAGCAGCATGGTGCGCGTCACCACCTGGCCCGCATGCTTCATCAGATATTCGAGCAGGCGGAACTCGCGCGGCTGGAGCAGGATTTCGGTGCCGCCCCGCGTGACGCGATGAGCCAGGCGGTCGAGATCGAGGTCGCCGACGCGGTAGGTCGTGGGCTCGGAGGCTGGTGCGCCGCGGCGGCGGGCGAGCACCTCGACACGGGCGAGCAGTTCGGAAAAGGCGTAGGGCTTGGGCAGGTAATCGTCGCCGCCGGCGCGCAGGCCCTTCACGCGGTCGTCGACCTGCGCCAAAGCGGAGAGGATCAGGGCCGGCGTCGCATCCTTCTGCTCGCGGAGCGATCGGATCAGCGAGAGGCCGTCGAGACGCGGCAGCATGCGATCGACGACGAGCACGTCATAGCCGCCGCCTTCGGCCATCGCATAGCCTTCGAGCCCGTCCCCGGCATGGTCGGCGACATGGCCGGCCTCGCGGAAAGCCTTGGTCAGGTAGGCCGCAGCCTCGGCATCATCTTCGACGATCAGGAGTCGCATAACCTAACCCTAGCCCAGAAAACGCAAAAACGGCAGGCCGGACGATACGCATCCGGCCTGCCGTGGTGAAGGCTGGCCTCCCGGCAGGGGGCGACTGACAGCCGGGAGAACGCAAGCCTTGCCTCTGAATGACGCCGGCGGCACCGGCCGACATCATATTTACGGGATGAGGATCAGGCCGCCGGCTGCTTGCCGACCTCGAAGCTGAGATCGCGCTCCTTGCCGTCCCGCCAGATCGTGATCTTCGTCTTCGAGCCCGGCGCATATTTGGCGATCTTTCGCGAGAGATCGCGCGCATCCTTGATCTGCTCGCCATCGACCGAGATGATCGTGTCGCCCCGCTTGATGCCGGCCCTGGCGGCAGGACCGTTCTTCTCCGCCGACGCGACAAGCGCGCCATGAGCCTCCTTCAGGCCGATCGCGGCTGCGACCTCGCTCGTCACGGGCTGGATCGCCACGCCGATGAAGCCGCGCGCGACGGTGCCGTCTTTCTTGAGGGCGGCGACGACCTGTTCGACGGTCGCGGCGGGAACCGCGAAGGCGATGCCGACATTGCCGCCAGACGGCGAGTAGATCGCGGTGTTGACGCCGACAACCTGACCCTGCTGGTTGAAGGTCGGGCCGCCCGAATTGCCGCGATTCACGGCTGCGTCGATCTGCAGGAAGTCGTCATAGGGGCCCGAGCCGATGTCGCGACCCTGCGCCGAGACGATGCCCGCCGTGACCGTGCCGCCCAGACCGAAGGGGTTGCCCACTGCGAGCACCCAGTCGCCGATGCGCGGCTTGGCGCTGGCGAGTTGCACGAAGGGGTAGCTGCCGCTTTCATTGACCTTGAGCAAGGCCAGATCGGTGCGCGGATCGGTGCCGATGACCTTGGCCGTCAGCGTCTTGCCGTCATCGGTGACGAGTTGCACTTCGGTAGCCTTGTCGACGACGTGGTTGTTGGTCACCACATAGCCATCCTGGCTGATGAAGAACCCGGAGCCCTGCGACATGCCCTGGCGCGGCTGCGGCCGGCCTGGGTTCATGCCGCGCGGCGCCTGCTGCTCGAAAAAGCGGCGCAGACCGGGCGGGAGATCGTCGAGGCTGCCCTGACCGTCGTCGGCGGCATCGGCCGTCTGCGTGACGCGGACGGAGACGACGGCCGGCTTGGCCTTCTCGACCATATCGGCAAAGGACGGAAGCTGGGGCTGAACGCCCGAAAGCTGGATCGGCTGGGCGAAAGCGGGATGATCGAATTTCAGTGCGCCATCGGCGATGCCGGCCGCGAGGCCGATGCCGAGAGTGGCTGCGCCGGCCAGCAGGGCTCCGCGCTTCAGGATGGACCGGGAGGGTGTCGTGTTGGTGGTTGTCATAGCGAAAACCTCGAATGTGCCGGCAGGGCCTTCCCTGCTCGTGACGAGGACCATGACGGGCGCAGCCTTACGCCGGTTTCGCCCGAAGATGACGATTTCGTAAGGTAACGATTTAGGTCTGCGCCGGCAGGCTAGGGTTTAGGGAGCCTCGTCCCGGAGCAGGCGCTCGACCCGGCGGCGCTCGTCCTCCGAGAGCGGCGCGGCACTGGCAGGCCCTGGCATCACTCTGCCCCGGCGCCACAGGAAGCCGAGCGCCGCCAGCAGGATCAGGAAGGGCGCGGCCCAGAGCAGCGCGGTCCTGACGTCGACGGGCGGCCGCAGCAGGACGAAATCGCCATAGCGGGCGACGACGAAATCGCGCACGGCCGTATCGCTGTCGCCGGCGACAAGCCGCTCGCGCACCAGCACGCGCAGATCCTTGGCGAGCGGTGCGTCTGAATCGTCGATCGACTGATTCTGGCAGACCAGGCAGCGCAGTTCCGAGGAGATCGCGCGGGCACGTTGCTCCATCGCGGGATCGGGCAGGATTTCGCCGGGCTGGACCGCGACCGCCGGACAGGCCGAGGCGAGGGCGAGCGTCAGAGCGAGGACAAGACGGGGCATGGCGGCACGCATCGCGCTCACTCCGCCGGTTGCGCCGCGGGCGGCGGCATCGCGCGCCTCGGCGCAGCGAGGCGGAAACGCCGGTCGGTCAGCGAGAGCGCGCCGCCCAGCGCCATCACGATCGCGCCGATCCAGATCAGCAGAATCAGCGGCTTGTCGTAGAGCCGCACCGCAATGGCGCCGTCGCCCTGCGGCTCGCCCAGCGCGATATAGGCCTGGCTCAGCCCGTCCGTGCGGATGCCGGCCTCCGTCGTCGGCATGGAGCGGGCCGTGTAGACGCGCTTGCCGGCCTCAACCGGATCGAGCTCCCGGTTTCCGGACAAGATCTGGAAGCGAGCGACCTCGGCGGTGAAGTTCGGCCCTTTCCGGGGCAGGATCGACTCCAGGACCACGGTGTAGCGGCCGCTGGTCAGGCGCTCGCCCGGCTTCAGCACGCCGATCGCCTCCGTGCTCCAGGCAGAGGCGGCGATGCCGATGACGCTCAAGCCGACGCCGGCATGGGCGAAAGCGGCCCCCCAGGTCGAGCGGGGCAGGCCCTTGGCGCGCGAGAACATCGCCGGCCAACCGCTCGCGCGCGCCACGATGCGCTCGCCCAGATCGAAAGCCGCACCCGCCACGAGGAAGACGCCGAGACCGATGCCGAGCGGCGCCAGGACGGGACCGCCCCAACTCATGCCTATGGCCGCCAGCGCGACCACGATCCCCAGCCCGAAGGCCGCGACATTGCGCTGCGCGGCACCCAGCAGATCGCCCCGTTTCCAGGCGAGTGACTGGCCGAGCGGCAGGATCAGCAGCAACGGCACGAGCACGGGCACGAAGGTCGCGTTGAAGAACGGGGGGCCGACGGAAATCTTGTCGCCGGTCACCATCTCCAGCACGAGCGGATACAGCGTGCCGATAAAGACTGTTGCGCAGGAGGTGGCGATGAAGACGTTGTTGACGACGAGCGCTCCCTCCCGCGACACCGGCGCGAACAGTCCGCCCTGCCGCAAGAGCGGCGCCCGCCAGGCGAACAAGGCCAGCGACC
>QBLV01000004.1:0-6366 GCA_003241815.1 Hyphomicrobiales bacterium | reverse complement strand
GCCCCGCCGACGAAGAAGACCAGGATCATCAGGATGAAGAGCCCGCGGGCCGGGTCGGTCGCGAAGGAATGGACCGAGGTCAGCACGCCGGAGCGCACGATGAAGGTGCCGAGCAGGGAGAGCGAGAAGGTCAGGATCGCAAGCAGGATCGTCCAGACCTTGAGCGCGTCGCGCTTCTCCATCACCACCGTCGAATGGATCAGCGCCGTGCCCGCGAGCCAGGGCATCAGCGAGGCGTTCTCGACCGGGTCCCAGAACCACCAGCCGCCCCAGCCGAGCTCGTAATAGGCCCAGTAGGAGCCCATCGCGATGCCCAGCGTCAGGAACACCCAGGCGAGCAGCGTCCAGGGCCGCACGGCCCGCGCCCAGACCGCATCGATGCGGCCGTCGATCAGGGCTGCGACGGCAAAGGCATAGGTGATCGAAAAGCCGACATAGCCGACATAGAGCAGCGGCGGATGGATCGCGAGGCCGAGATCCTGAAGGATCGGGTTGAGGTCCTGACCCTCGGGCGGAGCCTGCAGCATCCGCCGGAACGGATTCGACGTCAGAAGGGTGAAGGCCAGGAAGGCAACCGTGACCATGCCCTGCGCGGCAAGCGTGCCGGCGCGCAGCCTGACCGGCAGGGAGCGTCGCGACAATGCGACCAGAGCGCCGAACAGCGTCAGGATCAGCACCCAGAGCAGCATCGAGCCCTCATGGTTGCCCCAGACGGAGGTGAGTTTGTAGATCAGCGGCTGCGTCGAATGGGAATTGGCGACAACGTTCTCGACGGAGAAGTCGGAGCGCACATAGGAGGTCACCAGTGCTGCGAAGGACAGCGCAACCAGCAGGAAACAGGTGATCGCCGCCGCCGAACCGACGCCGGCCAGCGCCCGGTCATGGCGGGCGACGCCCCAGAGTGGCACCAGCGACTGGACGACGGCGACGCCGAGCGCGAGCGCGAGCGCGAAATGGCCGATCTCGACGATCATGCGCGCCTCACTGCGTGGCCTGTGGGGCCGGCTTGGCCGAGGGTGCGGGAGCACCGGCGTCACCGGGCTGCCAGTGGCCCTGCTTCTTCAGTGCATCGGCGACTTCGCGCGGCATATAGGTCTCGTCATGCTTGGCAAGCACCGAGTCGGCGCGGAATTGGCCGCCACCTTGGAAAACGCCTTCGGTGACGACGCCCTGCCCCTCGCGGAACAGATCGGGCAGCAGGCCTTCATAGCTGACCTTGATCGTGGTGCGGCTGTCGGTGACCGAGAAAGCGACGCGCTGGCCCGGGCCGCGCACGACGGAGTCCTTCTCGACCAAACCGCCGAGCCGCATCCGGGTGCCAGGAGCGACGCCCTTCTCGGCGATCTCGGTGGGTCCGTAGAAGAAGACGATCGTGTCGCGCAGCGCAAACAGCACGAGCCCGGCGGCGATGCAGAGCACGGTGCCCGCCGCGCCGATCAGCACCAGCCTGCGTTGCTTGCGGGTCAGGCGTCGTTTCGCGGCAACCGGCCGCGACGGCTCGGCTGCGGTCATGGCACGGTCTCCTGTAGCGAAAGCTCACTCGCAAGCGCGCTGAGTTCCACCAGGGCCGCAGCATCCTGCGCGAGGCGTTCACGGGCCATGACAAGAGAGGCGCGCGCCGCCGCTTTGTCGCCAAGGACGGTTTGCGAGCGGATCAGGCGTGTCCATTCCGGCAGGGTTCCGCCGCTGGCCTTCAGACGCTCGGCCAGACCATCGACCATGGCGCGGATCGCAGCCTGCCGGTCGGCCGGCGCCAACGCCGTGATCGCGCTGCCGGCGGTCTCCGCTTCCAGCCGCTCGAGGCGCTGGCGTACGGCCGCGCTCCAGGGCGCATCGGCGGCGGCTTCGCCGAGCAATTCGCGCAGGGCGGCAATCGCCGCCGGCGCATCGCCGTCCTGCTCCTGGCCAATGGCGAGGAAGAAGCGTGCGCGGGCATTCTTCGGGTCGAGTCTGACCGCTTCGGCCAAGCTTTCACGGGCGGCAGCCGTCACGACACCGCCTGAAGTCAGCGCACGTGCTTCGCCCAGCCCCGCATGCGTCTCCGCATTTGCTTCGCCGTTACGGATGGCTGCTGCGAAAGCCGTGGCAGCATCATCATAGCGACCCTGGCGCAGGTAGACCGGCGCGATCACCGACCAGCCCTTGCCGTCAGATGGATTATTGGCGAGATGGGTCTCGATCCGCGAGAGCGCCAGCGCGAAATCCTGGCGAGAGGGATCAGCCTGCAGACGCGCCGACAAGGGCTGGTCGGGGTTTCCCGGCGAGCCGTAGGCGCCATAGACCAGCAGAGCCAGAAGCGGCACGCAGGACAAGGCCAGCGCGGAGCTCGCGCGGCGGCGACGCAGCGAGGATTCGGTTTCGCCGGCGGGATCGGCCTCGTCACCGGAGGCCCGCAACAGTCGACGCGCAGCCTCCGCACGTGCCGCCTCGGCATCGGTCGGCCCGATCAGCCGGCGCGCCAGATCGCGGTCGATCTCGCCGAGCTGGGCCCGGTAGAGGCTCGTCGCGTCGGCTGCGTCAGCGAAGGCCGCCACGCGGCCATGGCCGAGCGGCCAGAGCAGCGCGAAGATCGCCGCCCCCGTCATGACTGCAAAGATAATCCAGATCAGCATGGACAGGTCTTAGCCAAAGACGGGCCCGGCTTCATGTCCGAAGATGGCGACAAAGGGTCACGCAGGCGCATCACTCAGACGGAGGGCAGCGCGAGGCGCGCCCGCAGGCCACCGAGCGGCGAGCGCTGCAGCGAGAGCTCGCCGCCATAGAGCTTGGCGAGATCGACCACGATCGACAGGCCGAGGCCCGAACCCGGCGTCGCTTCGTCGAGCCGCCGGCCGCGTTTCAGGACATCCGCCAACGCCTCGTCCGGCAGGCCGGGACCGTCATCGTCGATCAGCAGGACGATCCCCCCGTTATGGCCGTCCTGCGAGGTGTCCAGCGAGACCTCGACGATCGACTCCGCCCATTTGAAGGCGTTGTCCAGCAGATTGCCGAGCATCTCCTCGAAATCCTGCCTCTCGCCGCGGAACCGGGCGCGCGGCGGCACGCTGTGGCTGCCAGCGATGCCCCTGCCCTGCGAGATCTTGGTGAAGGTCCGGATCAGCGCATCGAGCGATGGCGCCACCTCCGTCACGCCGCCAAGCGCGCCCGACAGCGCCGCCGCGCGGGCACGGTCGAGATAGTACTGGACCTGGTCGCGCATGATCGCGGCCTGGCTCTTCACCGTCTGGGGCAACGGGCCATCGCCACCATTGGCCTCGGCCTCGTTCAGCATCACGCTGAGGGGCGTCTTGAGCGCATGGGCGAGATTGCCGACCTGCGTGCGGGCGCGGTCGAGGATTTCGTGATTGGCGTCGATGAGCTGGTTGAGTTCTCCGGCCAGCGGCGCGAGATCGGGCGGATACTCGCCGACGATGCGTGGCGTCTCGCCGGTGCGCACCATGCCGACGGCAGCGCCCAGACGCACGAGCGGGCGCAGGCCAAACCGCACCTGGACGATGGTGGAGGCGACCAGCGCCAGTCCCAGCAGTAAGAAGGTCATGGTCAGCGCCAGGCGGAAGTCGCGGATATCGGCGTCGATCTCGTCGGAGGGCGCAGCGACGGCGACGGTGAAGCGGCCATCCTCGCCGACATCGATCTCGCGTTCGAGAATGCGCAGCGAGCGGTCGTCGGGACCAGAAATATAACTTTCGCGCAGGCCCCGCGCATTGGGCGCGATCGGCTGGTCGAGCAGTTTGGGCAACTGGCCGCCGACGAGGGAACGCGAGGCGCGGATGCTCGGCCGCTCGCCGTCGAGCCGGATGATCTGCCAGTACCAGCCCGACAGCGGCAGATCGAAGCGTGGTTCGCCGAGATCGCCGATCGCCTGGCGCTCGGTCTCGGGTGGAGCCGCGAGATCGGCGATCAGTTCCTTGATGTAGACGCTCAACCGCTCGTCGAAACCGCGCTCGGCCGAGCGGCGGTAGAAGGTGGTCAGGCCCACGCCCGCCAGCATGAGCACGAGCGCACAGCAGACCGCCGCCGAGATGAAGAGCCGCGCGCCGAGCGAGTAGCGATGCGACCTGAACGGCATCGCCGACGATCAGACCTTGGCTGGCGCGGCGCAGATATAGCCCATGCCGCGCACGGTCTCGATGACCTCGACGCCGAGCTTCTTGCGCAGGCGCCCGACGAAGACTTCGATCGTATTGGAATCGCGGTCGAAATCCTGGTCGTAGAGATGTTCGACCAGTTCGGTGCGAGACACGACACGACCCTGATGGTGCATCAGATAGGCCAGCAGCCGGTATTCATGCGAGGTCAGCTTCACTGGATTGCCGTCGACGACGACGCGGCTCGCGCGGGTGTCGAGCCTGACCGGGCCGCAGACGAGTTCGGAGGTGGCATGGCCGGCGGAGCGGCGAAGAAGGGCCCGGACGCGCGCCAGCAGTTCCTCGACATGAAACGGCTTGGTGACATAGTCGTCGGCGCCGGCATCGAAGCCCCCGACCTTGTCGCTCCAGCGGTCGCGCGCGGTCAGGATCAGGACCGGCATGGTCTTGCCGGCGCGACGCCAGCCCTGAAGCACGGAGACGCCATCGACCTTGGGCAGGCCGAGATCGAGGATCACCGCGTCATAGGGCTCGGTTTCGCCGAGATATAGCCCCTCCTCGCCGTCGAAAGCCTTGTCGACGGCATAGCCGGCATTCTCAAGCGCGGTGACGATCTGGCGGTTGAGGTCCTTGTCGTCCTCGACGACGAGCAGTCTCACGGTCGGTCAGCTCCTGTTGGCGATGGCTGGTGGAACACGGTCAGCGAATCGTGCCGACCTTGCCCGACTGCCCTTCAAGCGTCACGCGGGCGACGCGCCCGTCGCGCTTCAGCGTCGTGACCACATAAACATAAACGTCGCCCTGACGGCACAGCCGGATGCGGACGACTTCCCCCGGCGCGGCCTGGCGCGCCTGGCGAGACGCCTGCGCCGGCTGGATCACGCGTCCCTCGGCGACAGCATCCCGCGTCTCATCGGCAGACAGGCACGAGATCGGCTCCTGGCTGTCGATCTGAACGATCGGCAAGGGCGTCGCCAGCAGCGTCAGAGCGAAGATGGTTTCGACGGGCATCATGGACATCGGCTAATCCCGGACGCGTGAACGCGCCATGAATGCTGCGTAGCGCCAGACTATGTCAGCTCACGGGGACACGTCCAACCCATTCATGGCCCCGCCCCGCCACAACGCTGAGTTGGGCGATCACAATCCCGATCTCGGCCTGCACGGCGCCGAAATCGGCGAGTTCGAGCGCCGCCGGATAGGTCCAGGCTGCAGCGGTGGTCCTTGCCCGTCGCAGTTCGGTGTCGCCGTCCCAGATCCCGACCTCATAAAGTTCCGCCTCCTCTCCGAGCGGGACTTCCGCGAGTTCCCAGGAATCGCCGTCGATGCGCGTGCGCCTGATCCAGTCGATTTCGATCACATCGCCTGCCCGGCGGGCCCGGGGGTGCACCGGCGCCAGCGGAAGCAGGGCTGCGACCCCGGCGCTGGCCGCCAGTTCGACCATGGACGGGTCGCCGACATCGCGCTGAACCGGCCCGACACGATAGCGCCGCTCCTGCCCGAGATCGGCCAGATCGTCTGTCAGGGTCACGGCCGCACCGTCGAGCACAACGATGCGCGAGCCGACCGGCAGGCTACGACCGGCCGCGGCCTCCGAGCCGCCGATGCCGCGCACCAGTCCCGAAAGCCGGAAGCGCTGCGGCCCGATCAGTTCGACCGTCGAGGCCGTCACGATCTCGACCTCACCTGCCTCGTCGAGAAGCGCCAGCGCATTGGCGCCGGCGAACGCGGCCTCGGGCGAGACCGAGGCGAGCACGCCGCCGCGCAGGCGGACATCGAGCACGGCACGGGTATCACTCCGCCAGAGCGGTCCCGGCGGCAGCACCGTCAAGCTCTCACCGACGATGGACGGCGCCTCGATCAGCCGCAGCAACTCGAACTGGCCGGCACCGTCCGCCTGCCAGACCGCGAGCGCACCAGGCCAGGGCGAGGCGAAGGCCGCGAGCGACAGGAGCGGCGGCGGCTGGGTGCGCGCGATCGGCAGGGCCAGCGCCAGGACCATCGGCCGCCCGGGCAGCGCCGGAGCGGTTTTGGGCGGGCGTGGCAGGCTCGGCACGCCGCTGCTGCGATAAATTGCCGGTTCGACGGCCCGCGCGCTGGCCTTGCGGCTCGGGCCGTCGCTGATTCGGGTCAGGCGGAAGAGACGCTCATGCCCGTCGATCGGAAGGGTGACGACATCGCCCGGTTCGAGATTCAGGCAACGCGGCGAGAGTTCGATCTCCAGCGTTTCGCGGCCGGCCCACTCCTCCTGCAGGCGCTGATCGACGAGGCGCTGGCC
>QBLV01000049.1:12078-24871 GCA_003241815.1 Hyphomicrobiales bacterium | reverse complement strand
ACAACGGAATCACGCCAAGCTCCCCGTGGGAAGCGCCTTTTTCAGCGCCCTGTTAGACACCAAGTTTTTGACCAATATGCTTCGGCGCACGGGCAAGGGAGGGGGAACTTTCGCAGAACTGGCTGCCGAAATCACGGCCCAGCGCACAGCCGAACCCCATGTCGAGGGCCTGCGTGCCGATCTACGGAATTTGGCAGGCTCTGTGTTCGCGCCGCTTTTTGATACCAGTCGCGCTCGCGCACAAAAGGTGCCCGTCATCGTGCTGACGCGCGCTCGGAAAGAGGGAGCTCTCGTCTATTTCTGTCTGCCGAGGCTGAAATATCCGGACCAGGCTGCCAAACTTGGAAAGTTGATCATCAACGACATCAAGTTCGCTGCAAGCGGCGGCGACCAGCCTTGGCGCATCATTCTCGACGAGTTTTCAACTTTTGCAGGTCCGCAGGTGCTCAATGTCATCAACCAAGGTCGTAGCCATGGCCTATCGGCTGTGCTGGCAACCCAGTCCCTCGCGGACATAACACAGGGAGCCGAGAGCGACGGCCGCAGTTTCACCGATCAGCTGATCGGCTCCATCAACACCTTCATTGTCTATCGCCTCAACACTCCCTCGGACTGCGAGCTTATGGCGGGCGTGGCCGGGACACGTGAACAAATTGAATTCACGGCGCAGACCGACGGCGGTGTGGGCACTGGCGGAGCCTCCGCCCGGCATACGCGACAGTACAGGGTTCACCCAGATACCTTCAAAAATCTCGACATTGGCGAGGCCATCCTCATCAACAAAAATGCGGCCAGCAGTGTGCGATACGGCATGTTCAAGGCCCGGCGTTCGTCCGCCTAACGCGTCCGCTTGGCAGTTGCCGCAAGCTTTGCGATTGAATGGCGCAGCCTTCCCATTGCGTTCTGTATCGATCGGCACGCGAGGCTAGCGCAACACGAGCAAGGCGGCGAATGGCAGGGCATGCTCTGCTAATATGCCATCTGCTGGTCCCGAGGGGCTGCGCCCCATGCGCGCGTCAAGGGGCAAGCCTGCGGTGCTGCGCACCCCTTGACCCGCTTCACCCCGCTCATTGGCGCGGGCCTAGTCAGGGTTGCAGGGGCAACCCTTCCAGGCTGACCGGCAACGATTGCTGCCACGGCAGGGATTTGCGAGTTTCCTCCGATGTTCAGCCGCTCGCCCTCCCTCCTCCCCGATGGCGTCTATCCTTTCGCGATGGATGAGTATCCGCTGGCCGTGATGGCGATGGCCGAGGCTCCGGCCGAGCTGGAAGCCCTGCTGAAAGCGACGGCGCGGGCGACGGGGGTCGAGATCATTCGCGATATCCCCGTGGAGCTGATTTGCCGGACCCCGGACGGGCTCGATCCAAGGTTCATGGTCTGGTGGCCCCTTGGCAGCGACCGGCTGCATATCCTGACGCCGAAGGAGCTGATCCGCGGCAGGGCCTGAAAGGCTCTGTTGATAGTTGCCCGTTAAGTGAACAAATACCGAACATGCGCGCTTGGCACATGGGAAGGCGGGTGCCAGGGTGGCAACAAATGACACAGCGGCGAATCATTCCCTTGCGCGGCACCATGCCAACAGAATTCCGGCGGCTCCGCGAGCAGGCGGGCCTGACTCTTGAAGAAGCCAGACAGCTTCTGGAGGTGTCGGAACGGACCGTCTATCGCTACGAGAATGGCGAGTACGCCCCGACCCGCCTGGCCGTCAGGACGCTGCGCCAGGCCATCGGCGAACGGCGGGTCTATGGAGACCGGAAGCCGGCCGCGACGCGGTTCCGCTTCATCGCCCTCTTCGCCGGTATCGGCGGGCTGCGCATGGGCTTCGAAAGCATCGGGGGGCATTGCGTCTTCACCTCCGAATGGGACGAACATGCGCAGAAGACCTATGCGCTGAACTTCCCCGACAACCACCCGATTGCCGGCGACGTCCGGGAGTATTCGAAGGACCCGGACCTGATCCCCGAGCATGACGTGCTCCTAGGCGGTTTCCCCTGTCAGCCCTTCTCGATAGCTGGCGTCTCCAAGAAAAACTCCCTGGGCCGCGCCCATGGGTTCCTGTGCGACACCCAGGGGACGCTGTTCTTCGACACGGCCCAGATCATCGCCCATCACCGCCCGGCCGCCTTCCTGCTGGAAAACGTCAAGAACCTGGAGAGCCATGATGGCGGGCGGACCTTCGCCACCATCATGAACGTCCTCAGGAACGAGCTGGGCTATCATGTGCAGCATCGCGTCATCAGCTCTGAACCCTGGGTGCCGCAGAAGCGGCAGCGGGTGTTCATCGCGGGCTTCCGCGAGCCGACCAGCTTCGATTTTGAGGCGCTGAAACTGCCGCCGGCCGAGAGCGGGCCCAAGCTCGGCAGCATTCTCCAGCCGCCTGGCGAGGTTGATCCGAAATACACCCTCACCCCGAAGCTCTGGCAGTACCTCCAGGACTACAAGGCGAAACACAACGCCGCCGGCAACGGCTTTGGCTACAGCCTGTTCGGGCCAAACGACGTGACCCGCACCCTTTCTGCCCGCTACTACAAGGACGGTTCCGAGGTGCTGGTGGACCAGCCAGGCCAGCGCCCGCGCCGGCTCACCCCCATCGAGTGCGCGCGGCTGATGGGCTTTGATCGCCCGGGCCGGCCATTTCGGATTCCGGTGTCAGATACCCAGGCCTACCGCCAGTTCGGTAATGCCGTGGTGGTTCCGGTGGTCGAGTTCGTGGCAAAGGCCATGCAGCCGCACATTGCGAAGGCTCTGGCAGTCGCGGACGAGACAGAGCCCAGGGAAGCGATCCGGGCTCATGGCTGACATCGTGTCGCCCGAGGTGCGCAGCCGGATGATGGCCGGCATCCGGGGCAAGAACACGAAGCCCGAGATGGTGCTGCGCAAAGGTCTGCACGCAGCAGGGTTCCGCTACCGCCTGCATGCCCGCGACCTCCCCGGCCGGCCCGACATAGTGTTTCCCCGTCACCGCGCCGTGCTGTTTGCGCATGGCTGCTTCTGGCATGGCCATGACTGCCACCTGTTCCGCTGGCCTTCGACCCGGCAGGAGTTCTGGACGACCAAGATCAACCGCAACCGCGAGGTGGACACCCGCAGTGAACAGGCGCTGGCCGAGGCCGGCTGGCGCCTTGGCGTCGTGTGGGAATGCGCCCTGAAAGGCCGCACGCGGCTGCCCCTCCTGGACGTGCTGGAGGCCTGCATTGTCTGGCTGCGCTCGCAGGAGCCACGCCTCGAAATTCGGGGAGCGGCATGACACCCATTCGGCACGGATACCTGTCCGACCTTTTTGCGGGGGTTGTTGCGAAGACGCTCACGCTTGTGGAGACGGTTGGCAACGGTTCTAACCAACATGAGTTTCAGGGCACCAAACCCTTCAAGTCGCTGCTGGGGACCGAGGACCGCCGGGGCATTCCAACCCGGTTTGTCTGGCTTGCAGAAGAACAGACAGCGCTGACGGAGGACGGCTTCATTAGCTGGTCAAACGTCAGGAAAGGAAAGCCGAGGGCGCCAGAGTTCCATCTGTACTACTCTGGGAATGCGGTGACCGAGGCAATGAAGCCGGGAGACACGGCGTTCGTTGCTCTCCAGCAAAGCGGTGATGCCCTTGTCATTGTGGCTCCCGCCGAAACGACCATGCAGAACCAGCTGCGGTGGCTGTTCGGGATTCCCCAGCAGAACCAGTTCTTCGAGGAATACCGCGACATAGGCCATGACCGCCAGGCTGAGCTGGACTTTGCCGCGCGCTATATTCTGGATGAGTTAGGTATCGAATTCGAAGAGCCGGAGGCAGACCGGCTTGATGCGCTGATCGAACCTTTTGGGCTGGCGTTCCCCAAGACACGGGCACTTTCCGAGCTGGCACGCCGGTCGCTGCCTGCAACCCTGCCATTGGATGCTCCTGACGAGGCGCTTGTCGCATGGATGGAGCGCGAGGAGCAGCTGTTCCGGCGTCTTGAACGTCGCGTCGTGGATGCACGACTCCGGTCAGGCTTCATGGCCGGTGAAGGTGCTGATGTAGACGGATTCCTGAGCTTTTCGCTGAGCGTCCATAACAGGCGGAAATCTCGAGCCGGCCATGCCCTTGAGAATCATCTCGAGGCGCTGTTCATAGCTCAGAAGCTGCGCTTCGCCCGCGGCGTTGAGACCGAAAACCGGAACAAGCCGGATTTCCTGTTCCCGGGGCAGACCAACTACCGCGATCCGTCCTTCCCGGCAGCCCGGCTAACCATGCTGGGCGCGAAGTCGACCTTGAAGGACCGCTGGCGGCAGGTGCTGTCAGAAGCGGCTCGGATCGAGACCAAGCACCTGCTCACCATGGAGCCTGGCGTTTCGACCAACCAGACGGACGAAATGCAGGCCAAGCGGTTGCAGCTGGTCGTGCCGGCGGGTGTGCAGAAGACTTATACGGAGTCCCAGCGTAGCTGGCTGATGGATGTACGATCGTTTATTGCCCTTGTTGAGGTACGGGCGGACTGATTGCCGGAGGCGTCGTGGGCGTGGAATTTGTCAATATCGATTTGAGTTCAAAGAATTTATTACAATAAAATTTATGTATCTTGAGATCTTCTACTGCAAACCATACGGTTGTCATAAGCATGAACGACACAGCTAATGTGATATACCAATTTCTGGTCAAGCCAGACCATAGTATAAGCCAGAATCGCTTGTAATAGAAATCATCATCAAAATCTGGAACATTTAGAAAATTCCTTGAAAAATCGCTGTATGCAAAGCTTTCTATTTCGTTTCCATATTTTACGCGCTCGGTATTTTCAGGCGACTTATTAAAATCCTTAACATCATCGTGTTCTACAAAAACTATACGAAAAAATTTGTCTCCTACAGCAATTCGGCGCGGTCTATCAGAAAAATTTATAAGCGCTGTACTGATTGGCCCAGCGAATCCCGGATCAATAATGCCCACATTTAGCGCAAGCAACCCCTGATTTGTTAGGCTTGTACGTAGGGTTGCAAGTCCTGTTACCGTTAATGGCATGCCGAATTCTTCATGGGAGAGGACCCATATCATTTCTCTTGGCTCAAGATAGTGAACCCGCGACCTCGCCCCCTTGGCGCGTTTCTTGGCGGCGACCTTTCCCATCGGAAAAATTTCGCCGATAGTCAGGTCATAGGTGCTGTTCTTCAGGCACTCTCGGGAGCCGTTCACGACCAGCCCTTGGTCGAGTATCTTCTGCCCAACGATCATTTTACCCCCTGAGAGTCGGCCACTTGCATACCATCGCCCAAGAGATGAGCCCATGGGAAGCGCGCTTTTTCCAGCTTTGTGCCCTCGTAGCCTCATGGAGCGACGATAGGAGCCGCCAGGTTGGCGCTGTCATCGTCGACACCGAGAACAACGTTCTATCGATTGGCTATAACGGGTTCCCGCGCCGCGTGGACAGCGTGCGTAGTCACAGGCACTCACGCGAGGGAGGTGAAAAGTACCTCTGGATCGAACACGCGGAGCGAAACGCTATTTACAGCGCGGTTAGGTCCGGAGCATCCACTCGTGGAGCTCGGATGTTTGTATCGCTTTTTCCATGCGCGGATTGTGCCAGAGCAATAATACAATCTGGAATTTTAGAGCTGAACTGTTTTGCGAGGCCGCTCTCAGACGAGCGGTTCGATAAGAGCTTCGACGTTGCTACTACGATGCTTCTAGAGGCCGGCGTGACAGTTAATCAATTTGCCAAAATTTAGACACGGAGGGGCTGTGTTCTATTTTAGCGCCGTCCCTAATTCATTATGGTGTTGAGCTGCCTGAGGAGCAGGGCGACGTGGTGTCGTGCGCGGTTATCGCTCGGCTGGCAAAGTCGATTCCTAGACCGTTTCATCGGCACGGATCAACGGGCAGGATCGCAGTTCCGGGGGCTTGCCGAACCCTTTAGTGGAAGCCACACGACGACCGGCTGGATGACGCTGACCGTTCCAACGACTCAATAAACATCGAGCGCGCATTGATCAAAGCCCACCCAGCCAAGGAGCGCAGCCGGACCACGCGCGCGCGCGAATAGCTTGGACAGGCTCAGGAAGCTTTGACTCGCCGGCCAGCAGGAGACCCGCGAGCGATTGGCAGGCTTTCCTGCCCCGGCTGACGCTCAAGCCGAACTCAGGAGATCACCTCTTCATCAACCTCTGCAGAACTTCTTTCTCACCGGGAACGATCTTGCTGAATTCGACCAGTTCCCGGCGGATAAGCTCACGCAGCTCCAACGGCGTCTCAGTGAATGGCTCACCCATCATTTTGAGATAGGCGCGCCAGCAAAATTCCTCGGGGTCCGGCATCTTTAGCAATATAGCGGCCTGACTCAGATCATCTGTACTCATATAACTTCCAGTCACACCCTGAATGACCGCCATCGCCACAGTCGTCACGTCGATTTCTTCTCTTTCCAAAGTTCATCTCCCTATAATTCCAGCGTGTAAGCAATGATGCATCGCAGAATCGCTCAAAACAACTGGCACCGTTATCCTTCTGGTGGATAGCGCTGAGTGCCAACAATGTTGGTTAACAATCTCTGCAGGGCCACTTCCAAGACCTCTGTCGCAAGCAGGATTGGGCGAGCGGTCGCTCGTTTGCTGCAATCTTGGTTGACTGCGCTGAGATAACCTGTACCCAATAGGGCACCCAAGCAGACGGCGAAATCTCACGAATTCAAAGGCTTGCAGGCAATTTGGCTGGGAATCTCTCCGTCTCCGCTACTCCTAAGTCATTGACATATAACGATTTCAGTTCCGCTGTTCCGAGGCGTTCCGTCACGCGGGCCCGTCACTGTCCGGGATGGCAATCCCGGCCTCGATTCGGGGGTGTTGGATGTGTGTCGATGCCGTCATCTGGCGGGCGCCGATCACAGACAGGCCGCGACGAATGGTCGGAATGTGAGCGTTCGACGCGTCGGTCCGATCGAATTGCGGGGGCCGACATCCCGCCTCCGCTCGACCATTTCGACAGGGCGCCCTTTCGGCGGGCGCCGTTGAAGCGGCCGGCATCCTGTGGTCGAATTCCCGCCAACAAGCCGTCGCCGCCGATCCTTGGCCGCGAACGGAGGCCGGGAGGACCACCATGCGTATCGCCAGTATCGAACCCTTCATCCTGCACATCCCGGTCACGGGCGGTTCGATCGCCGATTCCACGCATCGTATCAGCCATTGGGGCGTGGTCGGCACGAAGATCGTCACGCAGGATGGGCTGGAAGGCTACGGCTTCACCGGCACCCATGCCGATCTGCCCTCGGACCGGCTGATCACATCCTGCATTCGAGACTGCTACGGCCCGCTGCTGATCGGTGAGGATGCCTCCGAGATCAGTCGGCTCTGGTTGAAGCTCGCCCGTCAGCCAGCCCTGCAGTGGGTTGGCCGCGCCGGCATCACCCAGCTTGCGCTGGCTGCGGTCGATGTCGCGCTCTGGGACCTCAAGGCCAAGCAGGCCGGCGTCCCGCTCTGGCATCTGCTCGGCGGCGCGACCAAGCCCAGGCTGGAGGCCTACAACACCGATATCGGCTGGCTTTCGATCCCCAAGGACCAGCTCGTCGAGGGCTGCCGCAAAGCGGTGGAGCGCGATGGCTTCCACCGCATCAAGGTCAAGGTCGGCCACGCCGATCCCGGCATCGACATCGGCCGGCTCGAGGCGGTGCGCCAGGCGGTCGGGCCCCATGTCAGCCTCGCCATCGACGGCAACGGCAAATGGGATCTGCCGACCTGCAAGCGCTTCTGCGCGCGGGCCGAGCCGCTCGACATCTTCTGGTTCGAGGAGCCGCTCTGGTATGACGATGTCGGGTCGCACGCGGCGCTCGCCCGCTCGACCTCGATCCCGGTCGCGCTCGGCGAGCAGCTCTATTCGCTCGATGCTTTCCGCAGCTTCATCGCCGCCGACGCGATCCATTACGTCCAGCCTGATGTGACGCGGCTGGGCGGCATCACGGAATACATCCAGGTCGCCGACCTCGCGCTCGCCAGCCGTCTGCCGGTGGCGCCCCATGCCGGCGAGATGAGCCAGGTCCATGTCCATCTCGCCTACTGGCACCAGGCGACGCCGGTGCTCGAATACATCCCCTGGATCAAGGACGCCTTTGTCGAGCCGGCCGATGTCACGGAGGGCTGCTTCCTCAGGCCGCAGCAGCCCGGGGCAGGCACGACGCCGACGAATGATGCCATCGCCCGCTTTGCGAGGCCGCTGGGCTGACGATGATGTGGCGGGCGGTCGTCAGGCCTGCCAGTTCGTCAAGGCATCGGGTTGAAGATCAGCGGAGCCACCAGGGAACGACATATCCAACGCAGCGGATCTCGCCGCGCCTCGGGTTGAGCACCTCGAAGGCGAGGACAGGACAGTCGTTCGCCGGCGCCGGTCCATGCTTCATATCGGTGATGGCGCCATTGCCGGGATGGAGCCTGCGATATGTCCAGGTCGCGCCGCCCTGATAGTACTGACTGGTGACCTGCCAGCCCTGCGCCATGGCGCTCTCGCTGGTCATCGGAACCGATAGCAGGGCGGCGCAAGTGGCGCCGGCGAGCGCTATCGTGAACTGTCCCAGGACCGGTCGGGCGGGGGACAGAGCGGCGTCTGCGTTCGTTTTCGGGGCGTTCTGTGTCATCTGGGGACATCCAAAGTTGCGCTGACCCCTGATGTGCAAGCATGACGCCGCAGACTTCGGCGGGTATTGCCATTCGGCGCGGCCGCCCCCCAGTCATGGGCGAGGCGTTTCCGAGAACAAGGCTGCGATCATGAAGCTCGATCCGTTCTACCCGATCTTCGACAGCGCCGACTGGCTGGCGCGCATGCTGCCGCTCGGCGTCAGGCTGGTTCAGCTCCGCGTCAAGGACAGGACCGAGCTCGAAACCGCCCGCGAGATCGCTCGCGCGAAGCGGCTCTGCGCGGAGGCCGGCTGCATCCTCGTGGTCAACGACTATTGGCATCTGGCGATCGAGGAAGGCTGCGATGTCGTCCATCTCGGCCAGGAGGATCTCGACGACGCCGATCTCGACGCGATCCGCAAGGCCGGCATGAAGCTGGGCGTCAGCAGCCATGACGAGGCCGAGCTGGAGCGCGCGCTCGCGGCGAAGCCCGACTATGTCGCGCTCGGCCCGGTCTATCCGACCGTCCTCAAGGCGATGACATGGGGCCCGCAGGGCCTCGACCGCGTCACGCAATGGAAGCGACGCCTCGGCGATATCCCGCTGGTCGGCATCGGCGGCATTTCGCTGGAACGCGCGCCGGGTGTCTTCGCTGCGGGTGCCGACATCGTCGCGGCGGTAACCGACATCACCCTGAACGCCGATCCGGAAGCGCGGCTGACCGCCTGGCTCGCGGCGACGCGGGAGACCGCCGCCTGACGTCCGGCGCTTTCACCGGAACCACCGCGTCATCCCGGACAAGCGGCGTAGCCGCGCAGCTCTGGGATCCATCATCGAGCACAGCGGTTCCCTATGATGGATCCCGGCGCTTCGCTTCGCTGCGGCCGGGATGACGCGGTGGTTCCGTGTGAAACAAAGACCGTCAAACGCTCTCCACTGCCACATGCCCATCGACATGGCCGAGGCTGCGCTCCGGATCGAGCCGGTCGCGCACGCGTTGCTTCAGCACCTTGGAATCGGGGAAGCCGCCATCGGTCTTGCGGTCCCAGATCAGCTCGCCGTCATAGTGAATCTGGAAGATGCCGCCGGTGCGTGGGATCAGCGCGATCTCGCCGAGATCCTGCCCGAAGGTCGAGAGCAGCTCCTGGCCGAGCCAGGTGGCGCGCAGCATCCACTGGCACATCGAGCAATAGGTGATGGCGATGCGCGGGGCGGGCTTGGGGGTGGTCTCGGTCATGACGGTCTGCCTTCAGGGATTGTGTGGTCTTCGAGACCATGCTTCGCCCCGCGAAGGCAAGACCGTTGCGGCATGGGTGATCGGCGCGGAATGCCCCTCCGGCTGACCGTCGGCTGGCCGGAGGGGCTTTGTGTTGCTCGATCCGTCAGTCAGGCTGCCTTGACGACGGGTGCCGGCTCCGCCTCCTCGCCATGCTGCTTCAGCGGCCTGTTGCCGGCGAGCTTGCGCATCAGCACATAGAACACCGGCGTCAGGAAGATGCCGAAGGCGGTGACGCCGATCATCCCTGCGAAGACCGCGATGCCCATCGCTTGCCGCATCTCGGCGCCGGCGCCGGTCGAGATCACCAGCGGCACCACGCCCATGACGAAAGCGAGCGAGGTCATCAGGATCGGCCGCAGACGCAGGCGGCTCGCCTCGATCGCGGCCTCGACCGGCGTCCGGCCCTCGAATTCGAGCTCGCGCGCGAACTCGACGATCAGGATCGCGTTCTTCGCCGACAGGCCGACGAGGACCACCAGGCCGATCTGCGTGAAGACGTTGTTGTCGCCGCCGGTCCACCAGACGCCGGCCATCGCCGCAAGCAGCCCCATCGGGATGATCATAATGATCGCGATCGGCAGCGTCAGGCTCTCATATTGTGCGGCGAGCACGAGGAAGACGAGCAGGATCGCGATCGGGAACACCAGCATGGCGGAGTTGCCCGCCAGGATTTCCTGATAGGTCAGCTCGGTCCACTCGAAGGCGAAGCCCTTCGGCAAGGTCTCGGCCGCGATGCGCTCGACCGCCGCTTGAGCCTGCCCGGACGAGTAACCGGGAGCAGGCCCGGCATTGATGTCGGAGGCCAGGAAGCCGTTATAGCGCATGGCGCGTTCCGGCCCGGTGTCGCTGCGCACGTTCAGCACCGCACTCAGCGGCACCATCTCGCCGGTGCCCGAGCGCACGCGCAGCTTGCCGATGTCCTCCGCGCGCGCCCGGAACGGCGCGTCGGCCTGCGCCCGCACCGTGTAGGTCCGGCCGAACTTGTTGAAATCGTTGACATAGGACGAGCCGAGATAGATCTGCAGCGTGTCGAAGACATCCGTCACCGCGACGCCGAGCTGGCGCGCCTTGGTGCGGTCGATATCGGCATAGAGCTGCGGGACATTGACCTGGAAGCTCGAGAACATGCCCGTCAGTTCCGGAGCGGCTGCGGCCTTCGCCATGAACGCCTGCGTCGCGTCGTTCAGCGCCTTGTAGCCCAACCCCGCCCGATCCTCGATCTGCAGCTTGAAGCCGCCGATCGTGCCCAGACCCTGGACGGGCGGCGGCGGGAACATCGCGATGAAGGCCTCCTGGATCCCGGCGAACTGTTGGTTGAGCTGCATCGCGATCGCCGCGCCGCCGAGCGATTTGTCCTTGCGTTCCTCGAAGGGCTTCAGTGTCACGAAGACGATGCCGGCATTGGACGAGTTGGTGAAGCCGTTGATCGACAGGCCCGGGAAGGCGATGGCGCTCTGGATGCCGGGATGCTTGAGCGCGATCTCGCTCATCTGGCGGATGACGTCCTCGGTGCGGTCGAGCGTGGCGGCGTCGGGCAACTGTGCGAAACCGACCAGATACTGCTTGTCCTGCCCCGGCACGAAGCCGCCCGGCACCGTGCGAAACAGCACGGCTGTCAGGCCGACCAGCACCAGATAGACGCCCATCATCAGCGCCTTGCGCGACAGGATGCGGCGCACGCCGCTACCATAGGCCTCCGAGGAGCGGTTGAAGAAGCGGTTGAAGCCGCGGAAGAACCAGCCGAGCGTCTTGTCCATGAACCGCGTCAGCGCATCCTTGGGCGCATGGTGCGAGCGCAGGAGCAGCGCTGCCAGCGCCGGCGACAGCGTCAGCGAGTTCACTGCCGAGATCACCGTAGAGATCGCGATGGTCAGGGCGAACTGGCGGTAGAACTGACCTGTCAGGCCTGAGATGAAGGCGAGCGGCACGAACACCGCCACCAGCACCAGCGCGATCGCGATGATCGGGCCGGAGACCTCGCGCATCGCCTTGTAGGTCGCCTCGCGCGGCTCCAGCCCCTGCTCGATATTACGCTCGACATTCTCGACAACGACGATCGCGTCGTCGACGACGATGCCGATGGCGAGCACCAGCCCGAACAGGCTGAGCGCGTTGATCGAGAAGCCGAAGAGATGCATGACCGCAAAGGTGCCGACGACCGAGACCGGCACGGCCACCAGCGGGATGATCGAGGCCCGCCACGTCTGCAGGAAGACGATGACGACGAGCACGACCAGCGCGATTGCCTCCAGCAGCGTGGTGATCACCGCCTTGATCGAGGCGCGCACGAACTGCGTGGTGTCGTAGACGATCGCATAGTCCACGCCCTCGGGCATGTTCTGCTTGATCTCCGCCATCGTGGTGCGGATCTGGTCGGAGATGGTGATCGCGTTCGAACCCGGCGCCTGGAAGACGGGGACGGCAACGGCGGGCTTGTTGTCGAGCAGAGAGCGCAAAGCGTAGTCGGCCGCGCCGAGTTCGAGCCGGGCGATGTCGCGCAGCCGCGTCACGGCGCCCGTCGCGCTGGTCTTGACGATGACCTCGCCGAATTCCTCCTCGCTCTGCAGCCGGCCCTGCGCGTTGACCGAGAGCTGCAGGTCGAGCCCGGCCGCGCTCGGCGAGGCGCCGACTACGCCGGCCGCCGCCTGGACGTTCTGGGCGCGGATCTCGCGCACGACATCGGCCGGCGACAGGCCGTGCTCGGCGACCTTCTGCGGATCGAGCCAGACCCGCAGCGAATAATCCCCGGATCCGAAGAGCTGGACCTGGCCGACGCCGTCGATCCGCGCCAGCCGATCCTTGACGTTCAGGACCGCGTAATTGCGCAGATAGGTCATGTCGTAGCGGTTGTTGGGCGAGGTGATGTGGACCACAAGCATCAGGTCGGGCGACGACTTGATCGTGGTCACGCCGAGGCGCCGGACCTCCTCGGGCAGGCGCGGCTCGGCC
>QBLV01000049.1:9969-12068 GCA_003241815.1 Hyphomicrobiales bacterium | reverse complement strand
AAGCTTGAAGGTGACGGTCAGCGTCATCACGCCGTCGGTCGTCGCCTGGCTCGACATGTAGAGCATGTTCTCGACGCCGTTGATCTGCTCCTCGATCGGCGTCGCCACGGTCTCGGCGATGACGCGCGGATTGGCGCCGGGATACTGCGCCCGCACCACCACGGAGGGCGGCACAACCTCCGGGTATTCCGAAATCGGCAGGATCCGCAGCGAGATCAGACCCGCGAGGAAGATCAGGACGGAGAGCACGCCGGCGAAGATCGGCCGGTCGATGAAGAATTTGGACAGGTTCATGGCACGCCCCCCTTTGGAGCGGATGTTGAGGTGACGTAGACGCGCCGTCATGCTCGGGCTCGACCCGAGCATCTCTTCGACGAGATTCTCGGGTCTGCGCTTCGCTTCGCCCGAGAATGACGCGTGTTTGGATCAGCGTTGCGCGAGTTCGGTTTTGGCGAGGTCGCGCTTCAGCTCGGATTTCTCCGCCATAGGGACAGGCTCCGGCGCCACGGTGGCACCCGGACGGATGCGCTGCAGGCCGTTGACGACGATGCGCTCGCCCGGCTTCAGGCCGGAGGTGACGACGCGCAGCCCCTCATGGGTGGCACCCAGCGTCACCTCGCGCCAGATCGCCTTGTTGTCGGAACCGACGACGAAAACGAACTTCTTGTTCTGGTCCGTGCCGACCGCGCGCTCGTTGATGACGAGGCCCTGCTCGGCCCGCGCCTGGCCCATCTGGACGCGGACGAACTGCCCTGGCAGCAGCTTACCGTCGGGATTGTCGAGCAACGCGCGCACCCGAATGGTGCCGCTGGCCGCATCGACGCCGTTGTCGATGAAATGCAGCTTGCCGGTGAAGCTCGCGGCCTCCGAGGTCGCGGTCGCGAGCCTGACGGGAATCCGGTCGAGCGCGCGCTCGCCGCCGGGCAGGCTCGCCAGCGCGTCGAGCACGCTGCGTTCGTCGGCGTCGAAGGAGGCATAGAGCGGATCGACCGAAACCAGCGTCGTCAGCACCGGAGCGGAGGCACCGGCCGCGACGAGATTGCCGATGGTGATGCCGAGCCGTCCGATGCGCCCGCTGATCGGCGCGCGGATCTGCGTGTAATCGAGGTTGAGCCGCGCCGTCTGCTGGGCGGCTTCCGCAGCGCGCAGATTGGCCTGCGCCTCGCGCAGCGCGTTGTAGCGGATGTCGAGATCCTTCTGCGAGACGTTGCGGCTCGCCATCAGCTGCTGGCCGCGATCATGCTCGCCCGAAGCCAGCGCGACCCGCGCCTCGGCTGCCAGGACCTGGGCCTGCGCCCGCTCGAACTCGGCGAGATAGGGCGCCTGGTCGATGCTGATCAGAAGGTCGCCCTGCTTGACCAGCCCGCCCTCGCGGAAATGCACCGCCTCGACCACGCCGGAGACGCGCGAGCGCAGTTCGACGCGCTCGATCGCCTCAAGCCGGCCGGAGAATTCGGCCCAGTTGACGATGTCGCGCTGCTCGACCGTCGCGACCGAGACCGGCGTCGCCGGCGGCGCGGCCGGGGCAGGGGTGTCGCTTTGGGCCTGTCCGCCGAACAGGGTGAAGGCCAGCGCGAGAGTGGCGAGCGAAGCGCCCGCGGCGAGTGCGCCGCCCAACAGGCCACGACGATGCGTTCCCTGAATCATGGGTTGGTTCCTTGGATAAGAGACTCGTGGAAGGAGAAAGCGCGGGCAGGGCGCCTAGGACGGTGCGGTGAGGGCGTAGAAATCACTCACATGATGGCAGGCCATACAAAGGCAGGACTCGTTCTGCGGCGCGCCGGCGTAAGCCGCAGGCCATTGCGTCGGACCAGTCTGCACATGGTGGCGCACGCTCACACCCGCTTCCTGCAGGCGCGCAGCGTAGGCGGCAGCCTCGTCGCGCATCGGGTCGTCCTGCGCTGAGATCAGCAGGGCCGGCGCCAGGCCGGCGAGCCGCGAGGCGTTGACTGGCGCCGCATAAGGATGGGCCGCCTTGTCGGGCGTGCCGAGATACTGCGCCCAGCCATCGGCCCAGTGGCAGCCGACAGGGCCCGCATCGACCTCGCGCAGCGAGCAGGTGCCCAGGCACGCGTCAAGCATCGGCGACAGCAGGATCT
>QBLV01000049.1:3505-9959 GCA_003241815.1 Hyphomicrobiales bacterium | reverse complement strand
GGATCTGGCCCGCCAGCACCGGCCCGCGCCGGTCGCGCGCCATCAGGGCGAGCGCGGCGGCGAGATTGCCGCCGGCCTCCTCGCCCGCGACATAAATCGGTGCCTGTTTGGAAGCCCAGCGGGCGCGGCCCTTGCCGATGGCGACGAGCGCCCCATAGGTCGCCTCCAGCGCTTCCGGAAAGCGATGCTCCGGTGCCAGAGGATAGTCGAGCGAGATTACCACGGCCCCGGCTTCTGCCAGCATCGTCGCCACCGCCTCGCCCTCCGTAAGCGATCCGCCAGTGAAGGAGCCGCCATGCAGATGCACGACAATTCCCGCCTCGGCTGCGATCTCGGTCGGCGCATAGAGCCGGGCCGCCAGGGACGCCGACCCGGCACCAATCGTCTCCTGCCGCCAGAAGACGGCGCGGGGATTACGATAGGGCTGGATCGATGTGGCGAGCATGGCGGTGCCTGTGCTGTTGCGATGCACCACGATTTAGGTGATACTCATGGAGCAATAAATGGCTCTTTCGCTCATTCATTATTTCCTCAGAGAAATAATGGCGGCGTGGCGACAAGGCCGTCAGTGAGGCTTCGATGGATCAGCTCAGCGCCATGCGCGCCTTCGTCCGCGTCGTCGAGGCCGGCAGCTTCACCCGCGCGGCCGACCTGCTCGACGTGCCCAAGCCGACCGTCACCAAGCAGATTCAGCAGCTCGAGGCGCATCTGCACGCCAAGCTCCTGAACCGCACGACGCGCCGCGTCACCGTAACGATGGACGGCGCCGCCTATTACGAGCGGGCGCTGCGCGTGCTCGGCGAGATCGACGAGCTCGACGCCAGCATGGCTTCGTCGCAGGCGCGCCCGAGCGGGCGTTTGCGCGTGGATTGCAGCGCCTCGCTCGCCATGGCGGTGATCATTCCGGCTCTGCCGATCTTTCATGAGCGCTATCCCGAGATTCAGCTCGATCTCGGCCTGAGCGATCGTCCCGCCGATCTACTGGCCGAGAATCTCGACTGCGCCGTGCGCGCCGGCGAGATCCAGGACCAGAGCCTGATCGCGCGGCGCATCGGCGAGATGTTCACCGTCACCTGTGCCGCCCCGGCCTACCTCGCGCGTCACGGCACGCCGCAGCATCCTAAAGATCTGGAGAAGGGCCATCACATCGTCGGTTACCGCATGAACGGCGGCAGCCGTACCTTCCCCTTCCTCTATGCCAATGGGCGCGAGAGCGTCGAGGTCACCGGCCGCTACATCGTCTCGCTGAACGAGGGCAATGGCTACGTCTCGGCCGCTCTCGCAGGGCTCGGAATCATCCAGGTGCCGAGTTTCATGGTGCAGGACCACATTACGGCAGGCGCCCTCGTGCCGCTGCTGACGAACTGGTGCTCGGCGCCAAAGCCCCTGCACATCGTCTACCCGCCCAACCGCCACCTCTCCAACAAGGTCCGGGTCTTCGTCGACTGGCTGGCGGAGCTCTTCGCCAGGGACGACAAGATCCAGCGCAAGACGAGTTTGGCGATGGTCGAGGGGAAGATGTGCGCGGCGGAGTGAGGGGCAGTGCCCGGTGACGCCCTGGCGACCGCGACATGATCTTGAGGGATTCGCAGCATGCGCCGCGCAGGAGATGTCCGCGGAGAGAGTCGCCTGTCGGCGCGATGCCACCTTTGCCGTCAGACGGCAGGCGCTGGCCGCAAAAGCCTCGCGAACGGGAAAAATGCGCGGATGCGACGAGCAGGCCGGCGATAAATCGGATCATGGCGTGATGATCCTCATGATGGGTGGCGGGTCCATGTCTCTTCGGTGAGCTGCCGGCTGATCGTCCACCCAGCTCATCCAGCCGCCGCGATTTGCAATCCGCCGCTTCAACGCTGCTATGAAGGCGGCGAGCATTCACGGAAGGCGCGGACATGACCAAGGATTTTGCAGGCAAGCGTGTGATCGTGATGGGCGGCAGCCGCGGTATCGGCCGTTCGATCGCGCTGGGCTTCGCGGCCGGTGGCGCGGCCGTCTCGATCTGCGCCCGTGGCGCCGGACCGCTCGAAGCGGCGCGCCGGGAAATCGAGGCGCATGGCGTCGCGGCTCATGCGGCGAGCGTCGATCTGGCCGATGCGAAAGCCATCGAAGCCTATGTGCCCGAGGCGGTGAAGGCGCTGGGCGGGCTGGACGTGCTCGTCAACAACGCCTCCGGCTTCGGCCATTCCGATGACGAGGAGGGCTGGGCCGCCTCGCTGAGCGTCGACATGATGGCGATCGTGCGCGGCAGCCATGCCGCGATCCCGCACATGAAGCCCGGTTCCTCGATCATCAACATCTCGTCGATCTCGGCCCTGCGTGCCTCGTCGCGCTCGGCACCCTATGGCGCGGTCAAGGCCGCCGTGATTCATTACACGGCGAGCCAGGCCAAGATGCTGTCGTCCAAGGGCATCCGCGTGAATGGCGTCGCGCCGGGCTCGATCGAATTCCCCGGCGGGACCTGGGAGGACCGCAAGACCTCCAACCCCGATCTCTACAACGCGACGCTGGCCAGCATCCCCTTCGGACGCATGGGCAAGCCCGAGGAAGTCGCCGAGGTCGTGCTGTTCCTGGCCTCGGCCAAGGCGAGCTGGGTCACCGCGCAGACCATCGTGGTCGACGGCGGCCAGCTCGTCGGTCCCTGAGACGGCACTCAGCCTTCGGTGGTGTAGCGCCGCCGCAGATGCGCCTTGAACACGCCGGCATCCAGCGGCCGGCCCGTCGCCTGCGTCAGCAGATCGTCGGTCTCCAGCAGGCAGCCCTGGCTGTGGATGTTCGTCCGCAGCCAGCCGACCAGGGCCGAAAAATCGCCACGGCCGATCCCCGGCAGGATGTCTGGCACCGCTTTGCAGGCCGCCTCGAAGATCTGTGCGGCCGTCATCGCGCCCAGCGTATATGTCGGGAAATAGCCCCAGCCACCGCTCGGCCAATGCACGTCCTGCAGACAGCCGAGCCGGTCGTCGGGGACTGAGACGCCGAGCAGTTCCTTCATGCCGGTATTCCAGGCGGCCGGCAGCTCGGCCAGCGGCATCGCGTCGGCGATCAGCGCCTTCTCCAGCCGGTAGCGCAGGATGACATGGGCGGGATAGGTCACCTCGTCGGCATCGACGCGGATGAAGCCGGCTCGACCTTGGTGTAGCGCCGCCACAGCGCGTCGGTCTCCCAGGCCGGCCCTGAGCCGCAGAAGGTCTCGCGCATCAGCGGCGCGGCAAACGCGATGAACTCCTGGCTGCGGCAGGCCTGCATCTCGACCAGCAGCGACTGGCTCTCATGCAGGCTCATGCCCCGCGCCTGTCCGACAGGCTGGTTGAGATAGCCCTGCGGCCGGCCCTGCTCGTAGAGCGCGTGTCCGGTTTCATGCAGAACGCCCATCAGCGCCTTGGCCAAATCGGCCTCATCATAGCGGGTGGTGATGCGGACATCATTGTCGGCCCCGCCGCAGAACGGATGGGTCGAGACGTCGAGCCGCCCACGCTCGAAATCATAACCCAGCGCCGCCATCATCCTTAAGCCCAGCGCCCGCTGCTTCTCGATCGCGAAGGGACCTTCAGGGTCGGCGGCTTGCGGCCGCTTGGCCTGCACAGCCAGCACACCTTGCGTGAAACCCGGCAGGAAATCCGCGAGATCGTCGAAAAGCGCGTCGATCTTGGCGGAGCGCCCGCTCGGCTCATAGTCGTTCAACAGCGCGTCGTAAGCGCTCAGGCCGAGCTTCTCGCCCTTGGCCGCGCCGATCTCGCGCTGGATCGTCAGCACCTGCGCGAGATACGGCAGCAGGCCCGCGAAATCGGCCTCCGCCCGCGCCTGCCGCCAGCGCATCTCGCAGGCCGAGATCGCCTTGCTGGAAGCTTCGACCAGATCCGAGGGCAGGGCGGTCTCGACCGTCCAGACCCGCCGGATCTCGCGCAGATTGGCCCGCTCCCAGGCTCCGAGCCCATCATCCGCATCGGCGTCAGCCAGCCAGTCGCCGATGCGTTCGTCGGTGATCATGCCGTGATGCATCACCCGCAGCAGCGCCATGCTCTCGGCCCGCGAGCCGGCCGCGCCCTTGGGCATCATCACGTCGCTGTCCCATTGCAGGATGCCGACGGCATTGCCGAGCGCAGCCGCGCGGCCAAAATGGGTGGAGAGGTTGGAATAGGCGGTCATGGCGATACATCTCTGACGACTCTGTACGGGCGAATGTCCCACCCCGTCGTTCCGGGCAAGCGAAGCGCAGACCCGGAATCCATCGTAAAGCGCGACAGTGCCCTATGATGGATCCCGGCCCTCCGCTTCGCTCCGGCCAGGATGACGGCACGGTTTTGTTTGATACCCCGCCCTCACCCGAACAGCGTCTTGAACTGGCGCGGCTGCGAGCGGAGATACTGGTTGGGCACCTTGACGCTGGCGCCCAGATGCGCGGCGGCGTGCCAGGGCCAGCGCGGGTCGTAAAGGATGCCGCGCGCGATGCCGACGAGATCGGCGTCGCCGGTGCCGACGATCGCCTCGGCCTGCTCGGCCTCGGTGATCAGCCCGACCGCGATGGTCGGCAGCCCCGTCGCCTGCTTCACGGCGCGTGCGAACGGCACCTGGTAGTTGGGCCCCAACGGGATTTGCTGCGCGCCAGAGTTTCCGCCGCTGGAGACATGGATGAAGTCGGCGCCGCGCGTCTTCAACGCGCCAGCGAAGGCGAGCGTCTGCTCGAGATCCCACCCGCCGGGCACCCAATCGGATGCCGAAACCCGTACGCCGACGGGATAGCCCGCCGGCACGACGGCCTTCACCGCTTCGAACGCCATGAGCGGGAAGCGCATGCGATTTTCCAGCGAGCCGCCGAAATCATCCTCGCGCCAGTTTGAGAGCGGCGACAGGAACTGGTGCATCAGATAGCCATGAGCGGCATGCAGCTCGATGGCGGCGAAACCCAGCCGGACGGAGCGCGTGGCCGCTTCTGCGAAACTCTCGCAGAGCCGCGCGATGTCGTCCGCCGTCAGAGCGCGCGGGTTGCGGGCATGGCCGTCGAAGGCGACCGGCGAGGGGCCGACGGTTTCCCAGCCGCCGGCATCGAGCCCGAGCTGGCCGCCGCCATGCCAGGGCTGCGCCACCGAGGCCTTGCGCCCGGCATGGGCGAGCTGAATGCCGATCGGCATGTCGGAATGGGCCTTCACGGCGGACAGCGTCTTGGCCAGCGCGGCCTCCGTCCCGTCGTCCCAAAGCCCGACATCCTGCGCGCTGATCCGGCCCGCCGGCTCGACCGCCGTGGCCTCGATGATCAGCAAACCTGCGCCCGAATGCGAGAGATTGCCGAGATGGATCGTGTGCCAGTCGGTGGTGCGGCCCTCATCGGCTGAATACTGGCACATCGGCGCGATGACGATGCGGTTGGCGAGCGTGAGGCCGCCGATCTGGAAGGGGCTGAAAAGTTGGCTCATGGAAAAATCTCGCCGAAAGGTCTTGCAGGGAGTGATGGCGCGATCATCACGGAGCCCGCCCCCAAGTCCAGCCCCGTGCGCGACAGTCCGCCATGCGCGCCGCCATCGCTCACGATCGCGTCAGCGCGAGGGCTATGTTGCGTCCGCCAGGCTGGGCGATGGCATGGCCGGCACGAGCCAGCCGCGATAATGCGACAGCAGGCCCAGCCCAGGCAGGGTCAGCCGGATGTCGAAGCAGAAGCGTCCCTGCTCGTCGATATGCTCGCATGCATCCGAAATCGGCAGCAGGACACGCGGCAGCGGGATGCCAAGGCATCGCGCGGCGGTAACGGGCAGTTCAAGTCCCCGGCCCCGCGCGGCCAGTCCGAGCCGGAAGCGGATCGGCCCGAACGCTTCCCAGAGCCCGCCGGCAGCATCCACCGACAGCCGCGACGAAAACCGCGAGCCGCCGAAATTCCGCGTCCAGATCTCGGCGTTGCCGTCGGGGCCGGCCGTCCGCTCGATGCTGACCGTGACCGGAACGTCGTGGCCGGCAGGCGGCAGACCGATGATCCTCCGCGCCAGCCGGGCGAGGGGATGCGTGCCGGCCTCGATGGAAGCCAGCCCGCGCCAGACCGGCGGCCCGTCCGCGCCGTGCAGCGCCATGAGCGGGCCGGGCAGCGCGGCGAAGCTGTCCGCGCCGAGCGCGTCGCGGAAGACGCAGCTGCGATAGATGGAGTGCTCCTGCCGTGTCGCGATCGCATAGGGCGCCATCTCGGCCTCGATCTCCTGCAGCGTCAGGGCACCGGCAGCGGGCCTGGCACCGGGCGCGAGCCGACCATCCAGCAGAGCCCGCACGGCTGCCGCCGCCGGCAGCGTCGGCACATGCGGTCCATCCCCATGCTCGGCCAGCAGGGACCAGCGCGCCTTCCGCAGGCGGCCTCCCGCATCGAGCCCGGTGACCGCGACCAGCATGCCGCCACGATCGGAGGTCGGCAGGCGCGTGATCCGCCGCGCCGCCAGAAGGGCGGGGATCAGTGCGCGGGCGTCGCCGATGATACCGGCTT
>QBLV01000049.1:0-3495 GCA_003241815.1 Hyphomicrobiales bacterium | reverse complement strand
TGCTCAACGGGCGATTCCAGCCCCGCCCGGAAGGACACGCGCGAGCGCACGCCGAGCTTTGGCCCCAACGCCTGCGCATCGACGGTCTCGACTGCCGCGACGCGGCGCATGCCCAGTCCCGGCATCGCGATGCGAGCCCCGTCCAGCCAGCCACGGGTCTCCCGCAACACGCCCTCGCGCCAGACCGGGATGGGCCGGCCGGCATAGGAGAGGATCGCGGCGACCACGGCCTGCCCGACTTCGCTCCGCCCGCCGGGCGTGATCGCGATGTCGATGATGTCGATGCGCTGCCAGCCCTCCGTGAGAGCCGCGACGGCGGCGGCCGAGAGAGCCGGCGTCGAACTCGCACCAGCCAGCGCCACGAGGCCGCCTTCGCGCGCCAGCCCGTCCAGCGCGGCGCTATAGCCGAGGATGTAGTCGCGCGCATCCGCGAGATCGACGACATGCGCGCCGGCCGCCAGCGCCGCGCGGGGCACGGCGTAGCCGGCCCCCTGAAACGGCCCCGAAGCATCGATCACCAGCCAGGGCGCCAGCCTAGCCACCGCCCCGCAGGGATCGTGGCGATGGTCGAAGCCGAGACCAGAGATCGTCGTCCCGGCAACGGGTGTGATCCCGCTCGCCAGCGCCCGGGCCTTGCCGTCGTCGCGCGAGGTGACCAGCACCTCCAGCCCCGGCATTGCGGCCAGATGATGCGCCAGCCTCCCGCCGAACACGCCGGTGCCGCCGATCAAAAGGACGCGCCGCATCATGTCCCGTCGGGCAGGCTGAAGCGGTGGCGCTGTGCGGGATCGGGCATCTCGCAGGCGGTCTTCCGGCCAAACAGGCCGTAGCGATTGCGCGCCACGCGGTCATAGAGCCAGTCGCGGATCGCTCGCGGCAGCACGCTTCCGATCAGCAGGAGCCGCGCCGGCCCGCCGAGATGTCGCAACAGTGCCAGCACGCCGTCGGATTTCTCCAAGGCCTGGCCATTCTCAATGAACAGGAAACTCTCGGGGTCGTCCGGGTCGATGCCATGGGCCTGCGCCAGCGCGCGGCCCTGATGCGACTGAATCGCGACGAAGCGGATCGCGTGGTCGCGCTCGTGCCGCAGCGTGTAATGCACGCCGCCCGAGCAGAGCACGCAGACCCCGTCATAAAGCCAGACAGGCGCCGCGTTGCTTGGCTCCGGCATCGGCTCCTCCCGTTACCCTGCTAAGGCGTCGGCTTCTGATACGGCATTCGCACGCTTTGCTCGGCGAAGGTCGAGCGGTTGCTTTGCTGGCGCTTCTTGATCTCGGCGCGCGCGACGGTGCGCAGATGCACCTCGTCGGGCCCGTCGATGAAGCGCAGCGCCCGGCCCCAAGAATAGATGAAAGCCAGAGGCGTGTCGTTGGAGAGCCCCGCCGCACCGAACACCTGCATCGCCCGGTCGGCGATCTTCGTCTGCAGCCGCGTCGCGACGACCTTGATCGAGGAGACCTCGGTGCGCGCCGCCTTGTTGCCGTGGGTGTCCATCATCCAGGCCGCGCGCAGGCAAAGCAGCCGCGCCTGCTCGATCTCCATGCGGCCTTCCGCGATCCAGTCCTGCACATTGGCGTAATCGGCGAGGTTGCGGCTGAAGGCCTTGCGCTGCAAGGCGCGCTCGACCATCAGTTCTAGCGCCACCTCGCATTGCCCGATCGAACGCATGCAGTGGTGGATGCGGCCCGGCCCAAGTCGCGCCTGCGCCAACGCAAACCCTGCGCCTTCCTCGCCCAGCATGTTGGTGGCGGGCACGCGAACGCTGGCGAAATCGGTCTCGGTGTGCCCCTCGGGCGAATGATGGTTCAGCAGCGGCAGGTTGCGCATGACGCTGACGCCGGGCGTGTCCATCGGCACGATGATCATCGAATGGCGCCTGTGCGGATCGGCGTCATCAGCCAGGTCCGACAGTCCCATGACGATGCAGAACTTCACGTTGGGATGCAGCGCCCCCGTCGTCCACCATTTGCGGCCGGTGACGATGTAGTCGTCGCCGTCGCGGATGATCGTGGTCTGGAGATTGGTCGGGTCCGAGGAGGCGACGCCCGGCTCGGTGATGCCGACGCAGGAGCGGATATCGCCGTTCATGAGCGGCACCAGCCAGCGCGCGCGCTGCTCCGGCGTCGCGAACATGTGCAGGATTTCCATGTTCCCGGTGTCTGGCGCGTTGCAGTTGAACACCTCCGAGGACCAGTAGATCCGGCCCATGATCTCGGCCAGCGGCGCGTATTCGAGATTGGACAGCCGCGTGCCCGGTTCGTCCGGCTTCAGCGCCGGCAAGAACAGGTTCCAAAGCCCTTCTGCCCTGGCCTTCGCTTTCAGCCCGTCGATCAGCGCCATGGGATAGCGCCCGGCCTCGACCTCCTCCCGCCATGTGGCGTCGGCCGGCTGGACATGGCTGTCCATGAAGGCCTGCAGCCGCGTCCGCAGACTCTCGACCTTGTCGGAATAGGCGAAATCCATGGTGTTTTCCTTCAGTCGCGGCCGTCGATGACGGCCTCCGCCCGCAGGGCGAAACTCTCGGCCATCTCGCCGACCGCGATTGCGTTTTCGGCCGCTGCATTACCGAGCTTCGCCCGCGCCGCGATGCCGTCGAGGATGACGGCGAAACGCAGCAGCGAGAAGGCGAGGTGGAACCGGCCCGGCCCGTCGCCGCGTCCCGCCGCTTTGCAATAGCGATCGAGATAATCGGCCTGGGTGGGAATGCCGAGCGCCTCACGGTCGAGCCCGACGATCCCGGCGTACATCTGCGGCGTCGAATGCCAGGGCAGGCAGGAAAAGGCGGCGTCCGACAGCGGATGGCCGAGCGTCGAGAGCTCCCAGTCGAGCACGGCCACGACATCGGGCGTATCGGGCGCGAACATCAGGTTTCCGAGCCGAAAATCGCCATGGACGATGCTGGTCTCGGGCGTATCGTCGAGATGTTCGGCAAGCCAGGCAAAGGTGCGATCGACCGCCGCGATCTCATGCGTCTTCGTCTCGCGCCACTGCCGGCCCCAGCGGGCGATCTGGCGGGCGAAGTAATTGCCCGGCTTGCCAAAATCGGAAAGTCCCGCTGCTTGCCAGTCGAAGCGGTGCAGCGCGGCCAGCGTGTCGGCCATGGCGAAATACATCGCGCGCCGCGCCTCGGGCGTCACGCCGGGCAGGGCGGTGTCGTGGAAGACGCGCCCCTCCAGCCGCTCCATCAGGTAAAACGGTGTGCCCACCACATCGTCCTCGCCATGAAACAGCACGACCGGCGGGGGCCCGCCAGCGCCTTCAGGATGCGGTATTCGCGATCCACCGCATGCGCCGAGGGCAGCAGGGGGCCCGGCGGCTTCTTGCGCAGCACCAGCCGCGTCCCGGCATCAGGATAAGAGACGAAGAAAGTCGGATTGGACTGTCCGCCGCTGATGCGCTCCAGCGTCATCTCTCCGCTCGCGCGGCCGGGCAGGGTGGAGCGCAGAAAGGCATCGAGCCGGGCGGAGTCGAATTCGGGGGCGAGGGAGGCGGGGC
>QBLV01000048.1 GCA_003241815.1 Hyphomicrobiales bacterium | reverse complement strand
GGCGCGGGCTCTGCGGCCTCTCGACCTGGCGGCTTGAACCCTGCCCGCCGTGGGGCGATCTGGGCCGGCGTCAGGTCCGCCGCAGGGCCTTCCAGGAGGCAATCGTGATGCCCACATGTCGGCGAGCGTCTTGGGATCGACGCCGCCGGCGGAGGCCTTGAGCGCGCCGGAGCGTCGCATGTCCAGTAGCGTGGGCGAATCGCCGGGAAAGCCCCGGGCCCGGATGCTGCGACATCCTCAGCGAGGCTGTTCCTGGCCCAGGCCGCGCCGCAGCGCGTGCAGAACAACCGCCCGTCGAGGGCGACCAGCTTCTTCCCAGCGAGGTATGCGTCCATCGCCTCGCTGGAACGGCGCGTCACTGGCGCGATCGTGACGGGCGTTGGTCTTGCCGCGCATGATGGCGAAGGCCTGCAGGTGGCCGTTGCGCGGGCGCTGGGCCGGGGGCGGCGTGCGAAGGGGACCGGCGACATCAACCCACCCCGCATCACGGCCATGACGGCGGCGAGCCCGGAGTTCGCGATTGCGCGTTGGCGTTACGCCAGCGCCTCGACGATCTCGGCCGCCGTCGTTCGAGCTGTCCGCATCACGCCGATCAGCGTGGCGGAGGCGGAGCCTGTCCAGTCTCCATAGCCGACGAGCCAGAGCATCGGTTCGTGCACCGATCGGGTGCCGTTCGTCGCCACGCGGCCATCCTCCTGAACCAGGCCGAGCTGCACCAAATGCGAGAGCGCAGGACGGAACCCGGTGCACCAGATGACGGCATCGACCTTGGAATGGCTGCCGTCGCGCCAGATCACGCCTTCTTCGGTGAACCGGACAAAGGGAGCGACAGCGTTCAGCACGCCTCGCTCGCGGGCCTGCTTGACGGGCGGCACCATCACGACGTCGCCGAAACCGCCGGCTGGCAGATCGAGGGGGCGACCTTCTTGCGCGGCCCGCCAGCGCGCGGTCGCGCGCTCGAACAGGACGCGGCCATCCACTTCATCGGGCAGGAACGATGGCGGCGTCTGAGTGACCCATGTGACATCCGCCACCAGTGACAGCTCCGCGAAAATCTGAGCCCCGGAGTTGCCGCCCCCCACGACGAGGACGCGCTGGCCTGCGAATTCGCCGGGCGCGCGATAGTGCGCCGAATGGAGCTGGCGCCCCTGGAAGACAGGCTGGCCCGGGTAGCTCGGCCGGAACGGGTGTCTCCAGGTTCCAGTGGCGCTGATCACGGCGCGGGCCCGCCTGGGGCCTCGGCTGGTGGCGATGGAGAAACCTTCGCTGCTTCGCGCGACGCCCTCGACTTCGATCGGTCGCTCGACATCCAGGCCGTAGCGCTTCTCGTAGCGGCCGAGATAGTCGATCACCTCATCTCGGTGAGGGTAGCCGTCGCCGCCGGCCGGCATGGGCCAGCCTGGCAGCGAACTCCATTGCGCGGGCGAGAAGAGGTGCAGTGAGTCCCAGGCATGAAGCCAGGCGCCGCCAGGGCTCCGCTCGCCGTCGAGGATGGCGAAGCGCAGACCGGCTCTTCGCAAGAAATAGGCGCAGGCCAGCCCCGCCTGGCCGCCGCCGATGACCACCACGTCGAGCACGTCGCTCATAGGTATCCGTTTCCTGTCAGAACGTGAGCGCGATACCTGCGCAGTCTCGCAAGCCTCACGAGATCGCAGGCAGCCAGAGCCAGAGCGCCACGAGCGTGACGAACAGCACTGGCGGGGTGATGACCAGCCCGACCTTCATATACTGGCCCCATGTAATGGTCTGGCCCTTGCCCGCGAGGACATGGAGCCAGAGCAGGGTGGCGAGCGAGCCGATCGGCGTGAATTTCGGGCCGAGATCGTTGCCGATGACGTTGGCGTAGACCATCAGTTCCTGGATCATCGGCGAGACCTGGGCGCGATCGATAGCGAGCGCGCCGACCAGCGTGGCGGGCATGTTGTTCATCACCGAGGCCAACACGGCGACGACGAAGCCGGTGCCCACCGTGGCGACGAAGCTGCCCTGGTCGGCCAGCCAGACCAGCACGCCGGCTGCAAGGTCGGTCAGCCCCGCATTCCCCAGGCCGTAGACCACGAGATACATCCCGATCGAAAACAGCACGATCTGCCAGGGGGCCTCGCGCAGCACTTTGCGCACGGAGACCACGGCGCCCGTTCCACCCGCCAACCAGCGCCCCGCAATGGCCACCAGAACAAGGGCCGCAGCCCCGGTCACGAAGGCGATCGGGATACCCAGCGGCGCCGTTGCGAAATAGGCCACGAGCAGCACGCCGAGCAGCGGGAAGGCAGCGCGGAACACGGCTTGGTCCCGGATCGCGGAGGAGGGCGCCTCAAGATCGCCAACGGCATAGGTCGGCGGAATGTCGCGGCGAAAATAGATCCACAGCACGAGGAGCGTCGCCGCCAGCGAGGCGAGATTGACCGGCACCATCACCGCTGCATAGCGGTCAAACGAGATCTGGAAATAGTTCGCCGTGACGATGTTGACGAGGTTGGAGATCACCAGCGGCAGCGAGGTGGTGTCCGCGACGAAGCCGCAGGCGACAATGAAAGCCATGGCGCCGGCCGGCGGGAAATTCAGCCGCAACAGGATCGCCAGAACGATCGGGGTCAGCAGGAGCGCGGCGCCGTCATTGGCGAAGAATGCCGCGATGACCGCGCCGAGCAGAATCACCAGGGGAAACAGGCGCCGACCATTGCCGCCGCCCCAGCGCGCGACATGCAAAGCTGCCCAGGCGAAAAAGCCGGCCTCGTCGAGGATCAGCGAGATGACGATCAGGCCGACGAAGGTGAAGGTCGCGTCCCAGACGATGTGCCAGACCGTGCCGACGTCCGCCCAGCCGACGACGCCGGTGAGCATGGCGATGGCAGCGCCGCCCAGGGCCGACCAGCCGATGCCGAGCCCTTTGGGCTGCCAGATGACGAGGATGAGCGTGGCCACGAAGATGGCGAGAGCGAGCATGGGACTATCCGAGGGGATGCGCGCCGCGAAGCCGGCGCCGTCTGTTGGAATTCACCGGCCTGTGCCGATGTCGAGGTCTGTGTCGGATCGGGCTCCGGTTGATCCGGTTCATCAGGCTTCCGCACTCTCGACGCGCTCGGAATTAGCATGGGCCGGCCTCCGCACCATCCTCATCGACAACGCCCTCATGCACCGAGGGTAAGGGGCGAGCCATGCCATACCCATCTGCCGCGCTCGTTGTCGTGGGCAAAGGACGGCTCGCGATGAAGGCCGTCTGCGAGGTTCCGGGCGTGGCCCGGTCGAACATCGCCGCACGGGTACGCCAGGGTCAATCCGATGCCGAATGCCGACATCGCCCTGCGTCAGTCGCCGGCATGGTTCGATCACTGCAACCGGCTTCACCCGCACAGGTCACACGGAGACCGTTTATCGCGAGAGTTTCAACCGTTCGGCCAAGGAGACTTTCTCAGGTCGTTGAGGCGCAACAACACTCAGACATTGAAGGGTTCAATGCCCGTTAAAAGGGCTCTCTATGAGAACTCCGCTGTCACACAGCTGCCCGAGAAATGAACCATCCAGAACCTGGCAAGAGTGTCAATAATTCAATGTAAACAGCTGTTTAAGCGGATTTTCTGATTGAACTCAGAAATTGGTTCGCAGTATTTGGACGATGGCCCGTCACGCCACTGTCACACAAGAGGTGTTTGGGACGCCTTGTAAACCTGCGTCCCAGAGAGGATCCCTCAATGCGCAAAATTCTCATTCTCGCCGCGGCAGCGACCATCGGCCTGTCGGGCGCTGCCCAGGCTGCCGACATCACCGGCGCCGGCGCGACCTTCCCCTTCCCGATCTATGCCAAGTGGGCGGAAGCCTACAAGAAAGACACCGGCATCGGCCTGAACTATCAGTCGATCGGCTCGGGTGGCGGCATCCGCCAGATCAAGTCGAAGACCGTCGATTTCGGCGCCTCCGACATGCCCCTCAAGGGCGAAGACCTGGAGAAGGACGGCCTTCTGCAGTTCCCGGCCGTGATGGGCGCTCTCGTTCCCGCGATCAACATCGCCGGCGTCGAAGCCCGCCAGATCAAGTTCACCGGCCCGATGCTGTCCGAAATCTACATGGGCACCATCAAGAAGTGGACCGATCCCAAGATCGTCGCCCTCAACCCCGGCATCAAGCTGCCAGACGCCAACATCACGGTCGTCTATCGCTCGGACGGATCGGGCACGACCTTCGTCTGGACCGACTATCTCTCGCGCGTTTCGCCCGAGTGGAAGTCCAAGATCGGCGCCAACACCTCGGTTCAGTTCCCGGTCGGCATCGGCGGCAAGGGCAATGAAGGCGTCTCGGCCTCGGTTAAGCAGATCGCCAACTCGATCGGCTATGTCGAATATGCCTATGCCAAGCAGAACAAGCTGTCCTACGGCCTCGTCCAGAACCGTGACGGCCAGTTCCCGGTTCCGGAGACCGAATCCTTCCAGGCGGCTGCCGCCAACGCCAACTGGAGCGAGGCTCCCGGCTTCGGCATCATCATCAACAACCAGCCCGGCGCGCAGGCCTGGCCGATCACCTCGGCCACCTTCATCCTGATGCACAAGAAGGCCGACAAGCCCGAGCAGTCGCAGGCCGCGCTCAAGTTCTTCGACTGGGCCTACAAGAACGGCGACAAGCTGGCCATCGACCTCGAATACGTGCCGATGCCCGCCAATGTGAAGGACCAGATCCGCGCGAGCTGGAAGGGCATCACCGACGCCTCCAGCAAGCCCGTGTTCTGATCGACTGCAACGACATGGCGAAGCGGGTGTATACTCCCGCTTCGCCTCTCTCGACCCTCATCCCGAGCAGCGGTTGATTTCGGCTCCGCTGCTGGGGATGAGGGTTCGGTCCAGAGTGTCGAACCTTCTTTGCCTCGCGAATCCCATTCTTGCCTACGACCGGAGTTCCACGGATGACTGCCGTGACCGACCCTACGAGCATTCCGGCCGCGCACCCCCAGCGCAAGACGCCGAAGGGCACCTTCGACCTCATCTTCCGCAATGCGAGCTTCCTCTCGGCGCTGTTCGTGCTGCTGCTGCTCGCCGGCATCATGCTGTCGATGGTGATTGGCGGCTGGCCTGCCTTCCGCGAGATGGGGATCGGCTTCGTCACAGGCTCGCAATGGGACACGCAGCAAGATGTCTACGGCGCCTGGCCGGCTATCGCCGGCACCCTGTCGACCGCGTTTCTGGCGCTGTTGATCGGTGTTCCGCTTTCGCTCGGCATTGCGGTCTATCTGACGCAGCTCGCCCCGCTGTGGTTCAAGCAGCCTGTCTCGACCGCCATCGAGCTGCTCGCCGCCGTGCCCTCGATCATCTACGGCATGTGGGGGCTGTTCGTCTTCGTGCCGCTGTTTGCAGCCTATGTGCAGACGCCCTTGTCGAATATCGTCGAGGGCATGCCGATTATCGGCACGATCCTGTCTTCGCGCTCGCCTTCGGGCCTGGGCATCCTGACGGCGGGCATCATCCTGGCGTTTATGATCATCCCGTTCATCGCATCGATCGTGCGTGACATGCTCGACCAGATCCCCTCCGTCCTGCGCGAAAGCGCCTACGGCATCGGCGCGACGACCTGGGAGGTCGTGCGCCATGTGCTGGTGCCGCAGGCCGGCGTCTCGATCATCGGCGCCTGCATGCTCGGCCTGGGCCGCGCGCTGGGCGAGACCATGGCGGTGACCTTCGTCGTCGGCAACGCCAACCGCCTCTCGGCCTCGATCATGGATCCCGGCTCGACCATCGCTTCGCGCATCGCCAATGAGTTCAACGAGGCGATCGGCCTTCAGCTCAACGCGCTGATTGCGCTCGGCTGCATCCTGTTCTTCGTCACCTTCGTCGTCCTCGTCATCGCGCGCATTCTCGTCGCGCGCGTCAAAGCCTTCTGAGCGGGTTGAAGAACATGAGCACGGCCACCCCCTCGACCGTCCGCGAACTGCCTCCCTCGACCTGGGGCCGCGTCCGCCAGTCGCGTCGCGTTGCCGACAAGGCGATGCGGATCATCACCGCCAGCTTCACGATGATCGCCATCTTCGTGCTGTTCTGGATCCTCGGCATGCTGATCGTGAAGGGCATAGGCGGGCTGTCCGTCGCCACCTTCACCCAGACGATGCCGGGCCCTGGCTCGGAAGGCGGCGGCCTCGCCAACGCCATCGTCGGCTCGATCATCCTGACCTTCCTCGGCATTGTCGTGGCAACACCGATCGGCGTGCTGGCCGGGACCTATCTGGCCGAATACGGCAAGGGTTCGAAACTCGCCGATCTGATCCGCTTCATCAACGACATCCTGCTTTCGGCGCCCTCGATCCTGATCGGCCTGTTCGTCTATGTCATTCTGGTCGAGCCGCTGGGAGGCTATTCCGGCTGGGCCGGCGGCGTCGCGCTCGGCATCATCGCAATCCCCGTGATCGTGCGAACCACCGAGGACATGCTGCGACTGGTTCCAGGCCCGCTGCGCGAGGCCGGCTCGGCGCTGGGCGCACCGACCTCGATCGTCATCACCTCGATCACCTGGAAGGCCGCCAAAGCGGGCATGGTCACCGGCATCCTGCTGGCGCTTGCCCGCATCGCCGGCGAGACCGCGCCGCTGATCTTTACGGCACTGAACAACTCGTTCTGGTTCTCACCGAGCCTGCTCGGCGGCGTCTCCAACCTGCCGGTGACGATCTACCAGTTCGCCTCCGCGCCTTACGAGAACTGGCAGCAGCTCGCCTGGGCCGGTTCGCTGATCATCACCATGTCGATCCTCGTGCTTTCGATCATCGCGCGGCGCATCGTACGCGGCGCCAAATAAACCCGATTACGTCATCCTGCGAACTCATCCAGTCGCGTCCGATCCGAAGGAACCCTTCGATGCTGTCCACCCTCGAACTCAGCCCCCAGACGCTCGATGTCGATGCGCCCGTCCGGATCAAGGTCAAGAATCTCGATTTCTACTATGGCGAGCACAAGGCGCTGAAAAACATCAATCTCGACTTCCGTGACCGCCACGTCACGGCGCTGATCGGCCCTTCGGGCTGCGGCAAGTCGACCCTGCTTCGCATCTTCAACCGGATCTATTCGCTCTATCCCGAGCAGAAGGCGACCGGCGAGGTCATGCTCGACGGGCGCAACGTCATCTCCAACGATGTCGACGTCAACGAGCTGCGCTCGCGCATCGGCATGGTCTTCCAGAAGCCGACGCCGTTCCCGATGTCGATCTACGACAATGTCGCCTTCGGCATCCGCCTTTATGAGAAGCCGCCGAAGTCGGAACTCGACGACCGCGTCGAGGGAGCGCTGCGCCGCGCCGCGCTCTGGGACGAGGTCAAGGACAAGCTCAAGACCTCTGGCATGGGCCTGTCGGGCGGCCAGCAGCAGCGGTTGTGCATCGCACGCACCATCGCGCAGAAGCCGGAAGTCATCCTGTTCGACGAGCCGACCTCGGCGCTCGATCCGATCTCGACGGGCAAGATCGAAGACCTGCTGGAGCAGCTCAAGACCGATTTCACCATCGTCATCGTCACCCACAACATGCAGCAGGCGGCCCGCATCTCGCAGTACACCGCCTTCATGTATCTGGGCGAGGTGATCGAATTCGCGCCGACCAACACGATCTTCATGAACCCGAGCAAGAAGCAGACGCAGGACTACGTCACCGGCCGCTTCGGCTGATCGTCCGCCGCTTCCGCCCCGCTCTCAAAGGATATCGCTGCGATGACCGACCATATCGTCCGCTCCTACGACGCCGAGCTCGAGGGCCTGCGCCGCAGCCTCGCCGAGATGGGCGGCATGTCCGAGCGCATGCTCGGAGACTCCACCGTGGCGCTGGTGCGCCGCGACACCGCGCTCGCCCAGAAGGTGATTTCTGCCGATCAGCGGCTCGACAATCTGCAGCGCGATGTCGAGGAGCGCGCGGTCCTGACCATCGCGCGGCGCCAGCCGCTCGCCAACGATCTGCGCGAGCTGATCTCAGCCATCCGCATCGCCTCCGACATCGAGCGCGTCGGCGACCTCGCCAAGAACATCGCCAAGCGCGCGGTCGCGATCTCGGGCCAGTTTTCCCCGCCGCACCGTGCCGTCGTGGGGCTTGAGCATATGAGCCGTCTGGTTCAAGCCCAGCTCAAGGACGTGCTCGACGCCTATGCCTCTGCCAATGAGCAGAAGGCGCTCGAGGTCTGGCATCGCGATGGCGAGATCGACGCGCTCTACACCTCGCTGTTCCGCGAGCTCCTGACCTATATGATGGAAGATCCGCGCAACATCACCTTCTGCACGCATCTCCTGTTCTGCGCCAAGAACATCGAGCGCATCGGCGACCACACCACCAACATCGCCGAGACGATTCATTATCTCGTCACCGGCGAATCGCTCGACCTCAACCGCCCCAAGCTCGACACCACCGACATCACGGTCGAGGCGGTGACGGGAAGCTGAGACGAAGTGTTCTCCTGCGTCGGAAACACAGCGTCATCCTGGGCGGCCGAAGGCCGTCCCGGGATCCATCATCGAGCACCGACAGCGCGTTATGATGGATCCCCGAGCCGCGCCGCTGCGCGGCTTGTCCAGGATGACGCCGTGCATCCATGCGACCGTCCAACATTTGGAACCGCGCCATGCCCGCCCGCATCCTGATCGTCGAGGACGAGGAGCCGCTCACGCTGCTGCTGCGCTACAATCTCGAGGCCGAGGGCTTCGAGGTCGACAGCGTCGCGCGCGGGGACGATGCCGAGCTGCACCTGCGCGACAACACGCCCGATCTCGTGCTGCTCGACTGGATGCTGCCGGGGCTTTCGGGCATTGAGCTCTGCCGCCGCCTGCGGGCGCGGCGCGACACCGAGCGGGTGCCGATCATCATGTTGACGGCGCGCGGCGAGGAGACCGAGCGGGTGCGCGGCCTCGCCACCGGCGCCGACGACTATGTCGTCAAGCCGTTCTCGCTGCCGGAGCTGATCGCGCGCATCCAGGCGCTGCTGCGCCGGGCCAAGCCGGGCCATGTCGCGGGGCTTCTGATGGCCGGCGATCTCGAACTGGACCGCACGACGCGTCGCGTGCGCCGCGCGGGCGAAGAGCTCCATCTCGGGCCGACCGAGTTCCGCCTGCTTGAATTCCTGATGCAGGCTCCGGGCCGCGTCTATTCCCGCGCCCAGCTTCTCGACGCCGTCTGGGGCCGCGACGTCTATATCGACGAGCGCACGGTTGACGTCCATGTCGGGCGCCTGCGCAAGGCGATCACGCCCGGCGACGCCAAGGACCCGCTGCGCACCGTGCGCGGCGCCGGCTATTCCTTCGACGAGAACTTTGCATCTCAGTCGCTGTCGCCGCGCGCCGCAGCGAAATAGCTGCATCGCCTGCTGGCAAGCCGAACGTGCAGCAGGGCAGAGCGCTTAGAGGGCCGGGTGCTTGGAGGGCCGGGTGCTTGGCAAAACGCCCCGTCCTCATGAACGGTCGTTATGCCGCCATCTCCAGGGATTTCCGGGTTGCGCCATCCATCTTGCCGATCTCGTGGAGGAGACGCTCGAGATCGACGATGCTCATCGTCTCGAACGGGAGATTGACGAACGCCGAGACGCGCGAGGTCAGTTCGCGGTAGCTTTTCAGGAAGACGGCTCTCTGGGCCTCCTGGGGTCCAACCGCCTGTGCGGGGTCGTCGAGGCCCCAGTGGACCCGCATCGGGACGCCGGGGAAGGTCGGGCAGGCGTCGTCGGCTGCGTCGTCACAGACCGTTATGACGAGATCCAGATCGGGAGCGTCGGGACCGAGGAACTCATCCCAGGATTTCGAGCGATAGCCTGAGATCTCGTAGCCCAGCTCGGCCAGAAGGCCCAGGGCGAGTCGATGCGGAGCTTCCTGAGGCCGACTTCCTGCAGACCAGGCTTTGATGCGGCCCAGACCTTCTCGATTGAGAACGGCTTCCGCCATGATCGAGCGCGCGGAATTGCCGGTGCAGACGACCAGCACGTGGAGCGGCCGATCGACTTCGGTCACATCCTTGCGCGACGGAAATGCGGGATCGGCAACGGGCGGACAGTCTCGTGGAACCTGAGTGCAGCAGGCGTCGGCCAGAAAGGCCAGGAGCGCATCGGATCGATGGGGTTGCGCGGCGAAAATGATGTGCCGACCTTCCCGGCGCGACACGAGAAGGCCCACCTGCTCGAGCGCTGACAGATGCGATGACAACGTGTTGTGAGCCACGGCGAGCAGCCGGCCGATATCGCCAGCGGCCAGTCCGTGAGGTCGATAGCGCGTGAGAAGGCGAAACACTTCCAGCCTCGTCGGCTGGGCCAGGGCGTTCAGAAGAGCGACCGCAGAGGTGGCATCCAGTCGTTCGGTCACGCAGCGTCCCCGGTATGGCGGATGTCCCTGCCGATGGCATCCAGGCGATGTTGAAGTGCCATGCCCCGCAAGGTGGTGAGCGGCAAGCTCGCAAAGACCGAGATGCGGTTGTTCAGCATGCGGTAGGCGTCGGCGAAAGCAAGGGCCTTCTGGACATCGTTGCCCTCGAAGGCGGCGGGATCGGGCAGGGTCCAGACCGCGGTCATCGGGCTGCCGGGCCAGGCGGGCGCGACCGTGTTGGCGGCCGTCTCCGATAGCGTGAACACGAAATCCAGTTCCGGCGCGCCGCCTTCAGCAAATTCGCTCCAGCTTTTGGGCTGTAGGCCCGTCAGATCGTGGTTCAGCGACGCAAGCAGCCGCACGACGAACGGATTGACCTCGGGCCGGGGCTGCGAGCCGGCGCTGAAGACGGTGAATTTGCCGCCCGGCAGCCGCCGCATGATGGATTCCGCCATGATCGAGCGGGCGTGGTTGCCTTTGCAGACGAAGAGCACCTTGAGGGGCGACGTTTCCATGTCTCTGTCTCGTTATGTCGGTTTATGTCGACAGGTTGTCGCTCGCATTATATGTCGGAGTCAATCGACATATTGACATATTGCAGTCATCCGGGTGATGCACCGTTCAGCAGCATCGGATGGAGCAGGGATCATGCGGGTCGGCATCAATGGTATGGGACGTATCGGGCGTCTGGCTCTCAGGGCTGCGCTGGGCGCGGCGAAGCGACCGAGCGACGACCCGCGCGTGCGCAACCGGCTCGATGTCGTGCATCTCAACGAGGTCAAAGGCGGCGTCGCTGCGACTGCCCATCTGCTCGAATTCGACAGCATGCAGGGGCGTTGGCGCGCTGCGATCGGCCATGAGGGCGATGCTGCGATCGCGATCGACGATCGGCGGCTGGGGTTCTCGGCGGAGGCTGCGCCCGGCGATATCCCGTGGGGAGACCTCGGCGTCGACGTCGTGCTGGAATGCACCGGCAAGTTCCTGACTCCGGCTGCGATCGAGGGCCATCTCAAGCGCGGGGCCAAGCGCGTCATCGTCGCCGCGCCGGTGAAGGACGCGTCGGTCCTCAACGTCGTCGTCGGCATCAACGAGCACCTCTACGATCCCGCCTCGCACCCGATCGTCACCGCCGCCTCCTGCACGACCAACTGCCTCGCGCCGGTGGTGAAGGTCGTCCACGAGGCCTTACGCATCCGGCACGGCCAGATCACCACGATCCATGATCCGACCAACACCAATGTGGTGGTCGATGCACCCCACAAGGATCTGCGCCGCGCCCGCTCGGCGATGCTCTCGCTGCAGCCGACGACGACGGGCAGTGCCACCGCGATCGCGCTGATCTACCCCGAGCTCAAGGGCAAGCTCGATGGCCATGCGGTTCGCGCGCCGGTTCTCAACGCCTCGCTGACGGACTGCGTCTTCGAGCTGGAGCGACCGACAACTGCGGCCGAGGTCAACGCGCTGTTCGAGGAAGCGGCGAGGGGGCCGCTCGCCGGCATCCTCGGCTACGAGCCAAGGCCGCTGGTCTCGATCGACTACCAGGGTGACACGCGCTCGGGCATCATCGACGGGCTCTCGACGCTCGTCACCGACGGGACGATGCTGAAGGTCTACGCCTGGTACGACAACGAGATGGGCTATGCCTGCCGCATGGTCGATCTCGCCTGTCACCTCGAACAGGTCGGGATCTGATCTTTTGACCGAGGGCTCGCGCAACTACGCCATCGTCACCGCCGCCTATTGGGGCTTCACCCTGACCGATGGGGCGCTGCGCATGCTCGTGCTGCTCCACTTCTTCCGGCTCGGCTACTCGCCTTTCACGCTCGCCTTCCTGTTCCTGCTCTACGAGGCGGCGGGTATCGCCGCCAACCTGATCGGGGGCTGGCTGGCGGCGCGCTACGGCATCACGCGCATGCTGACGGTCGGGCTGACCACTCAGATCCTCGGCTTCCTCCTGCTTTCCGGGCTGTCTCCCGACTGGACGGCGGCGGCCTCGGTCGCCTGGGTCGTGATGGCGCAAGGCATCTGCGGGGTGGCCAAGGATCTGACCAAGACCGCATCAAAGTCAGCGATCAAGGTGGCCGAGGCGGCTGCGAAGGCCGAGGACGCCGAAGGCCGGCTGTTCCGCTGGGTCGCGTGGTTCACCGGCTCGAAGAACGCGATGAAGGGCGTCGGCTTCTTCCTCGGCGGGTTTTTGCTGGAAGCGCTGGGATTCAGGGGCGCGCTGTGGGCGATGGCCGCCATGCTCGCATTGATCCTGGTGGGCGTCGTCACGTCGTTGCCGGCGATGATGGGCAAGGCGAAGGCGAGCAAGAGCGCGCGCGAACTCTTCGCCAAGAACCGCGCCGTCAACCTGCTGGCGCTCGCGCGCGTCGCATTGTTCGGCGCGCGCGACGTCTGGTTCGTCGTCGGCGTGCCGGTCTTCCTCTACGCCTCGGGTTGGACCTTCACCATGGTCGGAACGTTCCTCGCGCTTTGGACGATCGGCTATGGACTGGTCCAGGCGGCGGCACCGTCCTTCGTCCGCCGCAGTCAGGATGGGCTGTCGACCGAGGTTCCCGCTGCGCGAAACTGGTCGCTGGCGCTGGCGCTCATCCCCTTCGCCATCGCGGCCCTGCTCGCCAGTGGGGCCGGCCTGCGCCCCGATCTCGTGCTGATCGCGGGGCTGAGCCTGTTCGGCTTCGTCTTCGCGGTGAACTCGTCGGTCCACTCATACCTGATCCTGGCTTATGCTGGTTCGGAGAAATCGGCCGAGGATGTCGGCTTCTACTACGCCGCCAACGCGCTCGGGCGTTTCGGCGGGACGCTGCTCTCGGGCTTGCTCTATCAGGTGGGCGGACTTCAGGCCTGCCTGCTCGGCTCGGGGTTGATGCTGGTCGCCTGCTTCGTCGCGACGATCGCCCTGCCGGGACGTGCGACCCCATAGGGCGGGGCGATGTCGCCAGGCGCGTCCTGGCCGAGACGGGCATGGAGCCGGCGCCGGAGTGAGCGCGCGCCACCAGTCCGCTCACCAGCGCCGGCGCGGCCCCGTATCGACGTGCAGAATGCCGTTCCAGTAGACCTTGTGACCGCCGACCTCGGGCAGGGCTCGCACCCATTCCATCACACTGCGCGGGCGTACGCCCGGCACGCGGAAATCCATCGCCTCGCAGCGCTTGTGATAGGAGCCGCGCCGCGCCCGCCAGGGCGGGCGCCAGGTCGAGGTCACCTTCACCGCCCCGTACTTGTCTGAGATCTTGGCCAGAATCAGCTTCAGCCGCTGCGGCAGGCAGACCGTCGAGGTTCCGGGATCCGTCGAGATGCCGGGTCTGTCGGGCTTTTCGTTGGGGTCGAAATCCGGCTCGGCGCCGGCCTTCTGGCCGGGCGTCAACTGCGGCCATTCCGGGCCCTGACCCTCGTCGGGCTCGGCGGTCATCGGTGAGGTCGGGTCCGGGGAGGGCGCGTCGGAGGTCGCGACAGGCGATGACAGGACAGGTGGCGGCACGACGATCGGCGGCAGCACCAGGCTGCTCGGCAGGTCGAGGTCGAAGGGACGCTGCGGCGGAAGGGGCGCGCGCATCATCTGACCGTCCTGCGCGAACGCGGCAGCGGCATGCAGGACGCAGGCAAGCGCCAGCGCCGGCGCGGTTCGCAAGGACATCCTCACATCGTTCAGGGAGCAGGGGCCGGGATGAACACGGCCCGTGTCTCGGCGCCGACAAGCGGAAGCTGCGGGGATTTGGAGCAGAGCGCGGTGAGTCCGGCAGGAGCAGCCGTGATCTTCTGAAGGTCAAGCAGGGGCCGCATCGCGCTTCCGGCGAAGTAGCCCGCCAGCCACAGCGACAGCTGGGTCTGGTCGTTCTCGCTCATCGCGACGAAATCGGCACAGCTCGCCCGCGTCAGATCGAGGCCCTCGGCGCGTACGCCGGACGGAAGCGACACGGATACGAGCAACAGGGTCGCCGCAGCGAGGACGGGCGTTGCCGCTGTCAGCAAGGGCGCTGTCAGGAAGGGCCTGGAACGCGCGCGCATGGGGCGCCTTTCTCGAATACGCGGCTTGCGCCGCAGGTCAGCGATTCGCCGCGAGTTTGGCGGGCCGCATCAGCATCCGCCAGCGAGAAGCCTGCGATATGCGGCAAAAATCCGGCGCAGTCGATAACGGGTCGGCAGAAGGACGGCAAAACCGGCGCGCCTGCGCCCCATTCAACCCCGCTGCGCGATTGTGCGGCGCGGCAGAGTCTTGCTTCATTCTAATGCAAGGTCTAATCGACACCAACGGCGCGCCGCCGTCGTTCGTTTGGAGCGGGATCGTCCATGCAAGCTCTTCCAGTGCCATCCCTGCTGAACGACTATCTGCCGCTGGTCATCTTCATCGGCGTTGCCGCCGTCATCGGCCTGGCCCTGCTGATCGCCCCCTTCGCGATCGCCTATTCCAAGCCCGATCCCGAGAAGCTCTCAGCCTATGAGTGCGGCTTCAACGCCTTCGACGACGCGCGCATGAAATTCGACGTCCGTTTCTATCTGGTCGCCATCCTGTTCATCATCTTCGACCTTGAAGTCGCCTTCCTGTTTCCCTGGGCGGTCGCGTTCGGGGGGCTCGGCTGGTATGGTTTCGTCTCGATGATGATCTTCCTCGGAGTGCTGACGGTCGGCTTCGTCTATGAGTGGCGCAAGGGCGCGCTGGAGTGGGACTGATCGTCCCATCCCCGGCACGAGCTTCGCGACTTATCTGACGGCTACGGGTTCACAAGGGTTCGTTTCATGGCAACAACAGCGATCGATCGCGGTGACCCGCTCGTCGCGCCGGCGCCGAAAGGCCTGCTCGGGCCCGACGGCAACCCTGTCGGCCATCGCGATCCCTTCTTCACATCGATCAACAGCGAACTGGCCGACAAGGGCTTTCTCGTCACCGCCACCGACGACCTCATCAACTGGTCGCGCACGGGCTCGCTGATGTGGATGACCTTCGGGCTCGCCTGCTGCGCCGTCGAGATGATGCAGCTTTCGATGCCGCGCTACGATGTCGAGCGCTTCGGTTTCGCGCCGCGCGCCTCACCACGGCAGTCCGACGTGATGATCGTGGCGGGCACGCTGACCAACAAGATGGCGCCGGCCCTGCGCAAGGTCTACGACCAGATGCCGGAGCCGCGCTACGTCATCTCGATGGGCTCCTGCGCCAATGGCGGCGGCTACTACCATTACAGCTATTCGGTGGTGCGCGGCTGCGACCGCATCGTGCCCATCGACATCTACGTGCCTGGCTGTCCGCCGACGGCGGAAGCGCTGCTCTACGGCGTGCTTTTGCTGCAGAAGAAGATCCGGCGCACCGGCACGATCGAACGGTAGGTGAGATGATGAGCGAAGCGCTCGTAGCCCTCGGCGAAGAGATCAAGGCGGCGCTGCCTGGCGCCGTGACGGAGGCTGTCGTCACCTTCGGTGAACTGACGCTTCACGCCGAGGCGGCGTCGATCCTGGAGGTGATGCGGACTCTCTACAGCGATCCGCGCTTTCGCTTCGTGAATTTCACCGACATTGCCGGCGCCGACTATCCTGGCCGCGAGAAGCGGTTCGATGTCGTTTACCATCTGCTGGCGCCCTATTCGAACCGTCGCATCCGCGTGAAGGTCCAGACCGACGAGGCGACCCCGGTTCCCTCGATCATCGAGGTCTTCCCGGCCGCGAACTGGTACGAGCGCGAGGCCTATGATTTCTACGGCATCCTGTTTTCCGGCCACCCTGACCTGCGCCGCATCCTCACCGACTACGGTTTCGAGGGCTATCCGCTGCGCAAGGACTTCCCGCTGACCGGCTATGTCGAGGTCCGCTACGATGACGAGCAGAAGCGCGTCGTCTACGAGCCGGTGAAGCTCAACCAGGAATTCCGCAATTTCGATTTTTTGTCGCCTTGGGAGGGGACGGATTACGTCCTTCCGGGCGACGAAAAAGCGAAGACGGCCTGATCGGAGCCGGACATGTCAGAACACAACATCCGGAACTTCTCGATCAATTTCGGCCCGCAGCACCCCGCGGCCCACGGCGTGCTTCGCCTTGTGCTGGAGCTTGACGGCGAGATCGTCGAGCGCGTCGATCCCCATATCGGCCTGCTGCATCGCGGCACCGAGAAGCTGATCGAGGCCAAGACCTATCTGCAGGCGCTGCCCTATTTCGACCGGCTCGACTATGTCGCGCCGATGAACCAGGAGCATGCCTACTGCCTGGCGGTCGAGAAATTGATGGGCGTGAGTGTACCGCGCCGGGGCCAGCTGATCCGCGTGCTTTATTCCGAGATCGGCCGCATTCTCTCGCATATCCTCAACGTTACCACGCAGGCGATGGATGTCGGCGCGCTGACGCCCCCGCTCTGGGGCTTCGAGGAGCGCGAGAAGCTGATGATTTTCTATGAGCGCGCTTCGGGCTCGCGCATGCATGCGGCCTATTTCCGTCCCGGCGGCGTCCATCAGGATTTGCCGACCTCGCTGATCCACGACATCGCCGAGTGGTGCGACCCGTTCCTCAAGGTCTGCGACGATCTCGAGGGTTTGCTGACCGACAACCGCATCTTCAAGCAGCGCAATGTCGACATCGGCGTGGTCGATCTCGAGACCTGCTGGAAATGGGGCTTCTCTGGCGTCATGGTGCGCGGCTCCGGCGCCGCCTGGGACCTGCGCAAGTCGCAGCCCTATGAGTGCTATGAGGAGATGGAATTCGACATCCCCATCGGCAAGAACGGCGACTGTTACGACCGTTATCACATCCGCATGGAAGAGATGCGTCAGTCCGTCCGCATCATGAAGCAGTGCTGCGAGAAGCTGCTGTCGCCCGATGGCGGCGGACCGATCACGGCGCTCGACGGCAAGATGGTGCCGCCCAAGCGCGGCGAGATGAAGCGCTCGATGGAAGCTCTCATCCATCACTTCAAGCTCTACACCGAGGGCTTCAAGGTGCCAGAAGGCGAGATCTACGCCGCCGTCGAGGCTCCCAAAGGCGAGTTCGGCGTCTATCTCGTCGCCGACGGCACCAACAAGCCCTATCGCTGCAAGGTCAAGGCGCCGGGTTTCGCCCATCTCCAGGCCATGGATTTCATGTGCCGCAAGCACATGCTGGCGGACGTTTCCGCGATCCTGGGTTCCCTCGATATCGTCTTTGGTGAAGTAGACCGCTGATGTCCGTCCGTCGTCTCGCCCCCGATCACGTCCAGCCCGCTTCCTTCGCTTTTGACGCGGCGAACGAGAACTGGGCCGATCAGCAGATCGCCAAATATCCGGAGGGCCGTCAGGCCTCGGCCGTGATCCCGCTTCTGTGGAAAGCGCAGGAGCAGCATGATGGCTGGGTGCCGCGGGCCGCGATCGAGACGGTGGCGCGCAAGCTCGGCATGGCGCCGATGCGCGTCATGGAGGTCGCGACCTTCTACACGATGTTCAACCTGCAGCCTGTCGGCCAGCATTTCGTTCAGCTCTGCGGCACGACGCCCTGTGCCTTGCGCGGCGCGGAAGCGCTGAAGAAGGTCTGCCAGGACGTCATCGGCCCGCAATCGACGGTCAGCGCCGACGGCAAGCTCTCCTGGCTCGAGGTCGAATGCCTCGGCGCCTGCTGCAATGCCCCGATGGCGCAGATCAACTTCGACTATTACGAGGATCTGACGCCGGAGAATTTCAAAGCTCTGCTGGAAGACCTGCGCCATGGTCGCACAGTCAAGCCCGGCCCGCAGAACGGTCGCTCGGGCTCCGAACCGCTGGGCGGCGGCGAGACCCTGAAGGATCCGGCGCTCTATGACGGCACGGTGATCGGCGCCGGTGATTGGCAGGCCCGTGTCACCGAGCAGCGCAAGGCGGCGGCCGAGGCTGCCGCGGCAAAGGCGGCGGCCGAGGCTGAGGCCAAGAATGCCGAGGCGCCCAAGTCTGAGGCGCCCAAGGCTGAAGCCCCCAAAGCGGATGCGACCCCTGCCGCAGCCACCAAGCCGGCAACCGAAACGGCCTCGCCGGGCCGCCCCAAGCCGTCCGACCCGGGCCAGCCGTCGAGCGCCGCCAACGATACGCCGGCCGCCAGCGGCAAGGTCGATGCGAAAGCGGCTGCGGAGTCCGCCAAGTCGGCCGACGCGTCTGCCGACAAGCCGGTGAAGTGAGGTAACGACGATGCTCGCCGATCGCGACCGGATTTTCACCAATCTCTACGGCCTTCACGACCTGTCGCTGAAGGGCGCCATGGCGCGCGGCGCCTGGGACGGCACCAAATTCCTGCTGGAGCAGGGCCGCGACTGGATCATCGACGAGATGAAGAAGTCTGGCCTGCGCGGGCGCGGCGGCGCCGGCTTCCCGACGGGTTTGAAATGGTCGTTCATGCCCAAGCAGAACGACGGGCGCCCCCATTACCTCGTCGTCAATGCCGACGAATCGGAGCCGGGCACCTGCAAGGATCGCGAGATCATGCGCAACGATCCGCACACGCTGATCGAGGGTTGCCTGATCGCCTCCTTCGCGATGGGCGCGCATGCGGCCTACATCTACATTCGCGGCGAATACATCCGCGAGCGCGAGGCGCTGCAGCGCGCCGTCGACGAGGCTTATGAGGCGAAGCTCATCGGCCAGGACAACATCCACGGCTATCCCTTTGATCTCTATGTGCATCACGGCGCCGGCGCCTATATCTGCGGCGAAGAGACGGCCCTGCTCGAAAGCCTCGAAGGCAAGAAGGGCATGCCGCGCATGAAGCCGCCATTCCCCGCGAATGTCGGCTTGTATGGCTGCCCGACGACCGTCAACAACGTCGAGTCGATTGCGGTCGCGCCGACCATCCTGCGGCGTGGCGCGGCTTGGTTCTCCTCGCTCGGCAACCCCAACAATGTCGGCACCAAGCTCTTCTGCATCTCGGGCCATGTGAACAAGCCCTGCAATGTCGAGGAGGTGATGGGCATCACCTTCCGTGAGCTGATCGACCGGCATTGCGGCGGCGTGCGCGGCGGCTGGGACAATCTCAAGGCGGTCATTCCCGGCGGTTCGTCGGTGCGCATGGTTCCCGCCGAGCAGATCATCGACACGCCGATGGACTTCGACTCGCTCTCCAAGCTGAAATCCGGCCTCGGCACGGCCGCCGTCATCGTCATGGACAAATCGACCGACGTCATCCGCGCCATCGCCCGGCTGAGCCATTTCTACAAACATGAAAGCTGCGGCCAGTGCACGCCCTGCCGCGAGGGCACGGGCTGGATGTGGCGCGTCATGGAGCGCATGGTCGAGGGCCGCGCCCAGAAGCGCGAGATCGACATGCTGCTCGACGTCACCAAGCAGATCGAGGGTCACACCATCTGTGCGCTCGGCGATGCCGCAGCCTGGCCGATCCAGGGCCTGATCGCGCATTTCCGTCATGAAATCGAACAGCGCATCGACGACTATGCCGCCAACCCGCATTCCGAGCCGGTTCGGCTGATGGCGGCGGAGTGAGGGGATGACTACCGACGGAGGTCATACTGAAGCAGGAGCGCATGGTGTCGGGGGGCTATCGCGCCGCCAACAACGGCATATTGTTGCATTCCTGATTTTCGCCTCCATTGCAATATTCTTCTTTGTTATGCGAAAGAGTATTTTGTATTTGCCTGACGTCATTGAAGTTTTGTTTGGTGGTTTATTCGCGCTGATTGCCGGCGCTTCGTTGATATCTATACCTCAGCAAAGCGTCGGTGTACGCATCGGGACTTCATTGCTGGCTATGCCTTTTGTTTTGATAGGTGCGTTGATTTTTGCAGCGTATATCGGGCTCATACTTGGCTTCGTGGAATTACCATGACGAAACTTATCATCGACGGTATCGAGGTCGACGTTCCCGCCGAATACACGCTCCTGCAGGCCTGCGAGGCGGCGGGTGCCGAGGTGCCGCGCTTTTGCTTCCATGAGCGGCTCTCGATCGCCGGCAATTGCCGCATGTGCCTCGTCGAGGTGAAGGGCGGCCCGCCCAAGCCGCAGGCTTCCTGTGCCATCGGCGTGCGCGACCTACGGCCCGGCCCCAATGGCGAGCCTCCGGTCGTCTCGACCAAGTCGCCGATGGTCAAGAAGGCGCGCGAGGGGGTGATGGAGTTCCTCCTGATCAACCACCCGCTGGATTGCCCGATCTGCGACCAGGGCGGCGAGTGCGACCTGCAGGACCAGGCCATGGCCTATGGCGCCGACACCTCGCGCTATGCCGAGAACAAGCGCGCGGTCGAGGACAAATATATCGGTCCTCTGGTCAAGACCTCGATGAACCGCTGCATCCAGTGCACGCGTTGCGTCCGCTTCACCACGGAAGTCGCGGGCGGCCAGGATCTCGGCGCGATCGGTCGCGGCGAGGACATGGAGATCACCACCTATCTCGAACAGGCGATGACCTCGGAGCTTCAGGGCAATGTCGTCGATCTCTGCCCGGTCGGCGCGCTGACCTCGAAGCCTTACCAGAACAAGGCCCGCCCCTGGGAGCTGACCAAGACGCAGTCCATCGACGTGATGGACGCGGTCGGCTCGGCCATCCGCGTCGACTCGCGCGGCAAGGAAGTGATGCGCATCCTGCCCCGCCTGAACGAGGCGGTGAACGAGGAGTGGATCTCCGACAAGACCCGCCACATCGTCGACGGCCTGCGCACGCAGCGCCTCGACCGGCCCTATATCCGCCAGAATGGCGCGTTGCGCCCGGCCTCATGGGCAGAGGCGTTTGCGCTGATCGCCGAAAAGGTGAAGGCGGCTAGCCCTGCGAAAATCGGCGCGATCGCGGGCGATCTCGCCGCTGTCGAGGAGATGTTCGCTCTCCAGAGCCTGATGGCTGCGCTTGGCAGCGCCAATCTCGACTGCCGGCAGGACGGCACCAGGCTGCACCCGAAATTCGGCCGCGCCAGCTACATCCTCAATGCCGGCATCGCCGGGATCGAGCAAGCGGACGCGCTGATGATCATCGGCGCCAATCCCCGCAAGGAGGCGCCGATCCTCAATGCGCGCATTCGCAAGCGCTGGCTGCGCGGCGATTTCACGCTCGGCCTGATCGGCGAGAAGGTCGATCTGACCTATGACTACGCCTATCTCGGCGCCGGCCCCGAGACGCTGGCCGGTTTCGCCGACCATGCGCCGGCCAACCGGCAGAAGCCGATGCTGCTGATCGGGCAGGGCGCTCTTGCGCGTCCCGACGGCGAGGCGATCCTCGCCATGGCGGCCAAGGCGGCGCGGTCGCTCGGCGTCGTCAAGGACGGCTGGAACGGCTTCGGCGTGCTCCACACCGCAGCCGCCCGCGTCGGCGCTCTCGATCTCGGCTTCGTGCCGGGTGAAAACGGTCTCGACGTGGCCGGCATGATCGCGCCCGGCGCGCTCGACGTGCTGTTCCTGCTCGGCGCCGACGAGGTCGACGTGCCTGCGGGCGCCTTTGTGGTCTATCAGGGCACTCATGGCGACAAGGGCGCGCACCGCGCCGACGTCATCCTGCCGGGCTCGGCCTATACCGAGAAGTCCGGCACCTATGTGAACACCGAAGGCCGCGTGCAGATGACCGACCGCGCCACCTTCCCGCCGGGCGATGCCCGCGAGGACTGGGCGATCCTGCGGGCGCTTTCGGCCGCGCTCGGCCAGACGCTGCCCTTCGACTCGCTGTCGGGCCTGCGCAAGGCGCTCTATGAGGCGCATCCGCATTTCGCCGCGCTCGATGTGCTTGAAACCGCAGATGCGGCCGGGCTCGGCGCGCTCGCTGATCTCGGCGGCAAGGCCGACAAGGCGGGCTTCGTTTCGACAGTGCCCGATTTCTACCAGACCAACCCGATCGCGCGCGCTTCCGCCGTGATGGCCGAATGTTCGGCGCTGGCCTCGGGCCGGCTGCAGCAGGCGGCGGAGTAAGCGGCCATGAACTGGGACCTCGTCCTCACTCTCGCGATCATGCTCGGCAAGAGCCTGCTGCTGCTGGTCTGCCTGCTGGTCTTCATCGCCTATATCCTGCTCGCCGACCGCAAGATCTGGGCGGCGGTGCAGTTGCGTCGCGGCCCCAACGTGGTCGGACCCTTCGGCCTGTTCCAGAGCTTTGCCGACCTGCTGAAGTTCGCCTTCAAGGAGCCGATCATCCCGTCGGGCGCCAACAAGGGCGTGTTCCTGCTGGCGCCCTTCATCTCCTGCCTGTTGGCGCTGGGCGCCTGGGCCGTCATTCCGGTGGCGGAAGGCTGGGCGATCGCGGACATCAATGTTGGCGTGCTCTACATCCTCGCGATCTCGTCGCTGGGCGTCTACGGCGTGATCATGGCCGGCTGGGCCTCGAATTCGAAGTATCCGTTCATGGGCGCGCTGCGCTCGGCCGCGCAGATGGTCTCCTACGAGGTCTCGATCGGCTTCGTCATCATCACCGTGCTGCTGTGCGTCGGCTCGCTGAACCTCACCGCTATCGTCGAGGCGCAGAACACGAGCTGGGGCATGCTGCGCTGGTTCTTCCTGCCGCTCTTCCCGATGTTCGTGGTGTTCTTCATCTCGGCGCTGGCGGAGACGAACCGGCCGCCCTTCGACCTGCCCGAGGCCGAATCCGAGCTCGTCGCCGGCTTCATGGTCGAATATTCCTCGACGCCCTATCTGCTGTTCATGCTCGGCGAATACGTGGCGATCATGACCATGTGCGCGCTAACCGTGATCCTGTTCATGGGCGGCTGGCTGCCGCCGTTCCCGATCGCGCCGTTCACCTGGCTGCCGGGCGTGTTCTGGTTCGCGCTCAAGATGTGCATGGTCTTCTTCATGTTCGCGATGGTGAAGGCCTTCGTGCCGCGCTACCGCTACGACCAGCTGATGCGGCTGGGCTGGAAGGTGTTCCTGCCGTTGTCGCTGGTCTCCGTCGTGGTGGTCGCCTTCGTGTTGCAGGTCACTGGCTGGGGGCCCGTGCGGTGATGGGGCTCTCACCCGGGCAGATCGGCGCGCTGATCGGTCTCGTGGTGGGGCTGATTGAATACAGGATCGTGTCGGGCCTGGTCATCGGGGCCTTGCGCCGGACCGATCACTCGAAGACGCAGGCCGAGCGCGACGATTACGAGCGCCGCATCGCCTACGTCAGGGTCGCGCTGGTCGTCTTGATGATCGGCGTTACGCCCGTGCTGGGTTATGTGATCGGCCAGACGGTGTTTGGCTGAGTTTGAAGGACGAAGGCTATGTCGCTCGCACAAGCCGCCAAGGGTCTGCTGCTGAAGGAGTTCGTCGGCGCGTTCGCGTTGTCGATGCGCTATTTCTTCAAGCCCAAGGCGACGCTCAACTATCCCTTCGAGAAGGGGCAGCTCAGCCCGCGTTTCCGTGGCGAGCATGCGCTGCGTCGCTATCCCAATGGGGAAGAGCGCTGCATCGCCTGCAAGCTCTGCGAGGCGATCTGCCCGGCCCAGGCCATCACCATCGAGGCCGGCCCGCGCCGCAACGACGGCACCCGCCGCACGACGCGCTACGACATCGACATGACGAAGTGCATCTATTGCGGCTTCTGCCAGGAGGCCTGCCCGGTCGACGCCATCGTCGAGGGGCCGAATTTCGAATTCGCCACCGAGACCCGCGAGGAACTGTTCTACGACAAGGACAGGCTGCTCGAGAACGGCGCCCGCTGGGAGCGCGAGATCGCTCGCAATATCGCGATGGACGCGCCGTATCGGTAGGAACGGGGGCAACCGGCAGCAGGCAGTCGCAACCCACGATCCTTCGACTGCCGATTGCCTACTGCCGACCCTGACTATAGACGCTCCAAACTGCGTCTCGACGAGAGTCGGGCGTGATTGAAACGAGAGCCGCCCTCACGGGGCGGAAAGGCTGACCGAGATGAATGCCGCAGCGGCTTTCTTCTACCTGTTCGCAGGCGTCACCGTCGCTTCGGCGTTCATGGTGGTGACCTCGCGCAACCCCGTTCACTCGGTGCTCTTCCTGATCCTGGCCTTCGTCAACGCGGCAGGCCTGTTCATGCTGCTCGGGGCCGAGTTCCTGGCGATGCTGCTGATCGTGGTCTATGTCGGCGCGGTCGCGGTGCTCTTCCTCTTCGTGGTGATGATGCTCGACGTGGATTTCGCCGAGTTCCGCCAGGGCTTCCTGAACTACCTGCCGATCGGCGCGCTGATCGGGCTGATCTTCGCGGTCGAGCTCCTGCTGGTCGTCGGCGGCTGGGTGATCGACCCGCAGATCATCAAAGCGCCGGTCGCGGCCATCCCCACCGGCATCACCAATACCGAGGCGCTCGGGCGGGTGCTCTACACGCAGTATGTCTACTACTTCCAGGCGGCCGGCCTCGTGCTGCTGGTCGCCATGATCGGCGCGATCGTGCTGACGTTGCGCGAGCGCGTCGGCATCAAGCGCCAGGACATCACGGTGCAGAACGCGCGCACCAAGGCGACCGCGATGGACGTCCGCAAGGTGCCCTCAGGCGCCGCCCTGCCGGAGGAGACGGTCTGATGATCGGACTTGGCCATTACCTCGCCGTCGGCGCGATCCTCTTCACGCTCGGCGTGCTCGGCATCTTCCTGAACCGCAAGAACGTCATCGTCATCCTGATGTCGGTCGAGCTCATCCTTCTGGCGGTGAACCTGAACCTCGTCGCCTTTTCGAGCTTCCTGGGCGACATCGTCGGCCAGGTCTTCGCCCTGCTGGTCCTGACGGTCGCGGCGGCCGAGGCCGCCATCGGGCTTGCCATTCTCGTCGTCTACTTCCGCAACCGCGGCACGATCGCGGTGGAAGACATCAACATGATGAAAGGCTGAGGCGCGAACGCGCCCGGAACCGCCCCATGTATCACGCGATCGTCTTCCTCCCCCTGATCGGCTTCCTGATCGCCGGCCTGCTCGGCCGGCTGATCGGCGCGCGCGGCTCGGCGATCGTCACCACCTCGCTGCTCGTCGTA
>QBLV01000047.1:25183-25417 GCA_003241815.1 Hyphomicrobiales bacterium | reverse complement strand
ACGGAGCGCTCCGGCATGGGCGGAATGAAGTTTTCCTCCAGCATGGGGGCGGGCTCGGGCTGCCTGGTGGGCGCCGGCGCCGCAGCCATCAACGGGCGCGGCTGGGCCGGCTCGATGCGGATGTCCTCGGACAGGCCGGCGCGGCTCTGCGTGTCGATCGAGATCGGCATCCGCATCTCCGTCTGCTGCTCGACAGGGGCCGGAGCAGGCGCAGGGGCGGCCTGGCGGGCCGGC
>QBLV01000047.1:23364-25074 GCA_003241815.1 Hyphomicrobiales bacterium | reverse complement strand
GACGGGCTTCGGCCTTGAGCCGCTCGGCGACCTGGGCAATGCGGGCGTCGGTCTCGTCCATCTCGGCCTGGGTGGTCTGCGGCTTGTCGATGCCGGTCGCCACGACGGAGACGCGCACGATGCCTTCCAGCGATTCGTCGAAGGTCGCGCCGACGATGATGTTGGCCTCGGAATCGACCTCCTCGCGGATGCGGGTAGCGGCTTCGTCGACCTCATAAAGCTTCATGTCGCGGCCGCCGGTGATCGAGATCAGCAGGCCCCGCGCGCCCTTCATCGAGACGTCATCGAGCAGCGGGTTGTTGATCGCGGCCTGGGCAGCGGTCAGCGCGCGCTTTTCGCCCTGGGCCTCGCCGGTACCCATCATCGCCTTGCCCATGCCGCGCATCACGGCGCGCACGTCGGCGAAGTCGAGGTTGATCAGGCCGGGACGAACCATCAGGTCGGTGATGCAGGCGACGCCGGAGTACAGCACCTGATCGGCCATGCCGAAGGCATCGGCGAAGCCGGTCGTCTCGTTGGCGACGCGGAAGAGGTTCTGGTTCGGGATGACGATGAGCGTATCGACCGCCTCGTTCAGCTCGCCGATGCCGGCCTCCGCCATGCGCATGCGGCGATGGCCCTCGAACTGGAACGGCTTGGTGACGACGCCGACGGTCAGGATGCCCATGTCGCGGGCGACGCGGGCGATGGCGGGAGCAGCGCCCGTGCCGGTGCCGCCGCCCATGCCGGCGGTGATGAAGACCATGTGAGCGCCCGCCAGATGGTCACGGATCTCGTCGATGACCTCTTCGGCTGCCGCGCGACCAACCTCAGGCTGCGAGCCGGCGCCGAGACCCTCGGTAACCTGCAGGCCCATCTGGATGATCCGCGAGGCGCGGCTCAGCGCCAGCGCCTGGGCATCCGTGTTGGCGCACACGAAATCGACGCCGTCGAGACCGGCCTCGATCATGTTGTTGACCGCGTTGCCACCGGCGCCACCGACGCCGAACACCGTGATCCGGGGCTTCAGTTCCCGGATGTCCGGGGCTTGCAGATTCATCGCCATGGTTGCCTCTTTTGATCCTTTGTCCGGCGCCTGGCGGGAGCCGTCCCGATTGCTACATTCGACGCCGTGGCCGACCGCGAAGCGGGAAGCCGGTACTCACTCGGTATCCGAACAGGGCATGGAAAGCTGGTTTCCAACGCTCCGCGCCCTGATCAGAAACTTTCCTTCAGCCACCGGCCGACGCGGGAGAAGTACCCGTCGGTTCCCGTGGCGAAATACGCTTGCCCCGCGCGGGGCTCGAAATGCTCGACATGCGCGACCTGCGGGTAGACCAGAAGGCCGACGGCCGCTGCGAAGGCAGGCCCCTTGCCGGCCTCGGGCAAACCCTTGATGCCGAGCGGCCGGCCGGTGCGGACCTGGCCGCCGAGGATGCGCCGCGCCACTTCGGGCAGGCCGGTGAGTTGGCAGGCGCCGCCGGTCAGCACGACCCGACGCCCGGCCTGGGCCGAGAAGCCGGCTTGGGTCAGCCGGTCGCGCACCAGTTCGAGGATTTCCTCGACGCGCGGCTTGATGATCCGCACCAGTTGCGATTTCGGCAGGTGATTGGGCGTGTCGCGCTCGTCGTCATCGACCTGCGGCACGGAGATCATGTCGCGCTCGTCCGATGCGCTGGCGATGCAGGAGCCGTGCAGCGTCTTCAGCCGCTCGGCCGCCGCGACCCGGGT
>QBLV01000047.1:17630-23354 GCA_003241815.1 Hyphomicrobiales bacterium | reverse complement strand
GCCATGGTGATGTGATTGCCGCCGGCCGCGATCGCGTCGGCATGCATCAGATGCCCGCCCGAGAACACGCCGAGGCTCGTGGTGCCGCCGCCCATGTCCACGACCACGACGCCCATCTCGGCCTCGTCGTCGACCAGCACGGAGAGGCCCGAAGCGTAAGGCGTCGCCACCACCGCCTCGACCTCGAGATGGCAGCGCTCGACGGCGAGCATGACGTTGCGCGCGGCCGAGGCCTCGCTGGCGACGACATGCATATCGACCGAGAGCTTGCCACCGATCAGCCCGCGCGGATCGAGCACGCCCGGCACGCCGTCGAGTGCATAGCCCGTCGGCAGGGCATGAAGCACGGCCTTGCCGGGCCGCAGCGCATGGGTCGCGGCATGGGCCAGCACGCGCTTGACGTCGCCGTCTCCCACGGAGCCGGCGCGCAGATCGACGCTGGCCGCATAGTGCTGCGAGGCGATGCGCCCGCCGGTGAGGTTGACGATGACCGACTGGACCTCGACCTTCGCCATGCGTTCGGCGGCGTCCACGGCGGCACGGATCGCGCGCTCGGCACTCTCCAGATCGATGATCGCGCCGCCCTTGAGGCCGAGCGAACGCTGATGGCCGATGCCGATGATGCGCGCCACATGGGTGCGGCCACGCAGCCGCTCATTCGCCTCGGCCGGGTTCAGTTCGGCGATCAGGCAGACGACCTTGCTCGTGCCGATATCCAGAATCGACAGCGTCGCGCTCTTTCGCGACGAGAGCGGCCGCATTCGCGGCGTCAGGCCTTGGGAGGTAACGTGGTTCACGCCTCGCCCCCCTTCTTCTTGGTCTTGCTCTTGAGCTGGTCGGCGCGGGCGGCAGCGCCCTCCTCCGTCAGCCGCATGACGACGCGGTCGGCCTGGCGCAGATCGATCGCCAGCAGATCCTTGTCCATGATCCTGTAGTCGGCCTGGAGCGAGGTCAGCCGCTTCACAGCGGCGCCTGGCGCGATTTCAGGCAGCCGCACATCCATGCCGTTGTCGAGCTTCAGCGTCCAGCGCCGGCCCGAGACCAGCGTCGCCGCCCGGATATGGGACGCCATCGCCCCTGCTTCACCGCGCAGCGCGATATATTCGCGCGCCCGATTGTTGGCGTCAGTGCCGACGACCAGCGGCAGGTGGGCGAAACGTCCGTCATCCATCTTGTCGATCACGGTCCCGTCCGCTGCGATGACGAAAAGCTCGCCCTTGACCTGCCAGAGCGCGAAGGGCTCGCGTTCCACGAGCGTGATCGAGACCTCGCCCGGATAGAGCTTGCGCACGGTCGCCTCGCGAATCAGCGGAGCGGCCTCCAGGCGCTTGCGGGCCTCGTCGGCATCGAAGAACGCCAGCGAGGTCTTCGAATCGATCCCCGCCGCGACCAGCACCTCGACCTCGGAGAGCTCCGCGATACCCGAAATGGTCACGCGATCGATCCCGAAGCCGACGAGACGGGCCAGCATGTGATGCGGCTCGCCATAATTCTCGCGCAGCGTCTCCAGATGGCCGCCGAGTACGGTGCCAGTCCCGAGGCTGAGGGTCAGAAATCCAAGAGCGAGCCAGGTGCCCAGCCGCTGCGGCAGACGCTTGGCGAGGGGAACAGCCACCGGGCTGCGGCGCGAACGGCGCAGCCAGCGTCCCGACCGCTCGCCGACGAGCAGTTGCGGCCCGGGAGCCGGGACCGGCAGACGCGCCGCGGCCGGCGCCGTTGCCGTCTTCACCGATCGAGGGAGGCGTCGTCCACCATCCATCTGACGCGTTCACCGAAGTTGAGGCCCGTGAGGGCAGCCAATCCGGGCATCAGGCCTTGTTCGGTCGTTCCGGTTCGCCTCCCGACTTCGAAGCAACGAACCTTTCGGTGTCGTCGTCGCGGTCGTCGAAATTGCTGGCGTCCCGGCACCCGATTGCTTGATGCGCCGTTAACGCCACTCTTCGATCTGCTGGTAAATTTTTGGTAAAGTTTGAGACAAGCGGCGGTGGATCGAACGCGCTTTCGTGAATTTCGCATCGACGTCGTGGCGTTCGCCCGCGAAGCCGAATCCTGGCTACAAATCCAGATTGTCCCGGCATGCGATCCCTGCTTCGGCGAGCCCGCGTGAACGGGCGTGATGGGACTGCCGAAGCGGTCAAGCAGCCGACGGCGACGATTGCCTGCGCAGGCGATATGGCGTATATACAAGATCGATGGAAATCGTCTGGGACGAGTGAAAGCGGCAGGCTAACCTGCTGAAGCATGGGCTGGATTTTGCAGCGCTGGACATCGATTTCTTCAGCCGCGCCATCATCATGCCCGGCCATTCCGGGCGTCTGCGGGCAACCGGCTGGCATGACGGACAGTTGATGATCGCAGTGATCTTCCGACCTCTGGGGTCGCAGGCCATTGCGGTGGTCAGGATGCGCCCGGCCAATTTAAAGGAAAGGAGGCTTGTCCATGCCTAAGCTTCTGAAAGAGTTCGAGCCCGGTCACGGCTTTACCAAAGAGGACTGGGACGAGGTTTCAGATAATCCGGAATGGACGGCTGAGGATTTCAAGAACGCAAATTCCTTCGCGGAGGTTTTTCCCGACCTTCATGCCGCCCTCCAGGCGGACATCGCCAAACGCGGTCCGGCCAAAACCAAAGAAGCGATCTCGATCCGGCTCGACATCGATCTCGTGCAGAAGCTGCGCGCGTCCGGCCCCGGCTGGCAGTCGCGCGTCAACGAGGCGCTCCGGGAATGGATCGACAAACCGGCGGCGTGATGGTCAGGCCGCAACGCCGATCCGCTTGATCTCCCAGTGCAGGTCGAAGCCGGAGTGCTCCTTGACGCGTCGGCGAACCTCCTCGCCCAGCGCCTCGACATCGGCGGCGGTCGCGCCGCCGGTGTTGATGAGGAAGTTGCAGTGCATCTCGGAGACCTGTGCCCCTCCGATTCGCAAACCCCGGCAACCGGCCGCATCGATCAACTGCCAGGCCTTGCCGCCGTCAGGGTTCTTGAAGGTCGACCCGCCAGTGCGTTCCTTGATCGGCTGCGCCGCCTCGCGGGCCGCCGTGACGCGGTCCATCTCGGCCTGGATCTCGGCCCTGTCACCGGGCCGGCCCTGGAACAGGGCGGAGGTGAAGATGATCTCCTGCGTTGAAGCCCCGCTGCTGCGATAGGTGAAGCCCATCTGAGCATGAGAGAGCGTCACGATCTCGCCGGCCCGCGTTACACCGCGTGCCTCGACGAGGACATCCGTCGTCTCGCCGCCATGGGCGCCGGCATTCATCCGCAGCGCCCCGCCGATACAGCCGGGAATGCCGCGATAGAAGGCCAGCCCGTCGAGGCTGGCATCGGCTGCCGCGCGCGCCACCTTAACGTCGGGGACTGCCGTGCCCGAGCGCAGCCGGTTACCCTCCTCGATCGCGATCTCGCCGAAGGCCTTGCCCCCGAGTCGGATCACGAGGCCGGGAATGCCGCCGTCGCGCACGATCAGGTTCGAGCACAGCCCGATCACGGTCCACGGAATCTCCGCGGGCAGATGGGCCAGCAGATAAGCGAGGTCCGCCTCGTCGGCCGGTGTGAACAGCGCCTGGGCCGGCCCGCCAACCCGAAACCAGGTCAGCGGCGCCATCTCGGCATTGGCGAGCAGGCGGCCGCGCAGGTCGGGCGCGGCGCTGCGAAGGTCGAGGGTGATGTCGGGGAAGGTCATGGCGACTGCTTTAGCCCTTCTCCCCCGAGGGGAGAAGGGTTCAAGCCAGAGCCGCCAACTCCCCCGGCAGCGCATAGGCCCATTGCGTGATGTTGCCGGCGCCGAGGAACACGACATAGTCGCCAGGCCCTGCGACCTCGGCGACCATCCCGGCAAGGCTGGCAGGCCCCTCCAGCGGCAGTGCATGGCGGTGGCCGCGCGCCTTGATGCCCGACACCAGCGAATCGCGATCGGCCCCGGGGATCGGCGCCTCGCCCGCCGCATAGGTATCAGCGACGATGACCGTGTCGGCATCGTTGAAGCAGGCGGCGAAATCGTCGAACAGGCTGGCGAGCCGCGTGTAGCGATGCGGCTGCACGATCGCGATGACCTTGCCCTTGGTCGAGGCGCGCGCCGCCTTGAGCACGGCGGCGATCTCGACCGGGTGATGGCCGTAATCGTCGAAGATCAGCGCGCCGTTCCACTCGCCCGTCTTGGTGAAGCGCCGCTTGACGCCACCAAACCCCGCCAGCGACGCCCGGATGCTTTCGACAGGGATGCCGAGATCATAGGCCACCGCGATGGCCGCAGTGGCGTTCAGCGCGTTGTGATGGCCCGGCATCGGCATGATCAGGTCGCGCACGACCTCGTCGCGTCCGCGCTTGCGATCGCGGATCAAAAGCGTGAATTTCGCCTGCCCGCCCGAGAGATCGATGTCGATCAGCCGGAAATCGGCCTGCGGGTTCTCCCCATAGGTGATGACGCGGCGATCCTCGATCTGCCCGACGAGGCCCTGCACGGTCGGGTGGTCGATGCACATCACGGCGAAGCCGTAGAAGGGCAGGTTTTCGACGAAGGTCCGGAACGCCGCCTTGATCGCGTCGAAGGTGCCGAAATGGTCGAGATGCTCAGGGTCGATATTGGTGACGATCGCCACATCCGCCGGCAGCTTCAGGAAGGTGCCGTCCGACTCGTCGGCCTCGACCACCATCCAGTCGCTCTCGCCCATGCGGGCATTGGTGCCATAGGCGTTGATGATGCCGCCATTGATCACGGTCGGATCGAGCCCACCTTTTTCGAGCAGCGTCGCGACCAGCGAGGTCGTCGTGGTCTTGCCATGCGTGCCGGCAATCGCGATGCAACTCTTCAACCGCATCAGCTCGGCCAGCATCTCGGCGCGACGCACCACCGGCAGGCGTCTCTCGCGAGCGGCGACGAGTTCGGGGTTGTCGCGCTTGATCGCCGTCGAAACCACCACCACTTCGGCGTCGCCGAGATTCTCCGCCTTGTGGCCAAGGAAGGTCTTGATGCCCTTCTCGGCCAGGCGCTTGACGTTGGCGCCGTCGGAGGCGTCGGAACCCTGCACCTGGTAGCCGAGATTGTGCAGCACCTCGGCGATGCCGGACATGCCGATGCCGCCGATACCGACGAAATGGATGGAGCCGAGTTCGACCGGCAGCTTCATGGTTCAACGATCCTTGGTGGGTCTCAAGCGATGCTCTCGAAGCCGGCGACCTCGATGACGAGGCGGGCAAGTCGGTCGGCGGCATCGGGAATTCCGGCGCTCTTGGCGTTCTCGGCCATAACCGTCAAGTGCGCCGGCTGCTTCAGCAGTTCGGAAAGTTCGCTCGCAAGCCGACGCGGCGTGAACTCCGGCTGCAGGATGCGGATGGCCCCGCCGGCCGCTTCGAGGACGGCTGCGTTGGCAGCCTGGTCCTGATCGAGCGCGCCGGGCAAGGGCACAAGGATCGAAGGCCTGCCGATGACGCAGAGCTCTGCGATGGTTGAGGCGCCGGAGCGACCGATGACGAGATGGGACTGCGCCATCTTCGCCGGCAGGTCCTTGAAGAAGGGCGCGATCTCGGATCTGACGCCGAGCTGTGTATAGATGCCGCTGACCCGCTCGAAATCCTCCGCACGGGCCTGCTGCGTGATGACGAGCCTGCCCCGCTCCTGCGGGGTCAGCAGCTGGATCGCCGGCGGCACGATGTCGGCCATGATGCGCGCGCCCTGGCTACCGCCGAAGACGAGCAGGTTGAAGGCCCCCTCGCCCGGCCTGCCATAGGG
>QBLV01000047.1:0-17620 GCA_003241815.1 Hyphomicrobiales bacterium | reverse complement strand
CCATAGGGCGACGCCGCCGCGACCACTGCCGGTCGTATCGGATTGCCGACATGACTGCACTTGGCGCTGGCCGCCGGCGACAATCCGCCGACCTCGGCAAAGCCTGTCCCGATCGTGTCGACCCAGCGCGACAGGAACCGGTTGGCGCGCCCCACGACCGCATTCTGTTCATGGATCATTGTCTTCACGCCACCGAGGACCGCGCCGAGCACCGGCGGAACGGTCGGATATCCGCCGAATCCGACCAGCAGCGCGGGCCTGGTCACCCTTACTGCCCGCCGCGCCGCCAGCACGCCCTTGCCGATATCGAGTGCGACCCTGGCCTTGCCCGATAGCGACCGGCCTGATGGCGTCGCCGACGGAACCGGGATCACGGCGTCGGCGGGAAAGTCGCCGGCGAACTCCGCCCCGCGCGGGTCCGTCATCAGCACGACCCGGATGCCCCGCGCTCGTAGCACATGGCTCAACGCCTCGGCGGGAAACAGATGGCCGCCCGTGCCTCCGGCTGCGAGCATGACGAGCTTGTGCTGTGCCATCGCGTCAGGTCCTGAAGCGGCCGAAATCGACGGCGCGCGGCCGCTTGCGTGTCAGGGCCAGAAGGAAGCCCGTGCCGATCGCAAGTGAGATCAGCGACGAGCCGCCATAGGAGATGAAGGGCAGCGTCATGCCCTTGGCCGGCATCATGTGCAGGTTCACCATCATGTTGATCGCGGCCTGGATGCCGAACAGCAGCGCGAGGCCCGTCACCGCAAGTCTGATGAACGGATCCTCCGCCTTCTGCGCCACCGCGAGCGAACGCAGCACGATCAGCGCAAACAGCATGACCAAGAGGATGCAGACCACGATGCCGAACTCCTCTGCCGTCACGGCGAAGATGAAGTCGGTATGGGCGTCGGGCAGGATGCGCTTCACGGTGCCCTCACCCGGGCCCTTCCCCAACCAGCCGCCCTGGGCAAAGCTCTCCAAGGCGGTGTCGATCTGGAAGGTGTCGCCCGAGCCCTTGTCCATGAAGCGCTCGATGCGGGCGCGCACATGCGGCACGAGCTGATAGGCGATCAGGATACCGAAGGCGCCCGCTCCTCCCAGCCCCAGCACCCAGAACCAGTGCAGGCCGGCGACGAAGAACAGGCCCGCCCAGACCAGCGTCACCAGCATCGTCTGGCCGAAGTCCGGCTGCAGCACGAGCGGCGCGATCGTCGCCGGCAGCAGCAGGAAGGCGAGCCAGGTACCCGGCAGATCGGGCCGGCGGCTGCCTTCCGAGAAGGCCCAGGCAGCGATCACGACGAAGGCCGGCTTGAGGAATTCCGACGGCTGAACCGAGCCGAGCGGGCCCAATGTCAGCCAGCGCCGCGCACCCTTGACCTCAACCCCGAGATAGAGCGTCGCCACCACCATGGCGAGGGACACGACGAAGAGCAGCAGGGCAGCCCGACGCACCTGGCGCGGCGTCAGGAAGGAAACGCAGATGAAGATCGCCATCGCGACCACCAGATAGGCCGCCTGCCGGTTGACGAAGTGGAAGGTCGAGAGGCCGAGACGCTCCGCCACGGGCGGGCCGCCCGCCATCAGCAGCACGACGCCCGAGACCATCAGCGCCACCAGGCCGCTCAGGATGACGCGGTCGATCGACCACCACCAGCGGCCGCTGAGAGAGGGTTCGGCGCGCGAGACCATGCTTGGCTTCCCTTCAGGCGCGGCGCGAGCGATGCGCCATCGTGACGAATCACTCTGTCAATGAAGGGTTAACGGAATGATTCCGAAGCGCGCGATCACTACTGCAGATCGGCGAAGGCCTGCTTCAGCCGCGCCACGGATTCCGCCACCACGGCGCGCGGCGTCGCGAGGTTGAAACGCAGGAAAGAGCCGCCTCCCGCACCGAAGCTCGGACCGTGATTGGCTGCGATCAGCGCCTGCTTCTCGACCCGCGCGGTGAATTCGGCCGGCTCCATGCCGGTCCCGGCGAAATCGATCCAGGCGAGATAGGTGGCTTCGAGCGCCATCGGACTAAGACCGGGGATCGTCGCGAGGCCCTCTTCGAAGAGCCGCCGGTTGCCGTCAAGATACGCAACCAGCGCATCGACCCAGGCCGCGCCCTCGGGACTGTAGGCCGCCGTGGCCATGACCATGCCGAAGGAATTCGGCGAGACGCCCTGCGCATTGATGCTGGCCTGGAATCGGGCCCGCAGCGCTGTGTCGGGAATGATGACGTTGCCGACATGGCAGCCGGCGATGTTGAAGGTCTTGGTCGTGGCGGTCATCATGACCAGCCGATCCTGGATCTCGGGCGCCGCCAGCGGCATGACCGTGTGGCTGTGGCCCGGCATGACGAGATCGTGGTGAATTTCGTCGGAGACAAGGATCAGGTCGTGGCGGGTGCAGAAAGCCGCGATCTCGCGCAGTTCGTCGCGGGTCCAGACCCGTCCACCGGGATTGTGAGGCGAGCACAGGACGAGCATCCGCTCGCTGCCCGTCATCTGAGCATCCCAGCGGGCGATGTCGAGCACATAGCGACCATCCTCGATCGCGAGTTCGCACTCGACCACCCGCCGGTCGGCTGCGGCGATGACGCGGGCGAAGGCATGATAGACCGGCGTCATCAGGACGACGCCGTCGCCGGGCCTAGTATAGGCATCGACGCAGAGCGCCGTACCGTTGACGAGCCCGTTGGTGGTGAAGATCGCTGCTGCCTCGACCTCCCAGCCATGGCGGTTCTTCATCCACCAGCGGATGGCATCGTGATTGGCCCGGGCATCGCCGAAATAGCCGTACAGGCCATGCGCGGCCATGCCCTCGAGCGCCGCCTGCACGCAGGCCGGCGGCCGGAAGTCCATGTCCGCCACCCACATGGCGATTCCGCTGGAGGCCGGCACGCCATAGATCGATTCCATCATGTCCCATTTGGCCGAATGGGTGCCAAGGCGGTCGATCCGTTCGTCGAAATTCGGGATGGTGCTCATGCTGGTCCTCGCTCGGTCGGCGTCTCGAAACCCACAAACCCAGGCAGCGCCTTGACCAGCGCCCTGAACGCCTCGCCACGCACCTCGAAATTCGGGAACTGGTCGAAGGAGGCGCAGGCCGGCGACAGCAGCACCGCGATCTCGCTTTGGCCCGCCTTGGCCAGCGCGTCGCGCGTCGCGCTCGCGACCGCGACGTCGAGAGTGCCGCAGCGCTCATAGGTGACGCGCCCATCATCGTCGAAGGTCGTAGCAAACAGGTCGCTCGCCGCGCCGATCAGATAAGCCCTGGCGATGTTGGGGAAATAGCGCGCCAGGCTTTCGATGCCGCCCTCCTTCGCCTTGCCGCCGAGAATCCAGAAGATGTCGCGGAAGGAGGTCAGCGCCTTCTCGGTCGAATCCGCATTGGTCGCCTTGGAATCGTTGATGAAGACGACGCGGCCGATCCGCCCGATCTCCTCCATGCGATGCGCAAGCCCCGGATAGCTCCTGAAGCCGGCAGCGATCTCGTCAGCCGAAAGCCCGAGCGCAAAGCAGGCGGCGAAGGCGGCCGCCGCGTTCTGCGCGTTGTGCGAGCCGCGCAAGGAACCGATGCCGGCGAGATTGGCGACGATGCGCGGCTTGCCGTCCAGCACCTGGACGATCCGCGTGTCCAGCGTGCCGGCATTGGCGGTGATGCCCGCGAAGACGCCCTCGTCCAGAGGCTGCTCGCCGCTGATCTTGACCAGCTTGCGCCCCGAAGCCGCACGCCGCCGCGCCATCTGCTTGGAAGCCTCGTCATCGACACCGACGACCGCGATGTCGGCGCCGGCGACGAGCCGCTCCTTGATCGCTCCATAGGCCTCGAACGTGCCATGCCGGTCGAGATGATCCGGCGTCAGGTTCATCTGGATGCCGACGCTCGGCGCCATCGAGGGCGAAAGGTCGATCTGGTAACTCGAACACTCGATGACGTGGATGCGACCCTCGGCCGGCGGCTCCAGAGCCAGCACGGCGGTGCCGATATTGCCGCCCATCTGCACGTCGCGCCCGGCGGCACGCAGCACATGGGCGATCAGCGCCGTCGTCGTCGACTTTCCATTGGTGCCGGTGATGCAGACGACTGGAGCGGCCGGCGCGATCCTTGCCCGCTCGCGGAAGAACAACTCGATGTCGCCGATGATCTCGATGCCTGCGGCCTGCGCCTTCAGGACCGTCCAGTGCGGGGCGGGATGCGTCAGCGGCACGCCCGGCGCCAGCACCAGCGCAGCAAAACCGGACCAGTCGGCGGTCGCCAGATCGACGACAGGAATGCCCTGCTCAGCCGCCTTGTCGCGGCTGGCCTGATTATCGTCCCATGCAGCGATATCAGCCCCGCCTGCGGCGAGTGCGCGCGCCGTGGCGAGCCCCGAGCCGCCGAGCCCGAAAAGCGCGACGCGCATGCCCTTAAAACACGTCAACGGCGTCATGATCAGCGCAGCTTCAACGTCGACAGGCCGACCAGCGCCAGTACCACGGAAATGATCCAGAACCGGATCACCACCTGCGGCTCGGTCCAGCCCAGCTTCTCGAAATGGTGGTGGATCGGCGCCATCAGAAACACCCGCCTGCCGGTGCGCTTGTAGACGAAGACCTGGATGATCACCGAGAGCGCCTCGATGACGAACAGCCCGCCCACGATCGCCAACACGATCTCATGCTTGGTCGCGACCGCGACGACGCCGAGCAGTCCGCCGAGTCCCAGCGAGCCGGTGTCGCCCATGAAAATCTGCGCCGGGGGTGCGTTGAACCAGAGGAAGCCGATACCGGCGCCGATCACCGCGCCGCAGATCACGGAGAGTTCGCCCGCGCCGGGCACATGGTGGATCTGGAGATAGTTGGCGAAGATCGCGTTGCCGGTGAGATAGGAGATGAAGCCGAAGGTCGCGGCCGCGATCATCACCGGCACGATGGCCAGTCCGTCGAGGCCGTCGGTGAGGTTGACCGCATTGCCGGCGCCGACGACGACGAAGGCCGTCACCAGCGGGAAGAAGATGCCCAGCGGGATCATGAGCTCCTTCAGGAAGGGCATGGCGAAGCCCGATGCGATGGCCGGCGGGCCGAGTTGCATCACCACCCAGCAGGCGAAGAGCGCGATCACCATCTCCAGCCCGAGCCGCGCCTTGCCCGAGAAGCCCTTGTGGGACTGCTTCGTCACCTTCAGGAAATCGTCGTAGAAGCCGATCGCGCCATAGCTGATCGTCACCCCGAGCACGACCCAGACATAGGGGTTGCGCAGGTTTCCCCAGAGCAGCGTCGCCACCAGCAGGCCGCCGAGGATCATCAGCCCGCCCATGGTCGGTGTGCCGCGCTTGGCGAGATGGGATTGCGGCCCGTCCTCGCGGATCGGCTGCCCCTTGCCCTGCTTGATCCGGAGCCAGGAGATCGCCGCCGGCCCAAAGAAGAACACCACGAGCAGCGCGGTTGCCGTGGCGCCACCGGCACGGAAGGTGATGTACCGGAACACGTTCAGGATCGGGAACGTGCCGGAGAAATCGGCGAGCCAGACGAGCATCTGTTTTTCGGTCTCTTGTTCTAGTTGTCCGCCGACGGAGCCGGGTACCGCGCCGCGAGCGCCTTGACGATCGGCCCCATGCGCGAGCCCAGCGAACCCTTGACCGTGACGACGTCGCCAGCCCGGATCGCGTCCAGCACGAGAGGCTCCAGCCCGCTCGCCTGCGCGGCATAAGCCCCCCGCAGGGTCGAAGGCAAGCTGTCATAGAGTCCGCGCATCAGCGGCCCGCAGGCGAAAACCACATCGATGCCGTTGGCGAGGATCGCCTCGCCCAGCCCCTTGTGCAGTTCCGGCCCCGTCGGCCCGAGCTCCAGCATGTCGCCGAGAACGGCGATCCGGCGGCCCCGGCCAGCGACCGGAATCCGCCCGAGATTCTCGATTGCGGCCCGCATCGAGGCCGGATTGCCGTTATAGCTCTCGTCGATCAGCGTGAAGGGCCCGCCAGGCCCTTCGAGCTTTTGTTGCGCTCCGCGCCCGGCCGGCGGCCGCAGGTCGCCCAACGCCAGGGCCGCCAGCGCAAGATCGGCGCCGAGCGCATGGATGGCGGCCAGCACGGCCAGCGAATTCAACACGATATGCTTGCCGGGGCTGCCCAGCCGGTAGGTCACGGGCTGCCCCATCACCACGGCATCGACGGTCGAGACATCGGATTTGAGCGCACAGGAGATCAGCCTGACATCAGCGTCCGGGCTTTCCCCGAAGCGGATCACCCGTCCTGCCGGGCCTGCCTTGGCGATGCGCTCGAGCAGATCGGCCTGCGGGATGTCGGCGTTCACGATGGCCGTGCCGCCCGGTTCGAGCTCCCAGAAAACGCCGGCCTTTTCCTCGGCGATACCTTCGAGCGATTCGAAAGCTGCAAGATGCACAGGCTGAATCGTGGTGATGATCGCGACCTGGGGTCGGACCAGCTTCGCCAGCGGCAGGATTTCGCCGGGATGGTTCATCCCGATCTCGTAGACGCCATAGGCCACGTCGGCGGGCGTCCGACACAAGGTCAGCGGCACGCCCCAATGATTGTTGTAGGAGGCGACAGGCGCATGCGTCTTGCCCTGCCGCGACAGCACAAGCCGCAGCGCATCCTTGGTACCGGTCTTGCCGACCGAGCCGGTCACGGCGACGATTCCGGCCTTGAGTTCCGCCCGGCGGGCGCTCCCGGCCCGCTCCATCGCCGTCAGGACGTCCGGCACGACGGCAAGCGCCCCTTGGCCGGCGAATTGCGCCGCATGTGCCTCGTCGACAACGGCGAGCGCCGCGCCCTTCCCCAGCGCGCCTGCGACGAAATCATGCCCGTTGCGAGCCTCGCCAGTGATCGCGAAGAAGGCATCGCCAGGCTCCAGCGTGCGCGTGTCGATCGAGATGCCGGTGACGGCGCCCGGCACCGGACCCTCCGTGCGCGCGGCCATGGCCGCGACCAGTTCGTCTCCGCTCCAGAGGGGCGCGCTCATGCTGCGATCTCCGCGATTGCCGTCCGCACCACGTCCTGGTCGGAAAAAGGATAGGTCCGATCACCGATGATCTGGCCGGTTTCATGGCCCTTTCCGGCAACGACCAGCACATCGCCGGCAGCGAGCATCCGCACGGCGGCCGTGATCGCCTCGGCCCGGTCGCCGATCTCGGTCAGCTTCGGCGAGGCGGCCAGCACCTGCGCCCGGATCGCGGCCGGGTTCTCGCTGCGCGGATTGTCGTCGGTGACGATGGCGAGATCGGCCTTCTCAGCCGCGATCGCGCCCATCAGCGCACGCTTGCCGGTGTCGCGATCACCACCGCAGCCGAAGACGCAGATCAGGCGGCCCGTCGCATATCCCCGCAGCGTCGAAAGCACGGCGGCCAGCGCATCGGGCTTGTGGGCGTAATCGACCACGACCAGTCCACCGTTGGCCTCGCCGACTCGTTCCAGCCGCCCGACGACGCCTGTCAGCCCCGAGATGGCCTGCAGAGCCGCAACCGGCTCATCGCCGGTCGCGATCGCAAGCGCTGCGGCCACGAGTGCATTGCCCGCCATGAAGTCGCCGACCAAAGGCAGGTTCACGACCAGATCCCGCCCATCGACGGCAAGCGTCAGCCGCTGCGAGAAGCCTTCACGCAAACTCTCGACGAGCCTGATCGTCTCACCCCCGCGGCCGATGCCGATCAGCGGATGCCCTGCCACCGTCGCCGCCTGCGCGGCCTCCTGCGCATAGGGTTCGTCGCGGTTGATCACGACGGGTGCACCGGCTGGCAGCAACTCCCAAAGCCGCAGCTTGGCCGCCAGATAATCCTCCACCGTCGGATGATAATCGAGATGGTCGCGCCCGAGATTGAGAAAGGCGCCGGCCCTCAGCCTGACGCCGTCGAGGCGATGCTGGTCGAGGCCGTGAGACGAGGCCTCCATGGCCAGATGCGTCACGCCCTCCCCGGCCAGTTTGTCGAGTGAGGCGTGCAGCGAGAGCGGGTCCGGCGTCGTCAGCGAACCGTAATCGGCGCCCTTGGCTGTGACGACGCCGATCGTGCCGAGGCTTGCCGCCTCATGGCCGAGTGTCTGGAATATCTGGCGCGTGAAGTCGGCGACAGAAGACTTCCCGCTGGTACCCGTGACCGCGACGATCGTTCCGGGCTGCAGCGGATGGACGACAGCCGCGGCCAGCGACAAGGCGCGGCGCGGATCAGAAACCTGCGCAAAGGCGATGCTGTCGGCAAGGTCGGCCGGCCGCGCCTGCCCGGACACAACCGCAATCGCACCCTTGGCGACCGCGTCCGCGATGAAGCGCCCGCCATCCGCTTTTACGCCGGCGAGCGCCACGAAGACCTCGCCAGGACGGACCTTGCGGCTATCGAATGACACGCCGGAAACCGGACGGTTCGCCTCGAGCGGGAAGGCCCCCGGAAAGAGAATGTCGAGCGTCGAGGGGCGCGTGCTCATGCGGAAACCAAGGTCAAGGGTTCGTCCTCAAATCGCCAACGCCTTCACTCCGCGAAAACGCCGTCATTCCGGGCGTAGCGAAGCGAAGACCCGGAATCCATCATAAAGCACGACCGTGCCTCATGATGCTTCCGGATCGGCCCCGAAGACGCGGCTGGTCCGGGACGACGGTCGCGATGCGCGAGCAGGCCGATGTCGGCATGACGGTGCTAGCGCGTGCCCCAGGCGCCCAGCCGCGCCATCAGCGGGAACGGAGCGACTGGTGGCTCGAAGCGCGGCGACAGGCCCAGGATCGGCGCCGTGCGCTCGATCACCCTGCCGGTGGTGATGCCGGCGTTCCAGGCGGCCGTCGAATAGCCGCCGCTCTCGGCATAGCCCTTGGGCTCGTCATAGATCGCAAGGAACAGGTATTTCGGCTTGTCGGACGGCGCGATCGCCGTGAACGTCGTGAAGTTGCGGTTCTTGGCGTAGCGGCCGTTGATGACCTTCTCCGCCGTGCCGGTCTTGCCGCCGACGAAGTAGCCCGCGACATCGGCCTTGCGCGCCGAACCCTTCTCACCGTTGAGGCGCATGATGAAGCGCATCGCCTCGGAGGTCTCGGGCTTGATCACGCGTATCCCGACCTTCTTCGCCTCTTCCTCGGAGCGCTTGAGGAAGGTCGGCGTAATCAGCGTGCCGCCATTCACCAAAGCGCCGACGGCCGCCATCGCTTGCAGCGGCGCGACCGCGAGGCCGTGACCGAAGGCGATCGTCGCCGTGTTGATCTCGCCCCAGCGCCCGGGCACGATCGGCGCGGCGCTCTCGGGCAGCTCGGTCGTCATCCGGTCGAGCTGCATCATCTTTCGCAGGAAGGCCTTGTGACCCTCGACGCCGACCGACAGGGCCATCTTGATCGAGCCCATGTTCGACGAGTGCAGGAAGACCTCGGGCACCGTCAGGGTGCGGCCCGTGCCGTGGTATTCCTTGATCACCTGCCGGCCGAAACGCATCATGCCGCCGGCGGTCGAATAGCTCGAATTGATGTTGGCCTTGCCGGAATCCAGTGCCATCGCGACGGTCAGCGCCTTGAACGTCGAGCCCATTTCGTAGACGCCGACGCTCATCCGGTTGATCCGGTCCTTTTCGAGCGCATCGACAGGATTGCCGGGATCGAAATCGGGTAGCGAGACCAGCGCGATCATCTCGCCCGTATTGACGTCCATGATCGCGCCGGCAGCCGCGATCGCCTTGTATTTTTCCATCCCCTTCGACAGCTCGTCGCGCAGAGCGTGCTGGACGCGCAGGTCGATCGACAGCGCCATCGGCTTGAGGTCGGAGGCCTGCGTTGCGAGCCCGGCACCGTTGAGGTCCTGCAATCCTTGCGAATCGATGTATTTCTCGATGCCGGCGATGCCGACATTGTCGACATTGGCGAAGCCGAGCACATGCGCGGCGGCCGTGCCGTTGGGATAGACGCGCTTGTTCTCCGGCACGAAACCGACGCCTGGAATGCCGAGGCGATGGACCTCGGCCTGCTGGCGCGGCGTGATCTCGCGCTTGACCCAGACGAAGCCCTTCTTGGTGCCGAGCTTGTCGCGCAGATCCTTGGCGTCGAGTTCGGGCAGGACGGCAGTGAGCAGTTCGGTCGCCTCGTCCTTGTCGAGGATCTTGCGCGGCTCGGCGAAGACCGAGACGGTGCGGATGTCGGTCGCCAGCACGTCGCCATTGCGGTCGACGATGTCGGGCCGTGCCGCCGAGATCGCCGTCGAGGTGGCGCGGCGCAGGCCGACCTGCTCGTTGCCGACGGTGGCCAGCATCACCAGACGACCGGTGATGGCCAGGAACAGCACGGAGAAGCCGAGGATCACCAGTCCGACACGCGGCTGGCTCTTTTCTCCGCTCATGCGGAAGACGTCTCGCAGCAAGCTGAAGCGGCGCGCGGGAGCGGGCTCGCCCTCCGGCACGCCGGGCTCTGTTGTAGCCTCGCTCATGGACGGCCTCCCGGCGTGGTGGCGCTCGCCTTGCGATCCCTGGGGGTCTCGGTCGGAAGTCCCAGACCCAGATCTTCGAGCTTGCGACCGATCGCATCGACCTTGGGCCCGCGATTGGGAATGTCGGAGGCGCGCACGACCTGCGTCACCGAAAAGGCCTGCAGATCGAGATGGCGGTCGGCGAGCGCCTGCAGTCGGTCGGGCCGGTTCAGATACTGCCACTCCGCCTTCAGCACGGCGATGGCGTCGCGCTCGCGCTGGGCCTTCATCCGGATCTTCTGAAGTTGCTCGGACTCGAGCGTGGTCTCGTATTTGATCCCGTAGGCATAGAAGGCCGATGAGACCAATGCGCCGATGGCGATGACATGGAGCAGCTTGATCATGCTCTAGGGCCTCCGGCGGGGCTGCGGCGCGGGAATGCCGGCAAGCGCGACGAGATCGGGCTCAGGCTCGCGGGGCGGCGCGGCATTGCGCTCGACGGCCCGGAGTTTGGCCGAACGCGCGCGCGGATTGGCCCGCGTCTCGGCCTCCCCCGCCGCGATCGGCCCCCGGTTGACCAGGCTGAAAGTCGGCTGCGCCACGTCCACGACAGGTGCATGGCGCGAGCCAGCCGGCGCCCGCCCGGAACGCTCGCTGAAGAACTGTTTGACGATGCGGTCTTCCAGCGAATGGAAGGTCACGACGACCAGCCGCCCTCCCGGAGCCAACACACTCTCGGCCGCATGCAGCGCGGCGACCAGTTCACCGAGCTCGTCATTGACCGCGATACGCAAGGCCTGGAACACGCGCGTGGCGGGATGGGCGGCACCGGGCTCGGCCCAGACGATGCCGGCGACGAGGTCGGCGAGTTGCTTGGTCGTCGTCAGCGGCACCTTGCGCCTGGCCTCGACGACCGCGCGCGCGACCGCTCGCGAGCGACGCTCCTCGCCATAATGATAGAAGATGTTGGCGAGCATGCCCTCTTCCGCCTCGTTGACGAGGTCGGCGGCGCTCCGGCCCTCACCGCTCATCCGCATGTCGAGCGGGCCATCGAAGCGGAACGAAAAACCACGCTCCGCCTGGTCGATCTGCATCGACGAGACGCCAATATCGAGCACGACGCCGTCGAGCGGCGTCATCTGAAAGCGCTCCGCCTCTTCGGCAAGCTCACCGAACCGGGCCTGCGCCAGCGTCAGGCGACCGGCCATCGCCGCGACGAGATCGGCGCCCCCAGTAATCGCCGTCGGGTCGCGGTCGAGCGCCAGCAGCTTGGCGTCCGGGGCCGCGTCGAGGATAGCACGTGCGTAGCCGCCAGCGCCGAAGGTTCCGTCGAGATAGCGCCCGCCCGGCTTGGGCGCGAGGGCCGTGAGCACCTCCGCCAGAAGCACCGGCACATGCGGCGCGGATGCAGCGTCTGCGGCGCCGACGTCTTCACGATGGCCACGACCCCTCATGGGCCCGTGACCCCGGCCGGCGAGAGAGATTGCGGCGAGAGAGACTGCGAACTGAGCGCGCGCTTGACGTCGCGCAGCTTCGACTTCGCCGCATCGAGATGTGCCTGAAAGCGCTCTGGCTCCCAGATCTGGAACTTGTGGCCGTGGCCGACGAAGGTGACCGTGTCGATGATCCCCGTATGCGCCTTGAGCGCCTCGCTCAGCATGATGCGCCCCTCCGGATCGATCTTCAGCACCTCGGATGTGCCGTTCAGCGCGGTCGATAGCGACTCCCACTCCTCCGAAAAGGGCGAGAACCGCGCCAGGATGTCGTCGATGGTTCTGCGAAGCGCATGGCCGCCGGCATCGAAGGCGGCGAGATCGAGCGCGGGATGAACGTAGAGGCCCTCGTAGCCGTCCTTCGCCAGCACCGCGCGGAAGCTCGACGGAATCGAGACACGCCCCTTGGCATCCAGCCGGTTGGTGAAATTCGAGACGAAGCGGTCCGTCAACGCCGCCTCCCGGCCTGTTCTTCATGCACGAGCCCGGCCGTGGAAATGGCGGGGCCGAAGCCTCCCGTCGAAGCAGGCGAAGCGCGGGCACCGACCAGAATCCGCGCGGCACACGGACCCTGATCTGATTGTCGCCTGCCGGCTTCGACGGGATGGCTTGGGATAGCATGGGGGTTTATGGGCGTCAATGGAATCGGACGTGCAGGAGCATAGCTGCGGGAGCTCCGCAGCATCACAGCCCGTTAAGGTTAAGTATCCGTAACCGCGCTCGATTTGGCGCCGGAGCCACTCGCGGACGGCGGCGGCAGACCGTCCAGGCGCATCGTCCGGATCGAAAAACTATTTCTGCGGGCTCAGCTCTGGCCAGCGGACTTCAGCAGCGCGTCGCGCAAAGCCGTCAGATCGGCCAGCAACCGACCGTCCGGATGCACGGCATCGCCGATGGCTCGCCCCATCGCCTCGGGCACGCAGACGCCCTTCGCGCGCAGCGCCTCCCCGGCCTCCGTCAGACGCAGCATGACCTGCCGCTCATCCTGGCGGCTGCGTTCGCGGCGGATCAGGCCGGCCACCTCCAGACGTTTCAGCAGCGGCGTCAGCGTGCCGGAATCGAGCGAGAGCCGCTCGCCCACCGCCTTTACGGTCAGCCCGTCACACTCCCACAGCACGAGCATGACCAGATACTGCGGATAGGTCAGGCCGAGATCGGCCAGGACCGAGCGGTACAGCCGGGTGAAGGCATGACCGGCTTGGTAGATTGCGAAGCAGAGCTGCTCCTCCAGCCGGGGCGAACGCCGCTCGGGAACCTTCTCGTTGGGAACCTTCTCGGCACTCATCGCTTCCCTTCCCGGAGCCCTCGCGTCCTCGGCACCGAAGATCAGAACCCAACCGGTGACGCAATCAATTCCATGTGAGCGGACTCATTTGATCGTTGACAATTTAATTGTGCACGATCTAAATCGTCGATGCAAGCTCACCGATCAATCGACCGGCCCCGCATCGCGACCGCAGGACGATCACCAAGGCCAAGGAGTTCCCCGATGAAAATTCTCTACACTGCACATGGCTCGGCCACCGGCGGCCGCGAAGGCAAGGCAGCGACGGACACCGGCAACATCAGCGTCGTGCTGAACACGCCAAAGGAGATGGGCGGCAGCGGCGGCGACGGGACCAATCCCGAGCAGCTGTTCTCGATGGGCTATTCGGCCTGTTTCCTCGGCGCGCTGAAGTTCGTCGCCGGCAAGGAGAAGGTGAAGATCCCGGACGATGCCAAGGTCAGCGCCGATGTCAGCATCGGCCCGCGCGACGATGGCGGCGGCTTCGGCCTCGAGGTCAAGCTGACCATCTCCGTCCCAGGCGTCGACAAGGCCGTCGTCGAGGATCTGGTCCAGAAGGCCCACATCGTCTGCCCGTATTCGAACGCGACGAGAGGCAACATCCCGGTCGAACTGACGGTGGCGTGATCACACGCCATACGGCGCAGGCCCAGCGATCTGGAAATTCGCTCCGGTGAGGCATTTGGAGCGGTCGTCGAGAACCGGAGCGGAGCGGACATTGGTCCGTGAGCACCGGAAGCGGAGATGATCGCTTCAGATGCCCGCCGCAGCGGATTTGCAGACGCGAGGTGCCAGTCGGCCTGTAAGCCGGGTTCTGGATGGCTGCAGGATCGCTCCTGCAACGTGACGGCCATTCCTCTGGGACACGCATTGCTGCGTGCCTCGAGCAACCAACCCGGACGACAAGGCCCAGAAACAGGCCCCTCCCCGCTTGCGCGAAAAGCATCGTCCCTATTCGGTTTTGCTCCCGGTGGGGCTTGCCATGCCGTCCCCGTTGCCGGGTCCGCGGTGCGCTCTTACCGCACCTTTTCACCCTTACCCGCAAACCCAAAGCTTGCGGGCGGTTCGATCTCTGTGGCGCTTTCCCTGGGGTCGCCCCCGCCGGACGTTATCCGGCACCGTGTTTCCGTGGAGCCCGGACTTTCCTCCCCCGAAAGAACCAGGAGTTCTCGCAGGAGCGGCCGTCCGGCCGACTGGCGGGAGGGCTAGTGCGCGCTCCAGGGCCTCGCGTCAAGGCGAGCGACCCGGACAGGGTCTCGCCGCGTTCAGTTGCTGGCCGTGATGGTGCGGATTTTGGCGCAGTAGGTGCGGTTGGCGCCGCTCATGCGCGTCGCCATATGGCCGCTCTGATATTTCATGATGGTGCGGCAGGTGTCGCCGCCAGCGGCCCGATAGGCCATCGCCAGGTATTTCATGGCGTAGCGGGCATTGGTCTCGGCGTCGAGCAGGCCAGCGGCTCCACCGGAGTAGCCCATGCCGCGCGCCGTCTGGTGGCGGATCTGCATCAGCCCGTAATTGCCGGCATTGGCGGCACGGGGATTGTAGCGGCTCTCCACCCGCACCACCGCATCGGCCAGCGAAAAGGGAACGCCGTTCGCAGCGGCATGGCGGGCGACCAGCGCCTTGAGACCATCCGATCCGGCCGGCGCGGCGAGCGCGGCGAGCGCGGCGGCACGAGCTGGCTTCGTCTTGCCAGCAGCCACAGGCGTCGCTTCGGCAGCAGCCGCTTCGGCCTTGCCACCACCGGCCTCGGTCCCCTCCGTCGCGCGCTTGATCTCCGCTTCCCTGACGATGAACGCACGGGCGTCCGTCTCGTCATTCACCATGGCCTGGGCCGGCTGAAGGGTTGCGAGGCAAATCGCGAGGGCGGCGGCAGTGCCGCTGGAGGTATACCGCATGATCGACTGGAACCTTCCGTCTGGGACATGGCTAGAGAGGGCAGTCCAGTGATCAGTAAATGTGACGAGAATCTGTCTCGCCCACCAGAAACTCGCTCGAAATTCAATACCTGACTCCAGATATACGATGACTTGATCACAAGTATTCATACTGTAATTCGCGAATCGCCGTGCCGCGCCATCCCGACGATCTGCGGTATTGACCCCGGCTCACGACTTTCGCCCCATTGAGGCCGTAATGACCGCCGCAATCGCATAATGCGGACGGCAGCAGCCTCAGCCGGACTGTTGCGGCCTGCCCTATGCCGCTACGATGCCGACAGCACTGGGCCGGGAGATTCCTCAACCATGGTTTCGTCATTCTGGGGCGCTCTGGGCGCGGGCGGGCTGGGTCTCGCGCTCGGCGGCCCGCTCGGGGCGCTCGTCGGGGCGCTCGCCGGCCACATCCTGGTCGACCGCGAAGGTGCCCCTTTCGGCCCCGCCCCACGCGAACTGATCTTCACCACCGGGCTCGTCGCGCTCGCGGCCAAGATGGCGCGTTCGGACGGGGTCGTGACCCGCGACGAGGTCGCCGCGTTCCAGCGCATCGTCACAGTGCCGCCCGAGCAGCAAAAGCGCATCGAGATGCTGTTCGACCTCGCCAAGCAGACCAGCGCCGGCTTCGAGGCCTATGCCAGCCAGATCGCCGATGCCTTCCGCGACGAGCCCGCGCTCCTCGAGGATGTGCTGGACGGGCTCTTCCTGATCGCCGCTGCCGATGGCGCAATTCACCATGACGAGCATGCCTATTTGCGCGATGTCGCGACCATATTCGGCGTCAGTGACACAGATTTCGCCCGCATCGAGGCCCGCCATGTCCGCCGTGCCGACGACCCCTATCTCGTGCTGGGCGCGACACGCGAGATGAGCGACGGCGACCTCAAGCGGCACTACCGCCAATTGGTGGCGCAGAACCATCCCGATCGCGAAATCGCGCGCGGCCTGCCGGAGGAAGCGGTCGCCATCGCCACCCGCCGGCTCGCCGCGATCAACGCCGCATGGGACAGGATCGAGCGCGAACGCGGCCTGCACGCTCGCTTGGCGAGCTTGCCCGCATGAGCCTGAGAACCAGCATGAGCCCGGCCATATGAGCCCGACGACGACGCCCGACAGCCGCTTCGCGGCCAGGATCTTCCCCTCCCCCAATCACGGCGAGCGCAAAGGGGCACCGTCTGCCAACGGCGCTCCCCGCCGGCCGGACATGCTGATCCTGCACTATACCGGCATGGCCAATGCCGGCGAGGCGCTGCAATGGCTGTGCAACCCGGTCTCGCAGGTCTCCTCGCATTACTTCGTCTTCGAGAACGGCCACACGCTGCAGCTCGTACCCGAAGCCCGCCGCGCCTGGCATGCCGGCGCCTCACACTGGGCCGGCGAGACCGACATCAACTCCTGCTCGATCGGCATCGAGATCGCCAACCCCGGCCATCCCGGAGGCCTGCCCGATTTCCCGCCCGAGCAGATCGCGGCCACGCTCAACCTCTGCCGCGACATCTGCGAACGCTGGGCTATTCCGCCCGCGCGCGTGCTCGCCCATTCCGACATCGCACCCGGCCGCAAGATCGACCCCGGCGAGAAATTCCCCTGGCGCCATTTCGCCGAAGCCGGCGTCGGCCTCTGGAGCGAACCACCCCCGATCCGCGGCGGCCGCTTCTTCGCGCGCGGCGACAGCGGACAGCCGGTCGAGGCGCTGCAGGCGATGTTCGCGATGCTGGGCTACGGTGTCACGGTCGACGGCATCTATGACGAGAAGCTGGAGGCGGTCGTCGCCGCCTTCCAGCGCCACTGGCGCCAGGACAAGGTCGACGGCGTCGCCGACGCTTCGACGATCACGACGTTACGGGATCTGCTGGCGGTGACGCAGGGGTCGCGGGTGGCTTAATCCGCCACCTATTGGCAGGATGGGCCCAAGCTCTCCGCCACATTGCGGTAAGTTAACTCGCTGCCGGTGCGGGATTCTGGCATGATCTGATCGCTGGATGCAGGCGGCCTCGCTTGCACGACCATGGGGACGCGACCTTGCGCAAATGGCTGATCGGATCGGGGTTGGTGGCGCTCGCAGTGGCAGGCGGCTACTGGACGCTGCGCCCCACCGGCGGAACGGCCAATGAGGCGGCCTATCGCTCCGCGCCGGTCGATCGCGGCCAGATCACGGCCGCCGTGCGGGCGACCGGCACGCTCGGCCGGTTGAAGGCTGGCCAGCCGACGACGTTCACCGTCAACGCCTATCCCAACCGCACCTTCGAGGGCCGCGTCGAGATGGTCCGGCTCGGCGCGCAGACGATCCAGAACGTCGTGACCTATACCGGCGTCATCCGCGTCGCCAACGCCGACATGGCTCTGCTGCCGGGCATGACAGCCAATCTTCAGGTCGTCACCGAGGACCGCCAAGACGTGCTGCGCGTCGCGAATGCGGCGCTGCGCTTCCGTCCGGCCGGAATGGCGACCGCGCCTGCGGCGCTGCCGCGCGCGACGCCGGGACAAGGTCCGGAACGGGGTCAGGGCGGCGGGCGCGGCGGCGCTCCTCTTCGGAGAGGCCCGCCATGGCCTCGCGGGTGCCGGCACGGCGT
>QBLV01000046.1:8698-25618 GCA_003241815.1 Hyphomicrobiales bacterium | reverse complement strand
CGCCATCGGCCACCGCCGAGAGCGCCCGGGCAAACTCGCTCGTCGCCGAATCCACCACCGCGTTGATCTCGTTGATGCCGGCGACAAGCTTCTGCATCTGCGCGTCGGCCTGATCGATCTGGAGACGCGCCGAGAAATCGCCCGCAGCAGCAGCGGCCACGACCTCGCCGACATCGGAAACCACGGCCTCCATCGACTGCGCGCGGGCCAGACGGGCGGCGGACGCGGCGTGTTCCTGCTGCTGCAGGATCGCCACCTTCTCGCTGCTCTCGCGCAGCACCGAGACGGCGCGGGCCATCCCCCCGATCTCGTCGCTGCGCTGGGTGTGCGGCACATCGACGGCGTTGTCGCCGGCTGTGAGCCGATCCATGACGGTGCCGAGATCGAGAAGCGGCTTGATGATCGCGCGCCGGGAAAAGGCGACTGCTGCCACGATCGAGACACCGAGCAGCACCAGCAGGCCGAGCGGCAGCAGCACGTGCATCTTGCTGGCGAAGCTGGATGACTGGGCCTCGAAAACTTTGCCAGCCTCCTCGTTGACGCGGCTGAAGCCTGACAACTCCTCGATCAGGGCCGTCCGGTTGCGCCGGCTGGCCTCGCTGTTGCCCCAGGCATCGGCAGCGCGCCCAGAGACCTCGAGTGCCAGCTTGGCGGTCTCGGCGCGGATCGCGGCGAAATCCCCGACCAGCTTGCGGATTTTGTCCGCGCGTTCGCGCTCGCTGTCGGGAACCATCGCCACAAAGATCTTCAGCCGCTCATCGACCCGGCTCAGGCCCATTTCGATGGCCGTGGCGGCCGTCTTCGCTTCATTGGGGTTGCGCGCCATATAGGCCAGACGGGAATCCTCGCTGAGTTGGTTGACGGCCACGTTGAGACGTTCTGTCGCCAGCGTCACGTCGTTTTGCCGCGCCACGCGCTCGTTTGCGGTCTCCAGCGCGGCGATGGCGAAAAGCGCGCTCGCAAGAGCGATCACGGCGCCGATCGCAACAATACCGATCAGGCCCAGAATCTTGTCCCGAATTGACTTCACTATGCACCCCCCGGTGGATCGTATCGATCGATTTCATGGGTTTTAGCGGCTGTAGCTGAAGGGCGCGTTAAGTTTGCTGCGGACATAAAGGGAACATTTGCCGAATTCAGCAAAGTCTCTGGGATTTCGTCTGGTTTCCTGCCTCTTTCGGCGGCAGTGATCGCCCAAGGGGGCGGGCAGGCGGTCTTCCTGCTGGTGACGCCTCATGCCGCTCTGCGCCAAACGCCTTTCCAGAGCGGGGTGAAATGCTTTAGGACGCTTCCAATCCAGTGCGCGCGAGGCAAGCCGACCATGGCAATCGATCTGTCCCTTCCGAGCCAGCAACTCGTCACGGTCTTCGGCGGCTCCGGTTTCGTCGGCCGTCACGTCGTGCGGGCGCTGGTCAAGCGCGGCTACCGTGTCCGCGTCGCGGTTCGCCGGCCCGATCTCGCCGGCTTCCTGCAGCCGCTCGGCACCGTCGGCCAGATCCACGCGGTCCAGGCCAATCTGCGCTATCCCGAATCGGTCGCTGCGGCGGTCAAGGGCGCTGCGGCGGTCGTCAATCTCGTCGGCATCCTGCAGGAGGGCGGCCGACAGAGCTTTACCGGCGTGCAGGCCAATGGCGCCCGCGCCGTGGCCCAGGCCTGCGCAGCCGTCGGCATCACGCGCCTCGTGCAGATCTCGGCCATCGGTGCGGCGCCCGATTCTCGATCGGTTTATGCCCGCAGCAAGGCCGAAGGCGAGGCAGCCGTTCATGCGGCGGTGCCTGGCGCCATCGTGCTGCGGCCTTCCATCGTCTTCGGGCCGGAGGACGGTTTCTTCAACCGCTTTGCCTCGCTGGCCCGCATGCTGCCTGCCCTGCCGCTCGTCGGCGGAGGCGCAACCAAATTCCAGCCGGTCTTCGTCGGCGATGTGGCCGAAGCGGTCGCGCGCGCCGTCGAGGGCCGTGTGGCGGAAGGCCGCATCTATGAACTCGGCGGGCCGGAGGTGAAGACCTTCCGCGAGCTCGTCGCCTATATCTGCGAGGTCACCGATCGCAAGCCGCTGTTCGTGCCGCTGCCGTTCCCGCTGGCGCGGATCAAGGCGCGCGTCCTTGAGATTGTGAACACGCTGACACTGGGGCTCCTGCCGGATGCGCTGATGCTGACCCGCGACCAGGTCGCGCTGCTCGAAACCGACAATGTCGTGTCCGATGCGGCCGTCGCGGAGGGCCGCAGCTTCGAGGCGATCGGCATTGCACCGGTCTCGGTGGAGGCGATCGTGCCGTCCTATCTCTGGCGTTTCCGCAAGACCGGCCAGTTCGACACCGCCCGCAGCGATGCCTGATCTCGTCATCTATGATTGCGACGGAACGCTGATCGATACCGAGACGCTCTATGGCGAGGTCAGCCTCGCCGCCTGCCATGCGCTCGGCCTGACGAACTGGACCATCGACCATTATGTCGACAGCATCGTCGGCATTCCCTGGTCCGATGGCGTCAAGATCATCGAGGCGGCACATGGCCGCGCGCTCCCCGCCGATTTCGAACAGACGATCGAGGATGCGGTCGCCTTGCGGCTCGAAACCGAGCTCCGGGCCCTGCCGGGGGTGCGCGAGGCGCTCGATGCCATCGGCGGCCGTCGCTGCGTTGCGTCCTCGACCAGCGTGGCCCCACTGCGCCGCAATCTCGCGATCACGGGACTGATCGACCTGTTCGATCCACACATCTTCTCGGCCTCGCAGGTGGCGCGCGGCAAGCCTCATCCCGACGTGTTCCTCCATGCGGCTGAGCAGATGGGGGTGCAGCCGCAAACCTGCCTCGTCATCGAGGATTCCGTGCCGGGCGTGCGCGCGGCGCGGGCGGCGGGCATGCGGGTCGTCGGCTTCACCGGCGTCTCGCATGACAGGCCGCGGAGTGCTGCGCGCGTGGCCGAGGCCGGGGCGCTGGCGGTGATCGACGATTTCAGCCGATGGCCGGCGCTGGTGGCCGGGCTTCGCGCTTAGCCATGGCTTCGCTCAGCGCGCCGCGACGCCCCGGATCAAGGCGTCATGACAACCTTGATGCAGCCATCCTTTTTGTCACGGAACGTCTCATAAAGTCCGGGTCCGTCTTCAAGCGTCGCGCGATGCGTGATGACGAATGTCGGATCGATTTCTCCACCGAGGATCTTGTCCAGGAGCGGAGCAAGGTAGCGGTGGGTGTGGGTCTGTCCGGTGCGGATCGTGATGCCCTTGTTCATCAGCGCGCCAAAGGGCAGCTTGTCGAGGAAGCCGACATACACCCCCGGCACCGATAATGTGCCGCCTTTGCGGCAGGACATGATCGCCTCGCGCAGAACGTGGGGCCTGTCCGTGCCGAGGAACATGGCTGCCTTGACCTTGTCGATCACGGCATCGACCGAGCCACCGGCATGGGCCTCCGCGCCGACTGCGTCGATGCAGCGGTCGGGCCCGCGCCCCTTCGTCATCTCCATCAGCCGGTCGTAGACGTCGGTATCGTCAAAGTTGATGATCTCGGCCTTGCCATAGGTCGCCGCCATTTGAAGACGTTCCGGCACGTTGTCGATCGCGATCACCCGGCCGGCGCCCAGCATCCAGGCCGACTGCATGGCGAACTGGCCGACCGGCCCACAGCCCCAGACGGCGACAGTGTCGCCGGGCTCGATCTCCGCGTTTTCGGCCGCCATGTAGCCGGTCGGGAAGATGTCCGACAGGAACAGGACCTGTTCGTCCGGGATGCCGTCGGGGATCTTGATCGGCCCGACATCGGCGAATGGCACCCGCAGATATTCGGCCTGCCCGCCGGCGTAGCCACCCAGCATGTGCGAGTATCCGAACAGGCCCGAAGGCGAATGGCCCATGGCCTTGCGCGCCATCTCGGCGTTCGGATTGGAGCGGTCGCATAGCGAGAACATCGACTTCTGGCAGAAGAAGCACTCGCCGCAAGCGATGTTGAAGGGGACCACGACACGGTCGCCGACCTTCAGCTTGGACACGCCGGAGCCGACCTCCACCACTTCGCCCATGGTCTCGTGACCGAGAATATCACCGCTCTCCATGGTCGGCATGTAGCCGTCGTAAAGGTGCAGGTCCGATCCGCAGATGGCACAGGACGTCACCTTGATGACGACGTCTCCGGTATCCTGGATGATCGGGTCGGGTACGGTGTCACACCGAATGTCGCCTTTGCCGTGCCAGCAGAGAGCTCTCATGTCTTCGGGTCCTTGCGGGCCCCCGGTGGCTTAACGTGGGGCACCTCCAGACGTTCCGGGCGAAAGAGCTTTACCCTGCCTTCGCGAAGACAGGAGTGCCAGCCTTAGCGTGGCGCCTCAGAGCATGCTTGGCAGCACGCGGTCCGGCGGCTTGTGGCCGTCCATGAAGGTCTTGATGTTGACGATGACCTTCTCGCCCATGTCGGCGCGGCCCTCATGCGTGGCCGAGCCCATATGAGGCAGGACCACGACCCGGTGATTGCGCGCGAGCTTGAGCAGGCGCGGATTGACCGCCGGTTCGCTTTCGAACACGTCGAGGCCGGCGCCGGCGAGTTCGCCCGCTTCCAGCATACGCGCTAGCGCGCTCTCGTCGACGATCTCGCCGCGCGCCGTGTTCACCAGGATCGCGTCGGGCTTCATCAGCTTGAGCCGCCGCGCCGAGAGCAGGTGGTAGGTCGCCGGCGTATGCGGGCAGTTGACCGAGACGATGTCCATGCGCGCCAGCATCTGGTCGAGCGAATCCCAATAGGTCGCGTCGAGCTTCTCCTCGATCCGCGAATCGAGACGGCGGCGGTTATGGTAATGGATCGAAAGCCCGAAGGCGGCCGCGCGGCGCGCCACGGCCTGGCCGATTCTGCCCATGCCCACGATGCCGAGCCGCTTGCCGGTGATGCGCCGGCCCAGCATCCAGGTCGGCGACCAGCCTGCCCATTCGTCGTCAGGGATGACGCGTGCGCCCTCGGCGATGCGCCGCGCCACCGCGAGGATCAGTGCGATCGTCATGTCGGCGGTGTCGTCGGTGAGCACGCCTGGCGTGTTCGTCACCGTGATGCCGCGCGCGACCGCGCTGGCGACGTCGATATTGTCGATGCCATTGCCGAAATTGGCGATCAGCCGCAACTGGTCGCCGGCCTGGGCGATCAGGCCGGCATCGATCCGGTCCGTCACGGTCGGCACGAGGACCTCGGCGACCTTCACGGCCTCGACCAGCGCGGCCTGGCTCATCGGGGTGTCGTCGATGTTGAGACGGGCGTCGAACAGCTCGCGCATCCGCGTTTCGACCACGGCTGGCAGTTTGCGCGTGACGACGACCAGCGGCTTTTTCTTCGACATGGACGGCTCTCCTCCGCTGTCTGTCGCGGCCGCCGCCTTTTGGCCTCAACCCCCCATTAACCGCAGGGCTTCAGGAATGAGGACGGCGTGATCGCTTGGCTTCGCCCGTTCTCTAAGTGGCGTAGCGACGGATGACAACATGACCCTTCGCTGGGGGCGCGGGCAGCGGGCGATCGTGACGGATGGAGATCGGACGAATGGCAGGTATGGTGATGCGTGGCGTTCGGTCGGGGCTGGCGGTGCTCGTGGCGATGGCGGCCGGTTCGGCCTCCCAGGCTCAGGACATGCAGGCGGGCTCCGTCACGGGGTTGCCCGTGCCACGCTATGTCAGCCTGAAGACCGACCGCGTGAACCTGCGCGAGGGGCCTTCCAAGGAACACCGCACCCGCTGGGTCTACCAGCGCGCCGGGCTCCCGGTTGAGGTCGTCGCGGAATTCGAGACCTGGCGGCGTGTCCGCGACGCCGACGGCTCCGAGGGCTGGGTCCTGCACAGCCTGTTGTCGGGACGGCGAACCGCTCTCGTTGCGCCCTGGTCGAAGGCGAAGGGCGAGACCTTCAGCTTGCGCAAGGACGCCGATGAGGGCTCCGCCGTGGTGGCGCGCTTGGAGCCCGGCGTGATCGCCAATGTCGCGTCCTGCGCCAATTCCTGGTGCCGGATCAGCATCGCGAATACCGAGGGCTACCTCAAGCAGGAACGCCTCTGGGGCGTCTACCCCAACGAGAAGGTCGATTGATCGCTCATTCCCATCACGCCGCTTTTTCCGGAGCCGCAATCTCGTCTTAAGGCGCGCCGCTGTAGGCTGACCGACAGGCGTCGCATTCGGCCGTGAGGCAGGGGGCTGCATCATGATGAGCATTCCATTCTTCGGCCTGCTGGCAGGCCTGATCTGCGTGTTCGCGAGCCGGCGCCGGGCCGCACTGGGTTTCTGGGTGTTCTCGATGGTTTGTTTGCTGGTGCTGTTCAAGTTGCACGCCACCGACCCCCTGAACGTTGTGCTCTGAGGCGAGGCATGACCGCTTCCGTGGCACGCACTCTCAATGGGCTGGGGCTGGCGGCCGTCAGCCTGATCCTCATCGTCGCGTTCGCTGACCAGATCGTATTGGGCGAACTGCCTTGCCCGCTCTGTATTCTCCAGCGCGTCGGCTTTGTTGGCGCGACCTTGGGGCTGGCACTGAACGTGAAATTCGGCCCTCGCCCGAGCCACTATGCGGTGGTGATAATCTCGGCATTCGCCGGCGCGATGGTCTCGCTGCGCCAGACGCTGCTTCATATCGTGCCCGGCACAGGCACCTATGGCAGCGCGATCATGGGCATGCACTTTTATACGTGGGCCCTGGTAATCTACTTTCTGATCATCCTGGGTTGTGCGGTCATGCTGCTGTTCGACCGTCAGTTCATGGCGACCTGCGAGGGCATGCCGGACCGGCCGCAGCGCTCCTGGTCGGCGGCTTTTGCCTCGGCGATCATCGGCCTCGCGGCACTTCTGGCGTTGGCCAACGGTGTTTCGACGGTCTTGGAGTGTGGCGGCGGACTGTGCCCCGACAACCCCGTCGATTATCTGCTGTGGCCCGGTCGGCCGCGGCCGTGAGGCTTTATCCGTCGATCTTGCGCAGGCGCACCACGACATCGACGCGGGCGATCTCGTAGCCGACGGGCGGCTCGGGCAGGGCCGCGACATCGACGGCCTCTGCCGGGATGTCGATTACCGTGTTCTCGCCATCGACGACGAAGTGATGGTGCTCGCTGCTGTCGGTGTCGAAGAAGGTCTTGGCGCCGTCGATCGCCAGTTCCCGGAGCAGGCCGGCCTGGGTGAACTGGTGCAGCGTGTTGTAGATCGTCGCGAGCGAGACCGGGATCTTCTCCTTCATCGCCTCTTCGTAGAGCATCTCGGCGCTGATGTGCCGGTCGCCACGGGCAAACAGCACCCAACCGAGCGAGACGCGCTGCCGCGTCGGCCGCAGGCCCACGCGCCGCAGCCGCTGGCGAATATCATGGAACGGGCAGCCCTTGCGCGCGGTCGATCCATAGCCCTCGTCCTGGGAAATCAGATCGTTCATCGCCTCTGGCCAGACCTCCCTTCGGGCGGGCGCGTCGGCGACGCGTCCCGTTGTTCTTTAGACCTGATGTAAGGCTTCGGGTGTGTGCTCGCAAGTTTTGGTGCGCAGGCCAAGTTTTGGTGAGCAGGTGAGGCGGACCCGCATCGCGGCGTCGCCTTCCGCCCTTTCGTTCCGGCATGGCGGCGTGTTAGGCACGGCGTGAAGTTGCCGCCGGTCGGCGGCCATGATGGAGCAAAGCGGGTATGCAGCGGCAATCGTCTTTCAGCTACGAGGAGATCCTCGCCTGTGGCCGCGGAGAGCTGTTCGGGCCGGGTAACGCGCAGTTGCCGCTGCCGCCCATGCTGATGTTCGACCGCATCAGCGAGATCGCCGAAGATGGCGGGCCCAACGGCAAAGGCTTCGTGCGGGCCGAATTCGACATCAGGCCCGATCTCTGGTTCTTCGACTGCCACTTCAAGGGCGATCCGGTCATGCCGGGCTGCCTGGGCTTGGACGCGCTCTGGCAGCTCACCGGCTTCTTCCTCGGCTGGCTCGGCCTGCCCGGCCGTGGCCGCGCGCTCGGCGTCGGCGAGGTGAAATTCGCCGACCAGGTGCTGCCGAGCGTGAAGCAGGTCGTCTACGGCGTCGAGTTCAAGCGGGTCTTCAAATCCAAGCTCGTGCTGGGCATCGCCGATGGCTGGCTGGAGGCCGACGGCAAGCGGATTTACACCGTCAGCGACATGCGCGTCGGCTTGTTCAAGCCCGAAGCGGCTTGAGGAAAAGCGCAGTTCGGCCTTGCGCGGGCCATCCGCGCGGTCCATTTGCGGCACAAGGACACCAAGCGAGCCGCAAGCCCTGGCGCAGGCGGCTGCATAAGACAAAGCCGGAGAAGCGAGCATGAGACGCGTTGTGGTCACGGGGATGGGCATCGTCTCGTCCATCGGCAACAACACGCAGGAGGTCCTGTCCTCCCTGCAAGAGGCGAAATCCGGCATCTCCTTCATGCCCGATTTCGCCGAGCACGGCTTCCGCAGCCGCGTCGCCGGCGTGCCGACGCTCGACCCCTCGACCGTGCTGGACCGGCGCGCCATGCGCTTCCATGGCGGCGGCTCGGCCTGGAACCAGGTCGCGATGGAGCAGGCGATCGCGGATGCCGGCCTTGAGCAGGCTGAGATCAGCCATGAACGCACCGGGATCATCATGGGCTCGGGCGGTCCCTCCACCCGCGCCCTGATCGATGCCTATGACAAGGCGCGCGAGAGCGGTTCGTCCAAGAAGGTCGGCCCCTTCGCCGTCCCCAAGGGCATGTCCTCGACGGCCTCGGCGACGCTGGCGACCTGGTTCAAGATCAAGGGCGTGAACTATTCGATCTCGTCGGCCTGCGCGACCTCCAACCACTGCATCGGCAACGCCTATGAGCTGATCCAGTGGGGCAAGCAGGACGTCATCTTCGCCGGCGGCTGCGAGGAACTGGACTGGACGCTGTCGGTCCTGTTCGACGCCATGGGCGCGATGTCGAGCGACTACAACGAGACGGCGGCACGGGCCTCTCGCGCCTATGACGTCAACCGCGACGGCTTCGTCATCGCCGGCGGTGCCGGGGTCGTGGTTTTGGAAGAGCTCGAACACGCCAAGGCACGCGGCGCCAAGATCTACGGCGAGATCGTCGGCTACGGCGCGACCTCGGACGGCTACGACATGGTCGCGCCTTCGGGAGAGGGGGCCGTGCGCTGCATGAAAATGGCGCTCCAGGGCGTCAACGCCAAGGTCGACTACATCAACCCGCATGGTACCTCGACCCCGGTCGGCGACGCCAAGGAGATCGAGGCGATCCGCGAGGTCTTCGGTGCCGGCGACAAGGCGCCGCCGATCTCCGCCACCAAGTCGCTGACCGGCCATTCGCTCGGCGCGACCGGCGTTCAGGAGGCGATCTATTCGCTGCTGATGCTCAACAACGACTTCATCTGCGAGAGCGCCCATATCGACGAGCTCGATCCCGCCTTCGCCGACATGCCGATCGTGCGCAAGCGCATCGACAAGGCAGGTCTCGGCTGCGTGCTCTCCAACTCCTTCGGCTTCGGGGGCACCAACGCCACGATCGTGATGAAGAAGCTCGAAGCCTGAGGATCCGCGCATGCTCTTCATGGTGATCGAGCATTTCGACCAGGCGCGGGTGAAGGAGATCTACGCCCGCTTCCACGAGAAGGGCCGGATGATTCCCGACGGCCTGACCTATGTCGATAGCTGGATCTCGGCCGATTTCAGCCGCTGTTTCCAGGTGATGGCCTGCGACGACGTCACCAAGCTGCAGGAATGGGTGTTGGCCTGGGGTGATCTCGCCCGCTTCGAAATCGTGCCGCTGGCGTCGTCGAAGGATACAGCCGCAGCGGTGAAGAAGCATTTGTAGCGTGACCGACGCCGTCTAGACGGATATATGGGTCGTCTAGACGGGGAGCTGCGGCCATGGCGTTTCATATTCGCGACCCTGAGACAGACCGCATCGTGCGAGATCTCGCAGCCAAAACCGGCGCGTCGTTGACGGATGCGGTCCGTGAGGCCGCTGCCGAAAAGCTGGCGAAAGTCGAGCGGGCTTTGGAGCGTGCCGACAAGCGGCCGCTGCGCGAGCAGATCCGCGATATTCAGGAGCGCGTGGCAGCCCGTGGCAAGACCGGCCTGAAGGCGGACAAGGCCTTCTTCGACTGGCTCTCGGGCGACGAATGATCTTCGTCGATGCCTCCGCCCTGACGGCCGTCATCGGCGACGAGCCAACGGCGGATCGTGTCCTGGACTGCCTGGAAAGCAACTCGATCTTTTTTACATCGCCCGTCGCGGTCTATGAAACCGCGCTTGCAGTGGCGCGAATTGCGAATTACTCGATCGCGGAAGCGCTGTCCGAGGTTCGCGATTTGTTGACGCGCGCGGAAATCGCTGTCGAGGCTCTCGATGACGCGCACGCCTCCGAGGCGCTCGCCGCTTTTTCGCGCTTCGGTAAGGGCCGCCATCCAGCAGGATTGAATATGGGCGATTGTTTCGCCTATGCCTGCGCCAAGACACGCGATGCCGCGATCCTGTTCGTCGGCAACGACTTCAGCCGAACCGATCTTCGCGACGCGCTCGCCACTCCCTGACTTGAAGGCCGTCCCCATGCTTCCCCTCATGCACAACAAGCGCGGCCTCGTCATGGGCGTCGCCAACCAGAACTCGATCGCCTGGGGCATTGCGCGCACCCTGCACGCCCATGGCGCGGAGATGGCCTTCACCTATCAGGGCGAGGCGCTCGGCAAGCGGGTGAAGCCGCTGGCCGAAAGCATCGGCTCCAAGCTCGTCCTGCCCTGCGACGTCGAGGATATCGCCACGGTCGATGCAGCCTTCACTGCGATCGACGAAGCCTGGGGTGGAGATCCCGAGCGCAACACGCTGGACTTCATCGTCCACGCCATCGGCTTCTCGGACAAAAACGAGCTCAAGGGGCTCTATGCCGACACCAGCCGCGACAACTTTTCGCGCACCATGGTGATCTCCTGCTTCTCCTTCACCGAAGCGGCGAAGCGGGCGGCGCAGCGCATGCCCAAGGGCGGCAGCATGATCACGCTGACCTATGGCGGCTCGACCCGGATCATGCCGAACTACAACGTCATGGGTGTCGCCAAGGCGGCTCTGGAGGCAAGCGTGCGCTATCTGGCGGGCGACTTCGGCCCGCGCGGCGTCCGCGTCAACGCGCTTTCGCCCGGGCCGGTGCGGACGCTGGCCGGCGCCGGCATTTCGGATGCGCGCGCCATGTACTCCTGGCAGCGCGCCAACTCGCCTTTGCGCAAGTCAGTTTCGCTGGACGAGATCGGAGGCTCGGCGCTGTATTACCTGTCGGACCTGTCGGGCGGCGTTACGGGCGACATCCATCATGTCGACGCCGGCTACCACATCACCTCAATGCCCGTGCTCGACGGTCTGCGGGCGGCGGACGAAGCTGGCGAATAGGGAACCGCACGACAGTCCTGCGGGTTCTCCCCCATTCATCGAGGAGACGCGGCATGGTCACGGTCAGATATGAAATCATCGAGCATGATGGCGGCTGGGCCTACAAGGTCGGCGATGCCATCTCGGAAACATTCCGATCGCATGACGGGGCTCTGAAGGCCGCTACCGACGCGGCCGCGCGTCAGACGCTCGCCGGAACGACGGATGGCATCGTCTACCAGGACAAGGACGGCCAGTGGCACGAAGAATTGGCCGATGGCCGCGACCGGCCGGCCACCCGCGTCATCGACCAGCCCTGATAGTTGCCAGCCGGCACTGGCACTGGGCCTAGCGCGCGGTGAAGAAGGTCAGCAAAACCTTCCCCTCCTCGCCGATCAGGCAGAGGAAACGGCGCGGCTTATCCGATTTGTCGGTGCGCAGATACGCCTCGCCCATGATGATCCGGGTGATCGGGGTATCCTCGACCTTGGTCTCGGCGGTGGCGATGGTGGCACCGTCCTCATCGATATAGATGTCCTTGATATCGGGATCGGTAGCCGAGATCGTCTTGAGAGCTGACGACTTGCAGGCAGCGACGACGGGCGAGGCAGTCTTTTCGGCAGGCGCGCCTGAGGTTGGGCCTGCGGTTTGGGCAATAGCGGGTAGGGCGAAGAGCGTTGCGATCAGCAATGCGGTCGAGAAGCGCGTCATGAGGGTCACTCGGATGGTGGGTGCTGCCATAACGCGCGAGAGCGGCGCGGGTTCAACGCCTTCCGGCATGGCGGCTGATGCCGCGATGCCAGTCCGAAGCGCCCTCAGAGACCCAGCTTCTTCTTGCGCTGGCCGAGCGTGCGCAGGCGTAGCGCGTTGAGCTTGATGAAGCCCGCCGCGTCGCGGTGGTCATAGGCCACGGCGCCCTCCTCGAAGGTGACGAGGTCCTGGTCGTAGAGCGAGTACGGGCTGGAGCGGCCCACCACATGCACGCCGCCCTTGTAGAGCTTGAGGCGGACCTGGCCAGCCACGAACTCCTGGCTCTTGTCGATCAGCGCCTGCAGCATCTCGCGCTCGGGCGAGAACCAGAAGCCGTTATAGATCAACTCCGCATATTGCGGCATGATCTGGTCCTTGAGATGGGCCGCGCCGCGATCGAGCGTGATCGACTCGATGGCGCGATGCGCAACCGCCAGGATGGTGCCGCCGGGCGTCTCATACATGCCGCGCGACTTCATGCCGACGAAGCGGTTCTCGACGAGGTCGAGCCGGCCGATGCCGTTGTCACGACCGAGATCGTTGAGCTTGGCTAGCAGGGTCGCCGGGGACAGCTTGACGCCGTCGATGGCGGTGGCGTCGCCGGTCTCGAAATCGACGGTGATATAGGTTGGCTTGTCGGGTGCTTCCTCAGGGGAGATCGTGCGCGAATAGACGTAATCGGGCACCTCCTGCGCGGGATCCTCGAGCACCTTGCCCTCGGAGGAGGCATGCAGCAGGTTGGCATCGACGGAGAAGGGCGCCTCGCCGCGCTTGTCCTTCGCGATCGGGATCTGGTGCTGTTCGGCGAAAGCGATGAGCTGCTCGCGCGAGCGCAGATCCCATTCGCGCCAGGGCGCGATCACCACGACGTCGGGCTTCAGCGCATAGGCGGTCAGCTCGAAGCGGACCTGGTCGTTGCCCTTGCCGGTCGCGCCATGGGAGACGGCATCCGCGCCGACCTTCTCGGCGATCTCGATCAGCTTCTTGCCGATCAGCGGCCGCGCGATCGAGGTGCCGAGCAGATAGACGCCCTCATAGGCGGCGTTTGCTCGGAACATCGGGAACACGTAGTCGCGCACGAACTCCTCGCGCAGATCCTCGATGAAGATGTTCTCCGGCTTGATGCCGAGCAGCAGCGCCTTGTCGCGCGCCGGGCCGAGCTCCTCGCCCTGACCGAGATCGGCGGTGAAGGTCACGACCTCGCAGTTATAGGTGATCTGCAGCCATTTCAGGATGATCGAGGTGTCCAGGCCGCCGGAATAGGCGAGCACAACCTTCTTCACGGATTTGTCGGTCATCTTGATCATCTTCCTGCTGCTGCGGCGTTCCAGCCTTGCGGGCCGCTTTTCGAACGCAATGGCGCACTATCGCAGCCCCGTGGACGACGCAATCGGAACCTTATGATCGATCCCGCGTCTTCATGTGATGAATTGTCGTTAACCACGTCGGCGACGCGTCATCGCATCTTGCCGTTGGGCAACTTGAGGGCCAGACTCTTGTTGCGCGACTTGAAACCTAGACGACCGACTCGGAGGCTAAATGCCGAATCGTCCTGTTCTGGACTTCTGGTATGAGTTCGCTTCGCCCTATTCCTTCCTGAGCGCGCTGAGGATCGAGCCGCTCGCTGAAGCAGCGGAGATCAATCTGCGCTGGCGCCCCTTTTTGCTGGGCCCCATCTTCGCGGCACAGGGCTGGTCGACCTCGCCCTTCACGCTCTATCCGAGCAAGGGCCGGTATATGTGGCGCGACGTCGAGCGCCGTGCCGGTCGCAACGGGCTGAAGCTCGTCAAGCCCGAGACCTTTCCGCAGAACTCGCTCATCGCGGCGAGACTCGCGCTGGCGGGACGAGAGGCGGGCTGGATGCCGGCCTTTTCCAAAGCGCTATTTCAGGCCGGTTTTGGCGAGGGTCGCAACATCGCTGAGGAAGCCGTGCTCAACGCGGCCTTGAAGGCGGCGGGAGCTGATCCCGGCGTGGCCTTTCCGGCTTCGCGCAGCGAAGAGGTCAAGGGCAAGCTTCGCGCCGAGATCGAATACGCCAAGTCGATCGGCATCTTCGGCGGGCCGACCTTCGTCACTGAGGATGGTGAATTGTTCTGGGGCGACGATCGGCTCGAGGAAGCGCTGGACTGGTCAAGACACGGCCGCTGATCCTACAAGCCGGCTGTCTACGGGCTTGCGCTGCCGTCACCGGTGGGCCGCGCCCACGGCCCGCGAGCCGCCGGATCGATATGCGCGGCTGATTCCTCGACCATTGTCTGCAAATCCTGCCGCTCCGCGATCCGGGGAGGCTGAGGCGGCATGGATGGCATCCGGCCCCCTGCCGTCTGGACCAGCGCCTGCACCCGTTTCGTCACGGAAGGGTGCGTCGAGAACATGTCGGCGAAATCGTCGGGATCGTTTTCAAAGCACATGTCCATGACGCCCGATGGCACACCCTCGATATCGGCGCGCCCGGCGATCTTGATCAGGGCCGAGATCATCGCGTCGGGATTCTTGGTCAGTTCCACAGCGCCTGCGTCGGCAAGATATTCCCGCGATCGCGACAGCGAGAGTCGGATCAAGACCGCCAGGAACCAGGCCAGAGCGATCACGGCGAAGCCGATCAGGATCGCGATGAAGCTTCCCTTTTTCGTATCGTCCGATGACACGCGCACGCGACCGAGATTGCGGAAAATGATCTCTCCGACCAGCGAGATGATGCCAGCGATGACCACCGCGATAATCATGAGCCGCACGTCGCCATTGCGGATATGGGTCAGTTCATGGGCGAGCACGGCCTCGACCTCGGCGTCGTTCAGTTGCGCCAGCAGGCCGCTCGTCACCGTCACGGTGAATTGCTTGTCGTTGACGCCGCTGGCGAAGGCGTTGAGCGCCTCGCTTTCAACGATGGCGAGCTTGGGCACGCTCAGGCCGCGCGAGATGCAGAGATTCTCGAGCATGCGGTAGAGCTTGGGATTGTCCTCGCGCGACAGCCCCTTCGCGCCGGAGACCGCGCCGATCAGCCCGACATTGATGCGAAAGCCTATGAAGACCCAGGCGCCGGCGGCGAGTGTGGTGACGGGTAGCCAGGACCAGAACTGTCGCCCCGCCTCGCCGAAGGCGGTTCTGCCGCGCGGCACGCCACCATAGCCGTGGAAGACGAGCAGCAGCCCCCAGGCCGTCAGATAGACCAGCGCGAACAGTCCCGCGATCAGGAAGCCCGACCTGATCCGATTGCTGCGCATATGGCTGTAGAGCCCGAAGGCCTGGCCCAGCATTGCCACCGCTCCAATCGCCGCTGTCTGCAACCCGCCCTTGGGCCGGCTGTCAGAACTTCACGCTCGGCGCCACCTCGATCTGCTCCCGCACGGTCTCGCCGACATCGAAGAACTCGCGCTGGGTGAAGCCCATCTGCGGCGCGAACAGCACCGCCGGAAAGGCCTGGATCGCGGCGTTGAACTCGCTGACGGCATTGTTGAAGAAGCGTCGCGCTGCCGCGAGCTTGTCTTCGACATTGCCGAGATCGACCTGAAGCTGCTGGAAATTGGCGCTCGCCTTGAGGTCGGGATAGGCCTCGCCGAGAGCCCGAAGCCGGCCGACGGCGCCCGAAAGCTGCTGCTCGGCTGCGGCCTTGTCATGCACGCTGCCAGCGCCTTGCGCGGCGTTGCGTGCCGCGATCACGGCGTCGAGCGTGCTCTTCTCATGGGTGGCATAGCCCTTTACCGTCTCGACCAGATTGGGAATGAGGTCGTGGCGCTGCTTGAGCTGAACGTCGATGTCGGCGAACGCCTGGCTGACCCGCTGCCGCATCGCGACGAGGCCATTATAGGTCATGATCAGATAGACGGCGATCGCGGCGATCAGCCCCAAGACAACCCAGCCCATGGCATTCTCCTCAAGCGCGGACGAAATCTGCTGCACAGCCTTGCATGAAGGCTGATTTTGGGGAAGGCAGCTGTGAGCCCCAGCCTATATTCCTTTTCGTTTCACGCTGCGTGAAACGGAAAGGCGCCGGTACGCTGCGTAACATGCCTAGTTTTCAAGAGTTCTAAACCATTTACGTTTACGCCTTGGGTGCGCCCAGACGGCATCCCTCGTCTGGGCGCACCCGGGCCGATCCCCATGAAATTCCCTTTTTTCGGAAATGACGTCTCAAACAATGCCGGCGAGGCGGCTGCGATACGGAGATCACAGGCCGTCATCGAATTCACGATGGACGGAACGATCCTGGACGCGAACGAGAATTTCCTCGCAGCCGTCGGATATACTCGTGGCGAAGTCGTCGGCCGCCACCATCACATCTTCATCGACGAAAACGAACGCGCTACAAAGGCTTACGCGGATTTCTGGGCGCGGCTGAATCGGGGCGAGGCGGTCGAGGCGCAGTTCTTGCGGATCGCGAAAGGCGGCAGGCGGATATGGCTGCAGGCGACCTACACGCCGGTCTTGAACAGTTTCGGCAAGCCGGTGAAGGTGATCAAGTTCGCCACCGACATCTCCGCTCTGAAAGCGCAGACGGCCAATCTCGAAGGCCAGATGGCGGCAATCCTTAAATCCCAGGCCGTCATCGAGTTCGATCTCACCGGAATGATCCTCGACGCCAACGACAACTTCCTCGGCGCCGTCGGCTACGCCCTGGCCGATATCAAGGGCAAGCATCATCGCCTGTTCGTCGACCCGGCCGAACATAGCGGCGAGGCCTACCGCCGGTTCTGGGAGAAGCTCGGCCGCGGTGAGTATGACGAGGGGCAGTATCGCCGGCTCGGTAAGGGCGGGCGGGAAATCTGGCTGCAGGCGAGCTACAACCCGATCTTCGATGCGCTCGGCAAGCCCTTCAAGGTTGTGAAATACGCGACCGACATCACTGCCAACAAGCTGGCCCAGGA
>QBLV01000046.1:0-8635 GCA_003241815.1 Hyphomicrobiales bacterium | reverse complement strand
TTGCGCGCCGCCGTTGACGACACCCGCGGTGTCGTCAACGCCGCGATGGCACGCGACCTGACGCAGCGCGTCTCGCTGCATGGCAAGACCGGCGAAATCGCCGAACTCTGCGGCGGCGTCAATGATCTGGTGGACTCTTTTGCTGAGGTCATTCGGACGGTTTCGACGATTTCGCATCAGATCGATACCGGCGCCGACCGCATCGGCCAGGACAGCCACGATCTGGCCCAGCGGACCGAAGAGCAGGCCAGCAGCCTCGAAGAGACGGCGGCGACGACGGAAGAGCTGGCTGCATCGGTCAAGCAGAGCGCGGAACGTGCCCGCGAAGCGACGAGCCTCGGCGAAACCGCAAACGGCATCGCCAATCGGGGCGGCGGCATCGTCGGCGAAGCCGTCGTGGCGATGGAGCGGATCGAAAAGGCATCGAGCGACATCGCCGAGATCATCACGGTAATCGACAACATCGCCTTCCAGACCAATCTGCTGGCGCTGAACGCGGCGGTCGAGGCGGCCCGCGCTGGCGATGCCGGCAAGGGGTTTGCTGTCGTGGCTTCGGAGGTCCGCGCCCTGGCGCAGCGCTCCAGCGAGGCGGCCAACGACATCAAGAAACTGATCACCAATTCGACGCAGGAGGTCGCGAGCGGTGTCAGGCTGGTGAAGGACGCCGGCTCGGCGCTGTCAGAAATCGTCGGCTCCTCGACCAGCGTCGCGGCCGCGCTCGCCGACATCTCCAGCGCGTCCAACGAACAGGCCAACGGCATCGAGGAGGTCGCAAAGGTCGTCGCTCATATGGATGACATGACCCAGCGCAACTCCGCCATGGCCGACGAAAGCGCCGGCGTGGCCCGCGAGCTTCAGACCGCGACCGGGTCGCTGAGGCAGATGGTGGAGAACTTCCGCATCTCGGGAGCTCCCGCAGCAAGCCTGGAAGCCAGTGTCATGGCCGAACTCAAGCAGGCGGCGCCGCATATGGCTGCCATTCGCGCCCGCGCGCCGCATACACCGCCACGCCCGCAGTCGGCGCCGCGGCGCGCGGCCGGCGGATCGGCCGGTGGCTGGTCGGAATTCTGAGACCGCAGACGAACCACGAACGGCTCCGGCAGCGGATCAAAGACAAGCGGCCGATGCAGGAGACCAAAGCGGGGGCGGCGGGGATGAGGCCCCCGGCGCCGGATGGACCATCGAGAACCGGCTGACCGAGGGCCGGAGTCGCCTTCGCCCTTGCCCTCACGCCCCATTTCCACTACATCGCGCCTGTCCGATAAGGCCGTGATCGATCACAGCCGGGGGCGGTCTTAAGGGCCGGCTCCCGTTTCGTGTTTGGGGCAGACCTTTTGGATGCGGATGTCAAACCGGCGGCTTAGCGCCGTTTGTCTTGGCCCGGCGCTGTAAGCGCGGGCTTGAGCGAACAAAGCCTTTGACGAGGCGCCGACGGGAGCATCCGGCCTGCAACACCAACCCAATCGGGCGCTAGCCGGACATCCGCGGGATACGCGGCCGGCGTCAGGAGAATGCATGTCAGCCGTAGAAAGCTTTTCGGGCCGCGAGGATTTCGCCGCCCTTCTCGAGGAATCCTTCGGTGAGAACGAAGCCCTCGAAGGTTCCGTCATCAAGGGCATCGTCGTCGCCATCGAAAAAGACATGGCGATCATCGATGTCGGCCTGAAGACGGAAGGGCGCGTCGCGCTCAAGGAATTCAACGGCCCCGGCCGTGACCAGGACATCAAGGTCGGCGACGAGGTCGAGGTCTATCTGGACCGGATCGAGAACGCGCTGGGCGAAGCCGTCATCTCGCGCGACAAGGCTCGCCGCGAAGAGAGCTGGGTCAAGCTCGAGAAGGCCTTCGAGGCTCGCGAGAAGGTCTCGGGCGTCATCTTCAACACCGTCAAGGGCGGCTACACGGTCGATCTCGACGGCGCCGTGGCGTTCCTGCCGCGTTCGCAGGTCGACATCCGTCCGATCCGCGACGTCGGTCCGCTGATGGGCCAGCCGCAGCCCTTCGAGATCCTCAAGATGGATCGCCGCCGCGGCAACATCGTCGTGTCGCGCCGCACCGTCCTCGAAGAGACCCGCGCCGAGGCTCGCTCCGAGCTGGTCGCCTCGCTCGAAGAGGGCCAGGTCATCGACGGCGTCGTCAAGAACATCACCGAATATGGTGCGTTCGTGGATCTGGGCGGCATCGACGGCCTGCTCCATGTCACCGACATGGCCTGGCGTCGCGTCAACCATCCGTCCGAGGTCGTCACCATCGGTCAGACGGTCAAGGTCAAGATCATCAAGATCAACCAGGACACGCACCGCATCTCGCTCGGCATCAAGCAGTTGCTTGCCGATCCGTGGGATGGCATCGCGGCGCGCTACCCGGTTGGCGCGCGCCTCAAGGGTCGTGTCACCAACATCACGGACTACGGCGCGTTCGTCGAAGTGGAGCCGGGCATCGAGGGCCTCATCCACGTCTCCGAGATGTCCTGGACCAAGAAGAACGTCCACCCCGGCAAGATCGTCTCGACCTCGCAGGAAGTCGATGTCGCGATCCTCGAGGTCGATCAGGTCAAGCGCCGCATTTCGCTCGGTCTCAAGCAGACCCTGCGTAACCCGTGGGAGGTCTTCGCCGAGACGCACCCGGCCGGTGCGACGGTCGAGGGCGAGGTCAAGAACAAGACCGAGTTCGGCCTGTTCCTGGGTCTGGAAGGCGATATCGACGGCATGATCCATCTGTCGGATCTCGACTGGAACCGTCCGGGCGAGCAGGTCATCGAGGAATACAAGAAGGGCGACATGCTTCAGGCTGTCGTGCTCGATGTGGACGTCGAGAAGGAGCGTATTTCGCTCGGCCTCAAGCAGCTCGGCGGCGATCCCTTCGTGGATGCCGGCGAGTTCAAGAAGGGCCAGGTCGTGACCACCGAGGTGATCGAGGTCAAGGAAGGCGGTCTCGACGTCAAGATCGTCGGCACCGACATGACCACCTTCATCAAGCGCGCCGAGATCGCTCGCGATCGCGCCGAGCAGCGCCCGGAGCGCTTCGCGGCTGGCGAAAAGGTCGACGCCCGCGTCATCCTCTTCGACAAGAAGGCCCGCAAGATCCAGGTCTCGATCAAGGCCCTGGAAATGGCCGAGGAGAAGGAGGCGATGGCGCAGTACGGCTCCGCCGACTCCGGCGCCTCGCTCGGCGACATCCTGGGCGCCGCCCTCAAGAAGGCGACGACCACCGACAAGAAGTGATCATTCGGCCGCGCAAGCGGCCGGATATCTCGACCAGCCCGCGCGGAGAAATCCGCGCGGGCTTTTGTTTCGGACAAGCCTCCCTCAGCTCTCATCCTGCGGCTCCTCAGGACGAGGGCTGAGAAATCTGAATGAGAAAGCAAAGACCATGACCACCGCGGCGATCGGCATCGATTTCGGCACCACCAACAGCGTGGTCGCCCTGGCCAGTGCCGACGGCTCGGTCACCACGCGCTCCTTCGCCACGAAGCAGGGCGCGGTCGATGCCTATCGCTCAGCCCTGATGTTCTGGCGCGAGGGCCGCCCGCCGCAGGCCCATATCGCCCATGTCAGCGGCCCCGATGCGCTCGACATGGCGCTCGGCATGACGACCGAGCACCGCTTCCTGCAATCGCTGAAGACGCATCTCTCGAGCCGCGCCTTTCAGGAGACGCGGCTCTTCGGCAAGCTCTTCCAGCTGGAAGACTTGATCGGCGTCTTCCTGTCGGATGTCTCCGCCGGCCTCGACGATCTCGCGGATACGCCACTGGTCTCGGGCCGGCCCGTCATCTTCGCCGGCGAGCGGCCGGACGAGGACCTCGCGCTGGGTCGGCTGAAGTCTTCTTATGCCAAGGCCGGCATGCCGCAGGTCGACTTCGCCTATGAGCCGCTGGGCGCAGCCTACTGGTATGCCCGCGACCTGAAGCAGCCGCAGACCATGCTGGTCGCCGATTTCGGCGGCGGCACCAGCGACTTCTCGGTGATGCGCTTCGAACCAGGCGGGGCAGGGCGGCTGGAGGCGATCCCGCTCTCCCACGCCGGCGTCGGCGTGGCCGGCGACACCTTCGACTACCGCATCATCGAGCACGCGATCTCGCCTCGCCTCGGCAAGGGCACGCAGTACCGCTCCTTCGAGAAGCTGTTGCCGATCCCCGCGCATTACCACGCAGCCTTCGCGCAATGGCACCGGCTTTCGCTGATGAAGAGCCGCGAAACCATGGCCGAGCTCAAGGCGCTGATCCGCGATGCGGTCGAGCCGGGCAAGCTCGAGGATCTGTTGACCGTGATCGAATACGACCTCGGCTACGAGCTCTACCGTGCCGTCTCCGCCGCCAAGATCGCGCTTTCGGGGGCGGATGAAACCGTGCTCCGCTTCAACCAGATGGACGTCTCGATCGAGCACACCATCACCCGCGCCGATTTCGATGGCTGGATCGCAGGCGACGTTGGCGCGATCGAGGCCGCGCTCGACAGGGCCCTGGTGGAGGCGAAGGTCGCGGCCGGCGCCATCGAGGCGGTGTTCATGACGGGGGGAACCTCGCATGTGCCGGCCGTCCGCGCGCTGTTCGACCGCCGCTTCGGAGCGCAGCGCATCCATATCGGCGATGCCTTCCGCTCGGTGGCGAGCGGACTCGCGCTGCTCGCCCTGGACAGGACGCGCGCGTCGGTCGCGGCCTGATAGCCGCCCTTCGCCTTGCCCCGTCTCCGGTGCGAGGCTACACCACGAACCCAAGCCGAGTGGAGCGCCCTGATGTCGTCCGATGCCGATCTGCTTGCCGATCGCCGCAGCCTGCGCCGCAAGTTGACGCTGTGGCGCGTCCTTGCCGTGGTCGGCGTTGTCGGCGCTGCCGTCATTGCCGGCCTGGCCTGGACCGGACGGACGCCGGGCACGCTCAGCCAGGCCCATATCGCCCGCGTCACGATCTCCGGCTTCATCTCCGGTGACCGACGCACGCTCGAACTGATCAAGTCGCTCGAGAGCAGCCGCGCCGCGGCGGTTCTGCTCAGGATCGACAGCCCCGGCGGCTCGGTCAGCGGCTCCGAGGCGCTTTACGACGCCCTGCGCCGTCTGGCGGCGAAGAAGCCGATGGTCGCCGTCGTCGATGGGCTGGCCGCGTCGGGCGGCTACATCGCCGCGATCGGCTCGGACCGGATCGTGGCGCGCCAGAGTTCGCTCGTCGGCTCGATCGGCGTGCTCTTTCAGGTTCCCAATGTGACGCAGTTGCTGGACACGCTTGGCGTGAAGGTCGAGTCGATCAAGTCGAGCCCGCTCAAGGCCGCGCCCAGCGGTTACGAGCCGACTTCGCCCGAGGCGCGTGCCGCGCTTCAGCGCGTCGTCGACGACAATTACGACTGGTTCAAGCGCCTGGTACGCGAGCGCCGCAAGCTCGGCGACGCGGAGATCGCGACGGTGTCCGACGGTCGTGTCCACACCGGCCGGCAGGGAGTGGCGCTGAAGCTCGTCGACGAGCTCGGCGGTGAGCCGGAAGCCATCGCATGGCTCCAGCGCGAGAAGGGCGTCGCCAAGGATTTGAGCGTCCGCGACTGGCGCCGCCGCAGCGAATCCTCCTCTTACGGGCTGTGGAGCGCAGGCGAGGTGCTGGCCCGTGCGGCAGGGCTCGAAACGCTGGCGGCACTGCTCGCCCGCGCCGCTGATCAACCACTCGGTTTGCGGCTTGACGCGCCCATGGCGCTCTGGCAGCCTGCAGTCGAAAAGTGATGGTGATACAAGCGGTTATATTGCAACGATGATTAAATCAGAACTCGTTCAACGCATCGCTGAGCGCAACGGCCATCTCTATCAGCGCGACATCGAAAATATCGTCACGGCGATCCTTGATGAGGTCGTCAAGGCACTCTCGCGCGGCGACAGGGTCGAGTTGCGGGGCTTCGGCGCTTTTTCCCGCAAGGCGCGCTCGGCCCGTGTTGGCCGCAACCCCCGGACGGGCGATGCGGTCGAGGTTGAGGAGAAGTTCGTTCCCGTCTTCAAGACGGGCAAGGAACTGCGCCTGAGGCTGAACGGCAAGGCGTGAAGCGTTTTGCAAGGCCTGACGCGTCTCGGTGGAACCGCGCCGTCATCCTGGACGCAGCGAAGCGGATATCCGGGATCCATCATAGGGCAAGTGCGGCGCTCCATGATGGATTCGTGATTGGCGGCTTCTGCGTTTGGTGGGGATTGCGCACTAAAATGCCGCCAGAATTGACTTCGGTGAGTTCCGCCGTGATCGCGCCATTCTGTTGATGTCCACCGGTGTAGCAGCCAGCCGCGCGGAGACGCTCCAATGAAATCCTTCTTCAAAGCCCTCCTGCTTGTGCCGATCGCGCTGGCAATCGTGCTGTTCTCGGTTGCGAACCGGGCTGCCGTGCGGGTCTCCCTGGATCCGATCAGCCGCGATGCCCCTGTCTTTGCCTTCGACGTGCCGCTCTTCGCGGTCGTCCTGGCGGCGCTCGCCGTCGGCGTGCTGATCGGGGGGCTCGCCTCGTGGCTGGCGCAGGGTAAGCATCGTAAGGCCGCCCGCCGTAACCGCCGCGAGGCCGAGACGTTGCGTTCGGAGACGCAGATGCTGCGCGCCGCCGTTCCCGATTCCGCCTTGCCGGCCCTCACCAGCGGTCGTGCCTGATGCGGCTTTTCGGACCAGACGATATCGACGCCGCGCTGAATTTTCCTGGACTGATCGACACCCTCGCCGAAGCCTTCCGCGGCGATGCGGTCATACCGCCGCGCGCGCATCATTCCATCGAGCGGCCCGGCGAGGAAGCCATCCTGCTGATCATGCCGGCCTGGAGCGCGCCCGGTGCTGCGCAGCCCTATATCGGCACCAAGATCGTCTCCGTGTTCTTCGGCAACGGCACGCGCAGCCTGCCGGGCGTCATGGGCGCCTATCTGCTGATGAACGGGCGCACCGGTGAGCCCTTGGCCGTTATGGACGGCAATCGGCTGACGCTGTGGCGGACGGCTGCGGCCTCGGCACTGGCCGCCCGCTATCTCGCCAATCCGACGGCCAGCAGGATGCTGATGGTCGGTGCAGGCAGCCTGGCGCCCTTTCTGATCAAGGCTCATCGTTCGGTTCGCCCGTTGACCGACATCGCGATCTGGGCACGGCGTCCGGAGGCGGCCGAGGCTGTGGTCGCTCAACTCGCCGATGACGGGATCGCGGCGCGGGCCGTGACCGATCTCGAAGGCGAGGCGCGCACGGCCGACATCATCTCCTGCGCCACCAACGCGACGCAGCCGCTGATCCACGGCCGCTGGCTCAAGCGCGACGCTCATCTCGATCTGGTGGGCGCCTTTACCATGCAGATGCGGGAGGCCGACGCGGAGGCGTTGGAACGTGCCCGCGTGATCGTCGATTCCGCCAAGGCGATCGACGAGGGAGGCGACATTGCGATCGCGATCGACGAAGGCAGCTATGGGGCCGAGCGGGTCGCCGGCACGCTGGCCGACCTGTGCCATGGGCGCGTGTCGGGCCATGCGGAAGGCGGCGAGATCACCGTTTTCAAGTCGGTCGGCGTCTCGCTCGAGGATCTCGCGGCGGCCATCGCGGTTTGGGACCATCGCTCCCAAGCCTGATGGCTGCCCGAGTAGAGACGAAACGGCCGTCCTTGTCAGACGCCGACTGGCGCGCCGCCCAGCGCGCCCAGGAACCACAGGATCAGCACGACGACGAGTGCGAAGCCCAGCACGCCGCCAAGGCCGCTCGTTCCATAGGAGCGATGACCGTAATAGCCACCGCCGCCAACGAGCAGCACGATGAGCAAAACGATGACGAGCGTGGACATGGCGAGATCCCTCTTGAATTGCATCGCGTTGTCGATGCGACAGGATGCCGAGGGAAACGCCGGGAGCGCGGGGCAGGTTCCGTGCGCGTGGCTTGTGATGCAGGCTGCCTGACGGCCGGCTAATCCGCCTTGGCTCCGATCTCCTTGATGAGGTCGCCCCATTTCTTCATCTCGGTTTGAAGGAAGGCGGCGAGTTCGGCCGGCGTGCCGCCGACGGGCTCGGCTGCCAGCGCATCCATTTTGGCGCGCAGCGCGGGGTCGGTGAGCCCGGTCTTGGTGTCGGCCTGCACCTTGTCGATGATCGCCTGGGGCGTCTTGGCAGGCGCGAACAGCGCGAACCACGATGACACGTCGAACCCTGGAACTGTCTCCGCGATCGGCGCGAATTCAGGCGCCGCAGTCGACCGCCTGGCCGTGGTGATGCCCAAGCCCCGGATCGAACCCGCCCGGACATGGGGCAGCGCCTGGGTGATGTTGTCGAAGATCAGGTCGATCCGGCCGCCGATCAAATCCTGTGTCGCCTGCGCCGTGCCGCGATAGGGCACATGCACCATCTTGGTTCCGGTAAGCTTCTGGAAATATTCGCCGGACAAATGCACGGAGGTGCGATGCCCGAGGAGCCATAGGTCAGCTTGCCGGGATTTGCCTTGGCATAGGCGACGAGCTCCGCGACCGTTTGAACGGGCAATTCCTTGTTCACGACCAGGAGGTTCGGCACCATCGCGACCATGGTGACGGGAGTCAGGTCCTTCACCGGGTCGTAGTTGAGCTTGGCATACAGATACTGGTTCGTCGCCATGCCGACCGAGACGATCAGCAGCGTGTCGCCGTTGGGTTCCGCCTTGGCGACGACGTCGGTGCCGATGTTCCCACC
>QBLV01000045.1:22659-26112 GCA_003241815.1 Hyphomicrobiales bacterium | reverse complement strand
CATCAGCCGCGCAGCCGCGAGGCATTCGTCCTCCGGAACCTCGCGCTGCAGCAGCAGGATGTCGCCTTCGCCCAGCGACAGGCTGGCAAGTGCATCGGCGCGGGCGAGCGCATTGGCGCCGGCCGCAACGACGATCTGATTGGAGCCGTTGCTGTCGACCGCGATGAAGGCCGCCCCGGTGGGCGCATCGACGCGGGCGACATGGCTGAGGTCGACACGATCAGCCGCGAGCAGCGACACCGCGATGTCGGCGAAGGCGTCACGGCCGACCGCGCCGACGAGCACGACCTCGGCCCCGGCACGGCGGGCCGCGAGCGCCTGGTTGGCGCCCTTGCCGCCGGGGTGAAGGGCATAGGCCGGTCCGATCACCGTTTCTCCCGCTCCCGGCAGGCGCTCGACGGGCGTGACCAGATCGACATTGAGCGAGCCGAAGACGACGATCATGGCGACACGGCCTCCGCGAGGCGGCGAACGCCGGCAACAAAGGCTGCTTCCGGCGTCGTCAGCTTCGCCTCGATCCCGGCCGCAGCAAGGGCGGCGCCGTAGCTTTGCGCCAGTACGCCGTCGGCAACGAGATGAACGATGGCGCCGCGCCCGAGAAGTGCCTGCGCGCCGGCGACCTCGTGGCCGACCAGCAGCGCGGAAAGATAAGGCCCGACCGCACCGCCCGGCATGCGTCCGGCCAGCACCTCCGAGCGCGCGGCAAACGCGGTGTTGAGCAGACCGCCGGGACGGGCAGCGGCGGCCAGTCCATCCGCAGTTCCGCGCGCCGCGTCATCACCCGAGGGCTCCTCAGCCAGCCGCGACAGGATCGAATGCTCCCGCAACAGCCCATAGATCTCGCCGGTCATGAAGCTGGCGAAGCGGGTGATCCGGCCGCCTTCGATGCGGGCCCATTTCGAATGGGTGCCGGGCAGGCAGGCGATGCCATCCTCAAGGCCGAGCCCGACGATCAGCGTCTCCTCGCCGCGCATCACGTCGAAGGCGCCCTCGTCGCAGGACAGGCCGGGCAGGATGGTCGCGGGCGTGCCATCCGCGAGCGTTACCTTCATGCCGGCTGCCGCGATCTCACCGGGAGAGGCGGGACAGGGCACGTAATGCGCCTCGATCCAGCCATTGCGGCTGCCGACCATGCCGGCGAGCACGATCGCCGCATCGGGCGAGGTCCGGCGCAGATCACCGGCGATCGCATCGAAAGCAGCGGGAAAGCCGCCGGCCGGGACCGACTGGATGCCCTGGTCGGCGCGACGGCGCTCCAGAACCTCGCCTTCTTCCGAGATCAGGACCGCGCGGGCGCGCGTCGTGCCCCAGTCAAGAGCGATCAGAGGTCTGGGCATGGGCTGGGCTCCGCCTGGTTGCTGGCGCGCTCGCCATTCTCGGGCGAAGCGCAGCGCAGAGCCTCAGAATCTCCTGCCAGAGATGCCCGGGTCAAGCCCGGGCAAAACGGCGTCAGCCTCACGCCTCGAAGAACACGGTCTCGCTTTCGCCCTGCAGGCGGATGTCGAAGCGAAAGATGCCGTCTGCGCCACGCTTTGCGATCAGCGTGTCGCGCCGGTCGCCCGGGACGAGAGCCAGCACCGGATCGTCGGCATTGCCCGGCTCGTCGGAGAAATAGATCCGCGTCGCGAGCCTGACGAGGATGCCGCGGGCGAAAACCGACACGCAGAGATGCGGCGCCTGCGAACTGCCGACGGGGCCAGGAACCGCGCCCGGCCGGATCGTTTCGAAATGAAAGGCGCCTTCGGCGGTGACCTCGGCGCGGCCGAAGCCGGTGAAGCCGGCATTGCCGGCCGCGTCGAAACGGCCCTGCGCATCGGCCTGCCAGATCTCGATCATCGCGTCGCCGACGGGGACGCCGTCACCATCATAAACCACGCCCTCGATACGAATGCGCTCACCGGCCACGCCATCGGGCGCCACCTGCTCGGTCGCGAGTTCCGCGCCGCCATAGGCGCGCGGCGTCAACGCATAGGCGAAAAAGGGGCCGATGGTCTGGGAGGGGGTTATGCCGAGACACGACTCGGCGGCCTGCGGCGCTTGCGTCTCAGTGGTCATGTGGCTCCTCCAGCGGCGTCGCGCTGCGGCCGCGCAGGACGATGTCGAACTGGTAGCCCAGCGCCCATTCGGGCTCGGTCGTTGCGAGATCGAAGCGCGAGACCAGACGCTCGCGGGCGCGCTCGTCCGTGACCGACTGGAAGATCGGATCGTATTGGAACAGCGGATCGCCCGGGAAATACATCTGCGTGATGACGCGCGACAGGAAGCTCGGCCCAAATAGCGAGAAATGGATATGGGCGGGACGCCAGGCGTTGTGGTGGTTGCGCCAGGGATAGGCGCCGGGCTTGATGGTGACGAAGCGATAGCGCCCGTCGGCATCGGTCAGCGCGCGACCGGCGCCGGTGAAATTCGGATCGAGCGGGGCGGGATGCTGGTCGCGGACATGGACGTATCGCCCGCCGGCATTGGCCTGCCAGATCTCGACCAGGGTGTGCGGCACCGGGCGGCCATCCTCGTCGAGCACGCGGCCGGAGACGATGATGCGCTCGCCCAGCGGCTCGCCATCATGCTGGCGGGTCAGGTCGGAATCGCCTGCCGTGACGCCGACATGGCCGAAGACCGGGCCGGTCGTCTCCGAAAGCGTGTGGGGGCAGCAGGATCAGCGGCTTGGAAGGGGCGCGCTTCTGCGTCGAACCATAGGCGGGCGACGCGTTGAGCGGGTGGCTGTTCAGGCTGTCGCGCGGATAGATCAGGCGGGACTCGATCGGGTTCATGCCGCCACTCCATGGGCTTGCCTGGTGCGGGCATGGAGATCGCGCAGGACGGAGAGTTCCTGCTCGCTCGCGGCCGGCGTCTCGGTGACATCGGCTGCAAAGCGCAGCGGCCAGCCGCAGCCGGCCTGGACCTGCTCGCGCGTCACGCCGGGATGCAGCGAGACGACGGTCAGTTCTGCGGTCTCCGGATCGGGCTCCAGCACGCACAGATCGGTCATCACCTTGGTCGGCCCCCTCGTTTTCAGCCCAAGGGCGGCGCGGTCGCCCTTGCCCTTGCCGTGGCCGAAGGATGTGATGAAGGGCAGCTTTTCGACGAAGGCGCGCGTGCCCATCGCCATGGTGATGAAGATTTGGCCGCAATTGCTGGCGATCTCGGGCGCACCGCCGCCGCCGGGCAGCCTGACCTTCGGCGCGTCATAGGGGCCGACGACCGTGGTGTTGAGATTGGCGAAGCGGTCGATCTGGGCGCCGCCCAGGAAGCCGATGGTGATGCGCCCGCCCTGCAGCCAGTAGCGGAACATCTCGGGCACCGCGACGGTGGTCAGCGCGGTGTCGCAGAGCTCGCCATCGCCGATAGACAGCGGAAGCACGCTGGGCCGCGTCGAAAGCGTGCCGGATTCGTAGATCAACGTGATCTTGGGAGCATGGGTGAGGCGGGCGAGGTTGCAGGCGGCCGAGGGCG
>QBLV01000045.1:12921-22649 GCA_003241815.1 Hyphomicrobiales bacterium | reverse complement strand
CCGATGCCGACGAAGCAGACATCGGTGTTCGTCAGCAGGCGGGCCGCCGCGATGGTCATCATTTCGGTCGGGGTCGCGTTCATCACGCTGCCTCCCTCTGTGAAAGCGCATGCCGCGCGAAGGCATCGGGCCCTTTCTCAAGGACGTTTGCCTTGATCCAGGACAAGAACGTGTCGCGCTCGCGGGCGATCTTGTCCCAGGCGATGTAGAAGTCGTTGGCGCGCTTGTAATAGCCATGCGCATAGGACGGATAGGCGCCGCCCGGCACATGGGCGATAGCGGTCACCGCCCAGGACGGCAGGATCACCGCATTGGCGTTGCGCGGGCCGAAATCGTCGACGATCTCCTCGACCGTGACGAGCGAGCGCTTGGCCGCCAGCACCGCCTCCTTCTGCACGCCGACGATTCCCTCCAGCAGGATATTGCCCTCGCGATCGGCCTTCAGGGCATGGATCACTGCCGCATCGGGGCGGATCGCCGGCACGGTCGCCAGAACCTCGCCGGTATAGGGGCAGGTGACGGAGCGGATCTGCGGGTTGACGCTGGGAAGATCGACGCCCTTGTAGCCGCGGAAGACCGCGAAGGGCAGGTTGGCCGCACCGGCCTCGTAGGCATTGGCCATGGCGGCGTGGCTGTGTTCCTCGATCTCCAGCTTGTGCGGCCAGCCATTCTCGACCGCGTCCCGGAAGCGGTGCAGCGAGCCGACGCCGGGATTGCCGCCCCAGGAGAAGATCAGCTTTTCCGCACAGCCGGTGCCGATCAACTGATCGTAGATCAGGTCCGGCGTCATCCGAATCAGCGTCAGGCGCTTTTTGCCCTGCCGGATCGTCTCGTGACCCGCCGCATGCGGAATCAGATGGGTGAAACCTTCCATGGCGACGGAGCAACCATCACTCACGACCGCCTCGATACCCTGGGCCAAGGATACGAATTCAGCCACCTTGACATCTCCTCCACATGTGCGTTTATCGCACAACATTCTGATAATCGAACTTTATGCGGCGAGGAGCAGGCGGTCAAGGATGGCAGGCGAAGCGCCCGACCGCGACCATATGGCCGCCCTTGAAAAGGGGCTGGCGGTGATCGAATGCTTCGACACCGCCCATGACAAGCTCACTATCGCCGAAGTGGCCCGTACCACCGACCTCTCCCGCGCCGCCGCGCGGCGCTGCCTGCTGACGCTGACCCGGATCGGCTATGCCGAATTCGACGGCAAGTTCTTCCGGTTGACGCCACGCGTGCTGCGGCTCGGCCATGCATGGCTCGCCTCGACGGCTCTGCCGCAACTGGTCCAGCCCTTCCTCGAGCGGCTATCCGAGGAGACGCATGAATCCTCGTCGGCCTCGCTGCTCGACGGGCATGCGATCGTCTATATCGCGCGCTCGGCGCAGCGGCGGATCATGTCAGTGGGCCTCTCGGTGGGCACGCGGCTGCCGGCCTTCTGCACCTCGATGGGCCGCGTGCTGCTGGCCTTTCGCGATCCCGCAGACGCGCAGGCGCGCATCCGCGCCGGCAAGCCAAGAGCCCTGACGCCGCAAACGGTCACCGACCCGGCGCGACTGGCGGATATTCTCGCCGGCGTCCGCGAACGAGGGCATTGCATCGTCGACCAGGAGCTCGAACTGGGGCTGATCTCGCTCGCCTTGCCGCTGTTCAATGCGCGCGGCGAGGTGATTGCTGCATTCAATATCTCGGGCCAGGTCCAGCGCAGCTCGGCCGACGAGATGGCGGAGCGTTTCCTGCCGCGGATGCGAAGCCTGCAGGCGATGCTCCGACCCCTGATCACCTGAAGGACAAGGCCGCCATGCTGGAACTCGAATCGGGGAAGCTCCGCGCGCGCATCTGTCCGGAAGCCGGCGGCATCATTGCCGCGCTGGAATGGACCGGGCCGGATGGGCGCCTGCACAAGCTGCTGCATGCGCCAGACGGCGCCGTGCCCTCGACGGCGGCGCCCAACATGATGGGAAGCTGGGTGATGGCGCCGTTCGCCAACCGCGCCTTCGACGGGCTCGTCGACGACGGCGAGACGCACTTCCTCGTGCCCGACAACAATCCGCGCGGCGGCGGCAACATCCACGGGTTCGGCTGGCAGTCCGCCTGGGAGGTACTCGGTCATACCGGCAGCCATACCGTGCTCGAACACCGCCGCAGCGAGGGGCCCGACCCCTATCGCTACCGGGTCACACAGGAGATCGCCCTCGACGACGCCGGTATGACCATCGCGCTGTCGATCACCAACGAGGCGGACCAGGCCCTCCCTTACGGAATTGGCCATCATCCCTGGTTTCCCTGCGCCGCCGATACGCGTCTGGGTCTGACCGCCAGCGGCGCGCTCGTCTTCGGCGAGGCGTTTCGCGCCATCGCGTCCGATCCGCTGGTGGGAGGGGGGCCCTATGCCGACAAGCCGGTCTTCGCCACCGGCCGCGAGACGGCCTGGAGCTTCCTCGGCTGGGACGGGACGGCCCGGATCGAGACGCCCTCGACCGGTCTCGCCATCGTCCTGACGGCGAGCCAAAGCCTGCGCTGTCCGGTCGTATGGGCACCGGGGGGCGCGGATTTTCTCTGCGTCGAGCCGCAGAGCCATGCGATCGGATCGCCGAGCGAGCCCGCGGCACGGCAGGCCGCTCCGCTGACACGGCTGCGGCCGGGCGAGAGCCTGGAGGGCTGGCTGCGGATCGTGCCCGAGGCGATCTGACCGTCGTTCAGCGCCAGCGCGGGCCGGGCTCGGAATAGCGCTGCAGATTATAGGGCTGGTAGCCATAGGCTTCAGCCGGCAAGGCGGGGCGCAGCAGGATCTGCTCGCGTGCCGCATCCCAGTTCGGCGCCTTGCGGCTCTGGGCGATCGCCGCGCGCTGCTTCGACTTCGCCTTGGCAATCTTGATCTTCGCGCCCGAGGCTTTGGCGAACTGCGAGAGATTGTCGGGCGCCGCTCCGTTGAGCGCAATCCGGGTCTGGCCGGCGCCATGCTTCTTGACCAGCGCAAACAGCTTGGCGGCATTGGCCGGATGCAGGCGGATACAACCATGCGATGCAGGGCGCCCGAGGGCGCCGACCGCAGTCGTGCCATGGATGGCGTAACCGCCGCGGAAGAAGACAGCGTTGGGCATCGCGCCGCCATATTTTCGCGAATACCAGTTCTTCTCCAGTCGTGTCGGGCGATAGACGCCGTTGGGCGTGCGATAGCCCTTGCGGCCTGACGAAATCGCCCAATTGTAGCTTTCGCCGTCGGTCGTGGTGACCTGAATCCGCTGGGCGGCGATATCGACCCGGACATCGATGCCGGCCTGCGCGGAGGCGGCACCGGCAAGGGAGCCTGCAAGAGACAGGACAAGGGCGGCCAGCAGGCCGAAGACGCGACGCATCACACCACTCCGAAAAGACGCAACTGTTGAACGATGTGGCGTTGTCGGACGTAAAAGCCGCCGCCATTCTCCTCAGGAAACGCCGCCGGTCGGTCCTTGTAAAGCGCCAAGGCGGAATGTGGTTTCCAACATGCCGGCCGCAGCCCTGTGCGCATCGCGTCCATGACCTGCGCCACGAGGTTTTGCCGCCGGGAATGACCGGTGTAGCAGGGATGAGATCGTCTCCCTCCCGCAAGCGCGGCCCCCGATGCTCGACACGTTCCTGCCGGCCGGCGTCGCGCCCGCCATCGCGCTTCTGCTGATCGCCGTCAGCTTCATGACCTCGGCCTTCACCGCCGCTTTCGGCATCGGCGGCGGGGTGGCAATGCTCGGTGCGCTCGCCGGCACGGTGCCGCCGGCCGTCATCATCGCCGTGCATGGGCTGGTCCAGGTCGGCTCCAATGTCGGGCGCACCGTCGTGCAGCGGGCCCATGCCGTCTGGCCGCTGGTCGGGCGCTTCACGATCGGATCGGTCGTCGGCGTGCTGATCGGGGCCTTTCTCGTGATCGAACTGCCGGAACGCATCCTGCTCGGGCTGCTCGGCGCCTTCATCCTGGCGATGACATGGCTGCCCAAGCCGCGGATCCCGGGGCTCGCATCGAGCGGGCTGATCATCGGCGGCGGTCTTTCGACCATCATCACCATGTTCGTCGGCGCCACCGGCCCCTTCGTTCAGGCCCTGCTGCTGCCGCTGGGCCTCGAGAAGCGCCAGCTTATCGCGACGCATGCCGCCTGCACGACAATCCAGCACCTGCTCAAGGTTTTCGCTTTCGGAGCACTGGGCTTTTCCTTTGCCGACTGGCTGCCGCTGATCGCGGCGATGATCGTCTCGGGCTTCGCCGGGACGATGCTCGGAACGAAGCTGCTGGAAAGCCTGCCCGAGCGCTGGTTCCTCATGGCGATCAAGACGATCCTGACCATCGTCGGGCTCGACCTCTTGCGCCGCGCCGCCGGCTACTGAGCTCACCGCATCGCGTCAAAGGTGACGAGCCGGGCGAAATCCGGCATAGGCTGGCTCAACAGCCCCGAAAGCCGGCCACGCCATGCTCAAAACCCGCATCATCCCCTGCCTCGACGTCAAGGACGGCCGGGTCGTCAAGGGCGTGCAGTTCCTCGATCTCGTCGACGCGGGCGACCCGGTCGAGGCCGCCAAGGCCTATGACGCAGCCGGCGCCGACGAGCTCTGCTTCCTCGATATCACGGCGAGCCATGAGGATCGCGGCATCCTGTTCGATGTCGTCACCCGCACGGCCGAGGCCTGCTTCATGCCACTCACGGTCGGGGGCGGCGTGCGCAAGATCGAGGACATCCGGGGACTTCTGCTGGCGGGCGCCGACAAGGTCTCGATCAACACGGCCGCCGTGACCAACCGGCAATTCGTCCGGGAGGCCGCCGAGAAATTCGGGGCGCAGTGCATCACGGTGGCGATCGATGCCAAGCAGGTGACGCCCGGACGCTGGGAAATCTTCACCCATGGCGGACGCAACCCGACGGGGCTGGACGCCGTGGCGTTTGCCCGCGAGGTCGTTTCGCTCGGTGCCGGCGAATTGCTGGTGACCTCGATGGACCGCGACGGCACCAAAGTAGGCTACGATCTCGGGCTGACGCGCGCCATCGCGGATGCCGTGACGGTTCCAGTCATCGCCTCGGGCGGCGTCGGTGATCTCGACGACCTCGTCAACGGCGTGCGCGAAGGCCATGCCTCGGCGGTGCTGGCCGCCTCGATCTTCCATTTCGGCACCTACACGATCCCGCAGGCCAAGGCGCATATGGCCGCCGCCGGGCTGGCGATGCGGTTGGATTGACCTGATGACCGCCTTCACCCTCTCCGATCTCGAAGCCCGCATCGCTGAGCGCGCCGCCGCATCGCCGGACGAATCCTGGACGGCGAAGCTTGTCGCCGCCGGTCCCGAGCGCTGCGCCAAGAAGTTCGGCGAGGAGGCGGTCGAGGCCGTCATCGCGGCGGTGAAGGGTGACCGGGACGAGCTGATCGCCGAGAGCGCGGACGTGCTCTATCATCTTTTGGTCGTGCTCAGGTCGCGCAATGTTGCATTGCAGGACGTCTTGCGCCAGCTTGAGGCCCGTACCGTGCGCTCCGGACTGGCGGAGAAGGCCGCACGACCCCGTTGAGATCGAGGCTCGTCCCGCGTTGAACCTCGAAGCCTGGAATACGGGTCGCATCATGGACCAGCGTGTGATCCCCGTACCGCATGATCCCGATCTCGGATCGCCCTATCGCACCTTCTCGCGCGACGAGTGGGCGCATTTGCGCGCCGATACGCCGCTCACGCTGTCGGTCGACGACCTGACCAAGCTGCAATCGATCAACGATCCGATCTCGCTCGACGAGATCGTTGCGATCTATCTGCCGCTGTCGCGCCTGCTCTCGCTGTATGTCGCCGCGACGCAGGGGCTGTTCAAGGCGACGCAGCGCTTCCTGATGGCGGAGGCGCAGGTCAAGGTTCCCTACATCATCGGCGTCGCGGGTTCCGTCGCCGTCGGCAAATCGACCACGGCGCGCGTGCTCAAGGCGCTGCTCTCGCGCTGGCCCAACACGCCCAAGGTCGAGCTCGTCACCACCGACGGATTCCTTCTGCCCAATGCAGAACTGGAGCGGCGCGGGCTGATGCAGCGCAAGGGCTTCCCCGAAAGCTATGATGGCTCGGCGATCCTGCGCTTCCTCTCCGACATCAAGGCCGGAAAGCCGCAGGTGACGGCGCCGGTCTATTCCCACCTTGTCTACGACGTCGTGCCGGGCGAGACGGTGACGGTCGAACGGCCCGACATCCTGATCCTGGAAGGCCTGAACGTCCTGCAGCCGAGCCGCATGCCCCGGGACGGCACGGTCATCCCCTTCGTCTCGGATTATTTCGACTTCTCGGTCTATCTCGACGCCGACGAGAACGATCTGCATCGCTGGTACGTCAACCGCTTCATGACGCTGCGCCAGACGGCCTTCCGCGATCCGCGCTCTTTCTTCCGCAAATATGCCGAGATCGCGGAGGACGAGGCGCTGTCGATCGCGGAGGGCCTGTGGACCGGCATCAACCTGCCCAATCTGCAGGAGAACATCCTTCCCACACGTCAGCGCGCCAGCCTGATCCTGACCAAGGGCGCGAGCCACCGCATCCAGCAGGTCGCGCTGCGCCGGCTGTAGAGCGCATGCTCCACGCAGGCCACCGGCTCCCGACATCCGGGACGAAGCCCTGATGGAGGCGTTCTGGTCGCTTGCTGGGATGGCGAGCGCCGCCTTCGTCGCGGCGACGCTGCTTCCAGCCCAGTCGGAAGCCGTCTTCCTGGGACTGCTGGCCGCGCGCGGAGTGGATCCGCTGGCGCTGTTTTTGGTCGCCTGCCTCGCCAACACGGCGGGTTCGGTGGTGAACTGGTGGCTGGGGCGGCTGATCGCCAGGCATGGCGTCGAGAGGTTGCCCCTGCGGCTGCGCCCCGATCCCCATCGGCTCATCCAGGCGCAGCGCTGGTTTTCCCGCTTTGGCTGGCCCTCGCTGCTCTTCGCCTGGCTGCCGATCGGCGGCGATCCGCTGACCTTCGTGGCGGGCACGCTGAACTACCCGCTCGGGCGCTTCGTGCTGCTGGTCCTGATCGGCAAGGCCGCGCGCTATGCCGTGCTTTGGGCGGGCTGGGCCGCCATCGCCTGAACGTCGCTCGACATTCTTGAACGCGTGGCTGGGCATTCGCTGAACGCGTGGTTTGGCATTTGCGCAAGCCTTCGGCACAGGCTACCAGCGAACGCCCTTTCAGGAGATTTGATCATGAGCATTCAGCGCATCGCCCTCGGCCCCCGCATGTCCAAGGCCGTCGTCCATGGCGACACCGTCTATCTGGCCGGCCAGGTCGCAGACAAGGCGGCCGGCAAGAGCGTCGCCGAGCAGACCGCAGAGATTCTCGGCATCATCGACGGGCTCCTGGCCGAGGCCGGCACCGACAAGAGCAAGCTGCTGATGGTCAATATCTGGCTGTCGGACATGTCCACCTTCGCCGAGATGAACGGCGTCTGGGACACATGGGTCGTCGCTGGCCAGACGCCGGGCCGCGCCACGGTCGAGGCCAAGCTCGCCGCGCCGCAGTTCACCGTCGAGATCGCCGTCATCGCTGCGAAGTGACTCCGGACCGATTCCGGCGGGTCGCAGTCGGAATCGGTTCATCATGTCGCGATCATGGGAGAAAGGGGATGGCACCGTGACGGCGCAGGATGACATCTCCGCCATGATCGCGCGCATCGCGCAGCGGCATGACGTGCCGCTTCCGGTGCTACTGGCCATCGTCGCAAGCCTCGTCAAGAGCGGCAGCACGCCCAACCGCGCCAGGCTCGAACAGCAATTGACGCGCAAGGCGCGCGAGGTTCAGGCGCTGCGCCGTCGTCTGTCCCGGCCCTCGAACGATGCCACCGTCACCGAGCGGCGCAGCATCGCCGCTCGTGCGCTCGAAGCCGGGCAATTTGGCGACATCGAACGGGCGCTCGCCCAGATCGAGCTTCGCTTCTTCGGCGGCATGACCGATCTCGGCGCCATGCCGAAAGAGCAACGCATCGCGGCGGGCGAAACCCGCGCCGACCGGGCCGCGACGGCGATGTTGGAACTCACCCCCACGGCCTGTCGCGAGGCCGCTCAGCGCTATGCTGAGGCGGCCGCGATCATCGGTTCAGCCGATATCGCGCGCAGCCGGGAACTGGCGCTGGTCCAGGGAAATGCGCTTGCTCGGGTCGGGGAGGATTTCGCCGATCCGGCGGGATACGAGACCGCGATCGCGCATTACCGGAGTCTGCTGGCCGGGCTCGATAATTTTGAGGATACCCTGGCCTGGGCCGCCGTTCAGGAGCGGCTGGGTCTCGCATTGGCCGGACTTTCCGCCCTGACCGGTGATGCAGCCCTGCTCGACGAGGCTGCCGCATGCTATCTCGCCGCGCTGGACGATCTCAAGCGCGAACAGGCCCCGGCGCTCTGGCGCGCGCTGAAGGTTCGTTTCGCGCGCATTGCCGTTTCGCTCGGCGAGTCACGCGAGGACGAAACCCTGCTGGAGGACGCTATCGCGGCGCTCGCCACGGCGCTGGCCGTCTGGGACCGCAAAAGTGACGAGGCGCGCTGGCTCGAAGCGGAGCAATTGACCGCGCGCGCGCGCGCCGCGCTCGGCAGCCACCGAAAAGACCTCGCTCTGCTCGAACGCGCGTTCAACGGCTTCAATAGGGTTGCCCAGGCCCTCGACCGTGCCCGCGAGCCGCTGCGCTGGGCTGAGCTGCAGGACCAGATGGGCGGCGTGCTGGCCGCCATGGGCGAGCGCTACAGCGAGCCTGTCGTGCTGGAGGAGGCGATCGCCGCCTTCGGTTTTGCGCTCGAGGAGCGCCATCGCGAGACGAACCCACGGCTCTGGGCAGAGAGTTCGGCCAATCAAGGGCTGGCCTCGATGAAGCTCGCCGCGCGCCTCAAGGATCCCGCCCTGGCGCAGCAGGCCTTCATGCAGATCGCCACAGCTGTCGAGGCCATGCGCGAGGCGGGCCATGGTGCCGACGCCGCCACGCTGCAAAAGAAGCTCGTCGTCGCCGGCGGCGTGATCGAGGCCATGGCCATGGCCAAGGTCAAGACCAAGGCCTGAATCAGGCTGCCGAACTGGTCTTTCGCCTGCCGGCCAGCCGTTCCAGCGCCGCGTCCAGCGTCGCGTCACGCTTGGCGAAGCAGAAGCGCACGACCGTCCTGACCGCAGCCTTGTCGTAAAAGGCGCTGACCGGGATTGCCGCGACGCCGTTCTCCACCACCAGCCGCCTGCAGAAATCGACGTCGTCGCTTTCGCCAAGCGCAGCGATATCCACATTGAGGAAATAGGTCCCTATGCTGGGCAGCACGTTGTAGCCGAGCCCTGTGAGCCCCTCGGTGAAACGGTCGCGCGAGCGCTGGAAATCAGCCCGCATGCCCTCGAAATAGCTATCCTCCTTGCCGAGACCATAGGCGACCGCCGCCTGCAGGTTCGGCGGGGTGGTGAAGGTGATGTACTGATGCGCCTTGGCGAGCACCTTCATCAGCGCAGGCGCCGCCATTACCAGCCCGACCTTCCAGCCGGTCAGCGAGAAGATCTTGCCGGCGGACGAGATCTTGATCGTGCGCTCGCGCATGCCCGGCCGGCTCATGACGGGCACATGCCGGTGGCCGTCGAAAACGACATGCTCCCAGACCTCGTCGCAGATCGCGACCGTATCATGGCGGATGCAAAAGTCGGCGAGCAGATCGAGATCGGTCTGGCTGAAGATCGTCGCCGTCGGGTTCAGCGGATTGTTGAACAGCACGGCCTTCGTTTTCGGTGAGAAGGCCTTGGCCAGCG
>QBLV01000045.1:0-12911 GCA_003241815.1 Hyphomicrobiales bacterium | reverse complement strand
CTTCCTCGCTCAACCCGAAATGCGGCGGCGTCAGCGTCACGAATTTCGGGATGCCGCCGGCCCGGCGCACCAGCGGGACATAGGCGTCATACATCGGCTCGAACAGCACGACCTCGTCGCCCGGTGAGATCAGCGCCATCAGCGCACCCGCGATCGCCTCGGTGGCGCCCGATGTCACCATGATCTCGTTGTCGGGGTCGAGGTCGAGCCCTTGCCAACGCTTGTAATGCGTCGCCGTGGCCTGGCGCAGTTCCGGCAGGCCCATCATCGGCGGATACTGGTTCCAGCCATTCACGACGGCGTCGGCGGCCTTCTGACGGACGTCGAGCGGGCCGGGCTCATCGGGAAAGCCCTGCCCCAGATTGACCGCGCCGGTCTCGCGGGCCAGTTGCGACATGACCTCGAAGACACTGGTCGGGAGGGCTGAAAAGATCGGATTCATCGCGGTCGATCGCCTGCGGGCCAAGAAAACTGGACGGGCCTTTAGCATGGGCCCGCCGGGGACGCACGCCGTTCAGTCGACCTGAACACGCAGGCCGGCAGCGCCAAAAATACGAACTGATGATTGTTGACATTCATCAGTGGTCAGTGTTTATTGCGTGAAGCCGGTTCACGACGGGCGCCCGTTGCGACTTCGCCCCTTTGGCGTAGCGGGAATTGGCGTGAACCGGCGACCCTCCCTTCCTGTCGTCAGGCCGGTTGCCCGTGTGAGACTTGGCGCATAAGCAGGCGCATGGTCGAGCCGCGCATTCCCGCCATCATGATCCTCGGCACCGGCTCGAATGTCGGCAAGTCGCTGATCGTCGCAGGTCTGTGCCGGCTCTTCGCCGATCGCGGGCTGAAGGTCAGGCCGTTCAAGCCGCAGAACATGTCGAACAACGCCGCTGCCACATCAGCGGGCGAGATCGGCCGGGCGCAGGCGCTGCAGGCGCGCGCCGCTCGCGTGGCCCCCCATGTCGACATGAACCCGGTGCTGCTGAAACCTGAGAGCGAGTCCGGCAGCCAGGTCATCCTGCAGGGCCAGGTCGCCGGCCATCTCGCCTCTGGCGATTTCGCGCGACGCGGGGACTTCCTGCCCAAGGTGCTGGAGAGTTTCGAGCGCCTTTGCACAGGCGCAGATCTCGTCATCGTCGAGGGCGCGGGTTCGCCGGCCGAAACCAATCTGCGCGCCCGCGACATCGCCAATCTCGGCTTCGCCCGGGCGGCGGATGTGCCGGCGATCCTCATCGGCGACATCGACCGGGGCGGCGTCATCGCCAGCCTCGTCGGCACACATGCCGTGCTCGATGCGGACGACCGGGCCATGATCCGCGCTTTCGCCGTCAACCGTTTTCGGGGCGAGGTGGCTCTGTTTGCCGACGGGATCGAGACCATCCGACAGGCGACAGCTTGGCCCTGCCTCGGTGTCGTGCCCTGGTTCAGGGACGCCTCCCGCCTTCCGGCCGAGGACGGGCTCGATCTGCGCCAGCTCGCCGCCAAGCCCGGCGCGCGGCTGAAGATCGCCGTCCCGATCCTGCCTGGCATCGCGAATTTCGACGACCTCGATCCGCTGAAGCTCGAACCGGCGATCGATCTCGTTCTGGTACCACGCGGACAGGCCCTGCCCGGCAATGCCGACCTCGTCATCCTGCCGGGTTCGAAGACGACGCTGCGAGACCTTGCAGCCCTGCGGGCGGAAGGCTGGGACATCGACATCCTGGCCCATCGCCGGCGCGGCGGACACATTCTCGGCCTCTGCGGCGGCTACCAGATGCTCGGCCGCGTGGTGCGGGACCCGCTCGGCCTGGAGGGCCCGGCCGGCGAGGCGACGGGCCTCGGCCTGCTCGACGTCGAGACCGTGCTGGAGGGCACCAAGACGGTGCGCGAGGTCGATTTTCTCCATGTCTCCAGCGCATCGACGGGCCGCGCCTATGAGATCCATCTCGGACGAACGGAAGGGCGCGATCTGGTCCGCGCGCCGTTCCGTGTCGGCGACCGGGCGGAAGGAGCGGCCAGTCCCGACGGACGCGTGCTGGGCAGTTATTTGCATGGCGTCTTCGCGTCGGACGCGGTTCGTGCCGCCTGCCTTGCCGCGGTGTCGGGAGTCCGACTGCCGTCGATGCTGTCTTATGACAACGACGTCGAGGCGACTCTGGACCGGCTCGCGGCGCATCTCGCGCGCCATCTCGATATCGAGGCCATCCTGGGCCTGGCCGCGACCCGCGCTGCGCGGGGCTAGTCCGCAGCTGCGCCGGCGGAACCCCGTTGCGCCGAGACGCGTTGCGATGGTGCAGGGCCGGTGCGACCGGCTGCTTTATCCAGATCAATGCATGACGGCATCTGGCAGGATATCGTATCGAAAGACGTTATTCGCCAGAATGTTGACGAATGACAAAATTCGTCATAGCGATCAATTCCCGCCGACAGCCTCCGATACAACACGACAGGCAAAACGCTGTGAGTCTTCCCGAGCACGATACGAGGCAGAACATCGTCGATACGGCCGAGCGCTTCTTCCGCGACATCGGCTACCAGAAGACGACCGTGGCCGACATCGCCAAGTCGCTGCGGATGAGCCCGGCCAACGTCTATCGCTTCTTCGATTCGAAGAAATCGATCAACGAGGCGGTGCTAGCCCGCTTCAAAGGGGAACTCGAGGAATCCCTGTCGCTGATCATGGCTGAGCCGCGTTCCGCGGTGAGCCGCCTGCGCGACATGCTGCTCACCGCGCACCGGATCAACCAGGCGCGCTTTGCCGATCAGCACCGCATGCAGGAAATGGTCTGCGCGGCGATGGAGGAGAGCTGGGACGCCATTCTGGGGCATATCCAACGCTTCGACGCGTTGCTCTGCGGCGTCGTCGCCGAGGGCGTCGCCAGTGGCGAATTCCGCGCCGTCGATCCGATCGCGGCCACGCAATGCATCCGCACGGCGATGTTGCGCTTCCAGCATCCCCTGCTGATGGCCCAATGCGAGCGCATTCCCGGCCCATCCGCCGAAGACATGATCGCCTTCATCATGGCGGCGCTGGAGCAACCGAAAGCCGGCGGCTGACGGACGCGCCCCACAAGAGCCGCCTGGCGAGCCGCGTTGACAAGCCGCCGAGGGAGCGGGATACCCCGCCTGTCATGGCCCATCTCCCCAAGCAGAGCGTCAAGAAACTTGCCGTCGTCCTCCACGATCTCGTGGTCACGGCGCTCGCGATCTGGCTCGTCTTCGTCATCCGTTTCGAGGGGTGGCAGCTCGAGGAGCATTTGCGCTATCTGCCGCGCTTCCTGCCGTTCTTCGTCGCCTATGCCGGGCTGGTTTACTGGTTCTTCTCGCTCTACCGGTCGAAATGGCGCTTCGCCTCGCTGCCGGACCTGTCGAACATCGTCAAGGCGGTGTCTGTCCTGACGCTGACGCTGCTGGTCGTCGATTACGTGCTCGTCGCGCCGAATTTCTACGGCGCCTTCTATTTCGGCAAAATCACCATCGCGCTCTACTGGATGGTGCAGATTTCGCTGCTCGGCGGACCGCGCCTCGCCTATCGCTATTTCAAGTTCTCCCGCACCCGCCGCAATGCGGCGCGCGAGGCGTCTCTTCCGGCGCTGCTGCTCGGGCGCGGCTTCGAGGTCGAGATGGTGATCCGCGCCATGGAGGCCGGCACGATGCGCAAGCTCCGGCCCGCCGGCATCCTGTCGCCGCGCAGCGACGATCTCGGCCAGTCGATCCGGGGCGTGCCTGTGCTCGGCCTGCTCTCCGACATCGAGCGCGTTGCGGGCGATGCCGCCGAGCGAGGCGAAGGCTTCCGCCGCATCGTCGCGACGCCCAGCGCGCTCCTGCCTGACGCCGAGCCGGACAAATGGCTCGCCCGCACGCGCAAACTCGCTTTGCCGATCTCGCGGATCGAGACGCTCGGCGAAGGTGTGCGCGATACGGAACTGGCTCCGCTCGAGATCGAGGACCTGCTGGTGCGCTCGACCGTCCGGATCGACCGCGACCGGCTCGGCGCCTTCCTGAAGGGCAAGCGCGTCATCGTCACCGGCGGCGGCGGCTCGATCGGCTCCGAAATCTGCCTGCGCTGCGCCACCTTCGGTGCCGCCGAGTTGCTGATCGTCGAGAGCTCGGAACCCGCCCTGTTCCAGGTCACGGAGCAGCTCATCGCCCAGGAGCATGAGACAATCGTCTCGGGCGCGCTGGCCGATGTGCGCGACCGGGCCCGGATCACGCCGCTGTTCACAGCGTTCGCACCCGACATCGTCATCCATGCCGCCGCGCTCAAGCATGTGCCCTATCTCGAGGCCGACTGGAGCGAGGGCGTTAAGACCAACATCTTCGGATCGGTCAACGTCACCGATGCGGCTATTGCCGCCAACGCCAAGACCTTCGTGCTGATCTCGACCGACAAGGCGATCGAGCCGGTCTCGATGCTGGGCGCGACCAAGCGCTTCGCGGAAATGTATGCCCAATCGCGCGACGCGGAATTCGTCGCGGCTGCCGCCGGCATGCGGCTGGTGGCTGTGCGCTTCGGCAATGTGCTGGGCTCGGTCGGCTCGGTGGTGCCGAAGTTCAAGGCGCAGATCGCCCGCGGCGGGCCGCTGACGGTGACCAGCCCGGACATGATCCGCTACTTCATGACGATCCGCGAGGCTTGTGATCTCGTCCTGACGGCGGCTTCGCATGCGCGCTCGGACGGGCCGGAAGCCGAGCGGGCCGCCGTCTACGTCCTCAAGATGGGCCAGCCGGTCAGGATCATGGACCTGGCGGAGCGCATGATCAGGCTTGCCGGCTTCGAGCCCGGTGAGGATATCGAGATCGCCGTCACCGGCGTGCGGCCGGGCGAGCGCCTGAACGAGATCCTGTTCGCACGCGACGAGCCCATGGCCGAAACCGGTCTCGACGGCGTCATGGCGGCCAAGCCCGTCTTCGCCAACCGGGCGCGGCTTCAAGCCTGGCTCGCACGGCTGGAGGCGGCGCTGAAGGCCGACCATCGCGCCGCGGCCGACGCCGTGCTCGACGAGGCAATCCCCGATTTCAGCCTGCGTCAGAAGACGCCGCCAGCCGCACCAGCGCAGCCTTCGTCTCGACCAGCGGCCGCCAGCCTGCCCTGAGCAGCCCCTCGGGCACCGCCACGAGGCTGCCGCTCAGCTTGACGAAGGCATCCTCGCGCCGCGCGAGGCGTGCCGCCGCCCGCAGCAACCCAGCCGGCACCGCGATCAGGCCCGGCCCTCGGCCAAGCCCCGCCCGCAACGCGATCAGGATGGCGGCCACGCTGATCGGTTCGGGGTCCGCGAGGATGAAGGCTCGCCGCATCGGGCAGCTTGGAGCCAGCGAAAACAGCACGGCATCGGCCAGATTTCCGACCGCCAGCAGCGAGCGGGGCGCCGTCAGCGCGCCGAGCGGCAGCGGCACGGGCAGTCGCGCCAGCTTGAGCAGCGCCGCCATATTGGCTTTCACGCCCGGTCCATAGACCAGCACGGGGCGCAGCGAGACCCAGTCGAGATTGAGGCGTGCGAGACCCTGTTCCGCCGCCAGCTTGGAGCGACCATAGGCGTCGTCGGGCACGGGCGGGTCGCTCTCGCGCAGCGGCGGCCCGTCGAAGGCGCCGCTTTGGGCCTTGATCGAGGATATGTGGACGAAGCGCGCGACGCCGGCGCGGTAGGCGGCTTTAGCCAATTCCAGCGTCGCGTCCGCATTGATGCGCCGATAGAGCGCCTCGTCGAGGCCGGGGCCGGCATGGGCGAGGCCCGCGAGGTGGACGACATGCCGGACACCGTCCAGCGCCGGGCTCCAGTCGATGGGAGATGCGAGATCGCCGGTGACGACGGCCTCTGTTCCATCGGGCGCCGGGCCGGCCGTCCTTTGCGTGACGCGAATGCGATAACCGGCTGCCTTGAGCGCATTGACGACATGGGGGCCGATGAAGCCGCCGGCGCCGGTGACGAGGACGCGCTCGCCGTTCACGAGGCCGGGGCCTGTCGCGAGAAGCGCCGCAGGACCAGCGCGGTCAGGGCGATGGCGGCGGCGATACAGGCAAGCTGCACCATCGTCGCCGGCATCAGGATGCTCAGCGTCGCCAGCCCGACCAGAGCGCAATTGAGCAGAGAGACCAGCGTGACCACGCTCAGGACGCCGTGCCCGTTCGTCGTCGCCTGCTGGTAAAAATGCGAGCGATGCGCCTCCCAGATTTTCTCGCGACGCAGAAGCCGGCGCAGCAACGTGATCGTGGCGTCAGCGACATGGTAGAGCGGCAGGATCAGCGCCGCCGCGAGCGCGCCCGTACCCGCCAGCCGGTAGAGCAGATAGGCGCTCAAAAGCCCGATCGGCAGCGAGCCGACATCGCCGAGGAACAGCCGCGCAGTCGGCTTGTTGAAGGGCGCGAAGCCCAGCAGCCCGCCACACAGCGCCGCCGCCAGAAGGCCGCTGGCGGGATCGATCAGCCCTGTAGCGCCGGCCAGCGCCAGTGCGCCGGCCAGGGGCACGATGCCCGCGATGGTGATCCAGTCGATCCCGTCCATGAAGTTGGTCAGGTTGACGAACCACATGCCGGCGAGCAGCGCCAGGCAGCGCTCGACGGCGAGCGGCATCAACTCCGGAAACAGCCGGACATTGGGGGCCGCGTAGACGATGACCACCGCGACGCAGAGCGCCTGCAGGCAAAGCCGCAAGCCCGCCGAGAGCGGGCGGATATCGTCCCATGCGCCCACCACGGCCAGCACGACGCTCACCGTCACGACGAAGGCGAGACTGTCGGCGCCCGGCAGAGGCGGCAGGCCTTGTAAAACCAACCCGATCGCGAGGAAGGCACCGGCGAGCACGGCGATGCCGCCACCCTGTGGGGTCGGCACGCGATGGCTCGACCGTGCATTGGGCCGCGCCAGCGCATAGCGCACCAGCAGCGGCCGCAGCAGCACGCAGAGCAGTGCCGAGATGGCGGCGGCCGAAAGCAGGATCAGGAGGGGGGCGAGAGCGGTTTGCAAGCTGACGTATACCAGAGCGAGAATGAGGACTCCGTAGAGCATGCCGCCGAAAAGCGGGAGCCTGTTTTCGACGCTGATCTCTTGCGTCGATCGGCACAAAGAGAGAACATGCTCCATGTCCGTCGTCGATTCCGTGCTCAATCCGCCGCCAACGCGGCCCGATATCACCCGTGCCGTCTGCCGTGGCGCCGGTCGGCACCTGCGCGAGCGCGGCTATGCGGTGGTCAAGGAAATGACCTTCGCCAATGGCCGGCGCGGCGACATCGTCGCGCTCTCGCCGTCGGGTGAATTGCTGGTGGTCGAGGTCAAGTCGGGGATCGAGGACTATCGCGTCGATGGCAAATGGCCCGATTATCGCGACTATTGCGACGGCTTCCTCTTTGCCGTCGCGCCCGAATTCCCGGAGGACATTCTGCCCGAGGATGTCGGGCTGATCGTCGCCGACGCCTATGGCGGCGCGCTGATCCGCGAGGCTCCCCGGCACGCCCTCGCCCCGGCGCGGCGCAAGGCCCTGACGATCGCCTTCGCCAGGCTCGCAGCGGGCCGGCTGGGGCTGATCGAGGATCCCGGCTTCCAGGCGTGACCCCTGTGGAAGGGTCACGCACATCGATGCCCTCCTTACGCGAAGGCAGCTTCCGGCAGATCAATCCGCAGCCGGTCTGATCACCTCGGTGCGCGCTTGGCGAGGATGCGCTGTAAAGTTCGGCGGTGCATACCCAGCCGGCGGGCCGTCTCGGAGACGTTGCGGGTGCAAAGCTCATAGACGCGCTGAATATGCTCCCAGCGCACCCGATCGGCCGACATCGGGTTTTCGGGTGGCAGCGGCCTCGAATCGCGGGCCGCCGCCAGCGCGGCGTGGATTTCGTCGGCATCGGCCGGCTTTGCGAGGAAATCGAAGGCGCCGAGCTTCACCGCGCTGACGGCGGTGGCGATGTTGCCATAGCCGGTGAGGACGATGCCACGCGCATCGGGGCGGCGCTCCTTCAATCTCGCGATGACGTCGAGGCCGTTGCCGTCGCCGAGGCGCAAATCGATCACGGCGAAGGCCGGCGCGGACTCGTCCACCGCCGCGATTCCGGCGCTGACACTCTCGGCCATGCGCACGGAGTAGCCGCGGCTTTCCATGGCGCGGGCAAGGCGGGTCAGGAACGGCTTGTCGTCGTCCACCAGCAACAGCGACATGTCCGTCGCGGGAATTGTGGGGGCGGTTTCGATCAACGTGTCCTGCATCATGCTCTCCTCCCGCCGGGCTTTGCCCGGAAGACCTCTAGCGCGGCTGCCGCCGCGACGCATCCGGGATCCACATTCATCAGCTAACCCCATCTGGTATCATTGGTTCCGGGTTTACAGGCCCGGGCTTGGGCAGATCGGCCTCGAAGAGTTCGCGCGGCCAGGTGAGCCTGACCGAGGCGCCGCTGGCCAGGGCGGGCAGGTTCGAGAACTCCATCAGCGCACCGCCGCGCTCGAGCAGTGTCTTGGCGATGAAAAGCCCCAGGCCAAGCCCACCGCCGGCGCGGCTCTCATTGGTGCCATGGGTGAGATAGGGGTCGCCCGCGCGCAAAAGCACATCGGGGGGAAAGCCCGGTCCGTCATCGGCGATCGTGAGCGTGACATGGCTTGCATTCCATTGCGCGGTGATCGCGACCGTCGATCGGGCGAAATCCACTGCGTTGTCTACGATATTGCCGAGGCCGTAGATCATACCGGGGTTGCGCCGGCAGACCGGCTCGGGCGTCTCGCCGTTCATCACGATCTCGAAGGGGACGCCAAAGGGGCGCTGGGGGCCGGCCGCCTCCTCGATCAGAAGGCGCAAGGAGAGCTGGTCGAGCGGGCCGGCATCGTCGTCCTGCAATGAGGCGAGCTTGCCTAGGATCCCACGGCAGCGCTCGACCTGCTCGCGCAGCAGGGTGATGTCGTCGGCCATCTCGCCCTCGGCCGGCGCGAGCCGCGACAACTCGCGCGCGACGAGCGCAATCGTGGCGAGCGGCGTGCCGAGTTCATGGGCCGCCGCGGCAGCCAGCCCATCGAGCTGCGAGAGATGCTGCTCGCGCGCCAGCACGAGTTCGGTGGCGGCAAGCGCGTCCGAGAGGTCGCGAGCCTCCTTGGCGACACGCCAGGCATAGATGCCGGTGAAGCCCAGGCCGAGAACGAGTGCGGCCCAACTGCCAAGCTGGTAATACAGCGGCAATACCGGCCGGTCGGGGCCCGCCCAGGGCAGCGGCAGGTGGAAAACGCTGACCAGTGTCGCCAGCGCGATGGCCAGCACGCCCAGCACCAGCGTCCGCTGCGGCGGCAAGGCCGTGGCCGAGATCATCACTGGCGCCAGGAACAGGATCGAGAACGGATTCTGCAGCCCCCCCGTCAAATAGAGCAGGACGGCGAGCTGGATGATGTCGAAGGCGAGCAGCGCCGTCGCGGGACCGGCATGCAGCCTGTGACTGAGCGGAAAGCGGATGCGCAGCGCAATGTTCAGCCAGGACGAGACGGCGATGGCGGTGAAACACCAGCCGAAGGGTAGCGGAAAGCCGAGTCCGAAATGCACCCCCGCGACCGCCAGACTCTGGCCGGCGATGGCGAGCCAGCGCAGCCGCACCAGCGTATCGAGCCGCAGATGGCGGTTGGCGCGGCCGAACACCGGTGCCGAGACATCCGGGAAGGTCATGAGTGGCCAAGACTCATCGCCAGGATTCCTGGGCGGCATCTGGGCGCGACGGGCAGCATTCGCAACACTCCGGCAGGGTCATGATCTGTGACAAATCGGCGGTGGAGTGAATTCTTAGCCTTTTGCAGGGTTGAATGAGAACAAATTAGGCATACGGTGCGTTGCTGCTGCGGCGCGGCATCGAATGGTGCGGCGCCGGACGGACTCAAACGCCGCATGAACGGGGCTGCCATGTCGTACGCGTACCATGCCTTTGAGGCGGTTCACATGATGCTCAACCCCGCAAGGGGCCTGTCGGATGCGATGCATCTGGCGTTCATGAACCCGGCCAATCCGCTGACCTACACGCCATTGGGCCGCACGATCGCCGCTTCCTGCGAAATGTTCGAGCGCTCGACGCGGCGCTACGGCAAGCCGGCCTTCGGCCTTGCCGAGACGACCATCAACGGCGTCAAGACGGCGGTCGAAGAGCGCGTCGTCTGGGAGCGTCCGTTCGGCCGGCTGGTCTATTTCGACCGGAAGATCGAGGGCCGCCGCAAGCCGCAGCCCAAGGTGCTGCTGGTCGCGCCGATGTCGGGCCATTACGCCACGCTGCTGCGCGGCACAGTCGAGGCCTTTTTGCCCGGCCATGACGTCTACATCACCGACTGGACCGATGCCCGCCAGGTGCCGCTCGCGGCCGGGCGGTTCGATCTCGACGACTATATCGACTACGTCATCGCCATGTTGCAGATGCTGGGCCCAGAGACGCACGTCATGGCCGTCTGCCAGCCGGCCGTGCCCGTGCTCGCTGCCGTCGCCCGCATGGAGGCGGAAGCCGATCCCTGCGCACCGCGTTCGATGACCCTGATGGGCGGGCCGATCGATACCCGACGCTCCCCGACCGCGGTCAACAAGCTCGCCATGGACCGCGGCATCAACTGGTTTCGCGACAATTGCCTGACCAGCGTGCCCTTCCCGTTGCTGGGCGCTTTCCGGAAGGTTTATCCCGGCTTCCTGCAGCTCTCGGGCTTCATGGCAATGAACCTCGACCGCCATGTCACGGCCCATCACGACATGTTCAACTATCTCGTCCAGGGCGACGGCGATTCCGCCGAGAAGCACCGCGACTTCTACGACGAATACATGGCGGTGATGGACCTGACCGCCGAGTTCTATCTCCAGACGGTCGAGACCGTCTTCATCGAGCACAGCCTGCCGAAGGGCACGATGATGCATCGCGACAAGCCCGTCGATTGCACGGTCATCCGCCGCGTCGCGCTGATGACGGTCGAGGGCGAGAAGGACGACATCTCCGGCGTCGGCCAGACGCAGGCCGCCCATGATCTCTGCGTCAACATCCCCGACGACAGGCGGGTGCATTACATGCAGAAGGGCGTTGGCCATTACGGCGTCTTCAACGGCTCGCGCTTCCGCTCCGAAATTGCCCCGCGCATCTCGGACTTCATGGTCAGCCTCGACATGGAGGCGGCCAAGAGCCGTTGCGAGACGAGCGCGGCCGAGGCCCGCAAGGGCCTGAAGGTGGCAAGCTGACGTCGAGGCCGCAGCCTTTCTGTCGCTGAAGCCGCAACGTCGTCCCGCTTGACCCGGCGCACCCGGGGCTGCGGGGCGTCGAAGAACCGCACCCGCTGATCGACGCGCCTGACTGCGCCAGTGCTTCGTTCCTGGCCTATCCCCTCCGCAGGCGCGCGATCAACGGCGCTATATCGGTCGGCTGTCGGTCGGCACACGGCCCGCTCATGGCTCCAGTGCCACTGGGTAGCGCCTATGCTGCAATTGCAAAACGGGCCCTGCCGTTTTGGGCGATGGTGGTCCGCACGGCCTTCCGGCCGCTCCCGACTTCCATCCCGGTACCTCGTCATGACCATGCGCCCGTCATCAGAAGATCTGTCCACGATGACGTTCGGGGTGGGCCAGTCGGTCCCCCGCAACGAGGACCCGGTTCTGCTGAGAGGCGAAGGCCGCTATACCGACGACCTGTCGCTGGAGGGCCAGCTCTATGCGGCCTTCGTCCGCAGCCCGCATGCGCATGGCGTCATCCGCGGCATCGATCTGTCGGGCGCGATGGCCATGAAGGGCGTGGTGGCGATCTACACCGGGCTCGATCTCGAGGGCCATGGCTATGAGCCGCTGAAATGTCAGATCGAGCTGCCCAACCGCGACGGCACGCCGATCAGGCGGCCGGTCCGCAAGGCGCTGGCCACCGACAAGGTCCGTTTCGTCGGCGATCCCGTGGCGATGGTCGTGGCCCGCACCGCTGTTCAGGCGCGCGATGCCGCCGAGGCCGTCGCGCTCGACATCGATGTCCTCCCGGCCGTCACGGCGGGCGAGGATGCTCTCGCGCCCGGTGCGCCGCAGCTCTATGACGACGTCCCGGGCAACCTCATCCTCGACTACCATTTCGGGGATTCAGAGAAGGTCGCGGCCGCGTTTGCCGGCGCCGCCCATGTCACCAAGCTGCGCATCGTCAACAACCGCATCGTGGTGAACCCGATCGAACCGCGGGCCGCCATCGCCAGCTACGATCGCAAGACCGGTCGCCATACGCTCCACGCCGCGAGCCAGGGCGCTTTCGGCATGCGCAACGCCCTGGCGACGGCGATGGGCATCGCGCCGGACCGGATGCGGCTGGTCACCGGCCATGTCGGGGGCTCTTTCGGCATGAAGGCCTCGGTCTTTCCGGAATATGTCGTTCTGCTGCACGCGGCCCGCCTCCTGAAAAAGCCGGTGAAATGGACCGACCAGCGCTCCGAGAGCTTCGTTTCGGATCATCATGGCCGTGACATGGTGTTCGACGCCGAGCTCGCCCTGGACGCGCGCGGCACCTTCCTGGCGACGCGCTTCAGCGGCATCGGCAATATGGGCGGCTATCTGACCGCCATCGGGCCGATGATGGCCACGCTGAACATCGGCAAGAACAGCATCGGCATGTACCGCACGCCGCTCGTGGAGGTGCAGACGAAATGCGTCGTCACCAACACCGCGCCGATCAGCGCCTATCGGGGCGCCGGGCGACCGGAGGGCAACTACTTCATGGAGCGGGTGATCGACACCGCCGCCACGGAGATGGGGATCGACAAGGCCGCCCTGCGGCGGCGCAACCTGGTCGCACCGCAGGCGCTGCCCTGGGCGACCCCCGTCGGGACCGTCTATGACAGCGGCGACTTCCCGGCCCTGCTCGACCACGCCCTCGAGGCGGCCGACTGGGGCGGCTACAAGACGCGCCTGCGCGACAGCCGGAAGGCGGGCAAGCTGCGGGGCCGCGGAATCGGCTGCTATCTCGAAGTGACCGCGCCTCCCGGCAACGA
>QBLV01000044.1:9981-26232 GCA_003241815.1 Hyphomicrobiales bacterium | reverse complement strand
GCCGGTCGAGAACCGTGTGGCGCGCCTCGCGCAACCGGCCGCGCAGTTCGTCGGGCATCGAGCCGAAGCGCTTGCCGATATGCAGGTCCGAGGAGTGAATGAAACGGAACATGGCGCCTTGCAAAGGGCGGACGACGAATCCGCCACCCCTTAATCCAGATAGAGCAAGCTTTTGTCGAGAGACGGGCCGGTTTCCTGCCAACCGTCCGCGGAACCCACGCAAATGCGCAGGCCATGGCCTCAGACGGCACATACGTCCGCAGCCGAACAGAAATCTTTGGAAAAGTGGGAAGATAGCCACTCATACAAGTGGCTGGGGGACTAGGATTCGAACCTAGACAACCAGAGTCAGAGTCTGGGGTCCTACCGTTAGACGATCCCCCAATGGCGAGGGGCGCGGTGGCTGCGCTCGCCTTGGTGAGCCGGGGGTCTAATCAAAGCTTCGCCAAATGGCAAGCCCCAGAATGGTCCCAAACGCCATGGATCGGAGAAACCGACGCAAGCCATGGGAGCGCGGCGTTCCCGCAACGGCGTCGGACGGGTGTCGGTCTCAGGCGACGCTCAGCGTCCGGCGCACACTGTCGCGCCAGCCATCGATCTTGCGGTGGCGTTCGCTCGCCGCCATGCCCGGGGTGAAGCGACGCTCCAGCCGCCAGAGATCGGCGAAGCGGTCCGGCTCGGGCAGGAGCCCGGCGTCGAGCCCCGCGAGATAGGCCGCGCCCAGCGCCGTCGTCTCGTGCAGACTCGGCCGGTCGACCGGAAGGTCGAGCAGGTCGGCGAGGCGCTGCATCGTCCAGTCGGAGGCCGCCATGCCGCCATCGACGCGCAGCACGGAACGGGCGCCCTGCCCGGCGCTCTCGCCTCCCTGCGGCCAGTCGGCATGCATCGCCTCGATCAGGTCGAGCGTCTGGTAGCAGACGCTCTCCAGCGCGGCCCTGGCGAATTCGCGCGGCCCGCTGTTGCGGGTGAGGCCGAACATGGCACCGCGCGCCTTGGCATCCCAATGCGGCGCGCCCAGCCCCACGAAGGCCGGCACCAGATAGACCTCCTGCGCCGGATCGGCGGCGCGGGCCAGCGCTCCCGTCTCGCTGGCATCCTCGATGATGCCGAGCCCGTCGCGCAGCCATTGCACGGCGGCGCCCGCAATGAAGATCGAGCCCTCCAGCGCATAGGTCCGCTGGCCGTCGAGCTGGTAGGCGATGGTGCTGAGCAGCCGGTGTTTCGAGGCGACCGGCGTCTCCCCGGTGTTGAGCAGGGCAAAGCAGCCGGTGCCATAGGTCGATTTGACCATGCCGGGCGCAAAGCAGGCCTGGCCGATCGTCGCCGCCTGCTGGTCGCCGGCGATGCCGCGTACGGGGATGGCCGCGCCGAACAGCTCGGGGTCGGTCTCGCCGAAGAGCGCGGCGCAATCCTTCACCTCGGGGAGGAGCGCGGCGGGAATATCGAACAGCGCGAGCAACTCCTCGTCCCAGACGCCGCGATGGATGTCGAAGATCATGCTGCGCGAGGCATTGGTCGCGTCGGTGGCATGCACCACCCCGCCGGTCAGCCGCCAGAGCAGGAAGCTGTCGATCGTGCCGAAGGCGAGTTCTCCAGCCTCCGCCCTGCGCCTCGCGCCCGGCACGTTGTCGAGCATCCAGGCGATCTTGGTGGCGGAGAAATAAGGGTCGATGCGCAGGCCCGTGCGGGCCGCCACCAGCGCCTCGTGGCCGGCCGCGACGAGCTCGGCGCAACGGGGCGCGGTGCGCCGGTCCTGCCAGACGATGGCGCGGTGGATGGCGCGGCCGCTCTTGCGGTCCCAGACCAGCGTGGTCTCGCGCTGGTTGGTGATGCCGATGGCGGCGATGTCGGCCGCACCGAGCCCGGCCTTGGCGATCGCCTCGCGACAGGTGACCAGCACGCTGTCCCAGATGTCCTCGGGCTCATGCTCGACCCAGCCGGACGCGGGAAAGTGCTGCGCGAATTCGCGCTGGGCGCTGGCGACGGGAGTAAGGCTCGAATCGAACACGATGGCGCGCGAGGAGGTCGTGCCCTGATCGATCGCAAGGATATGGCGTGCGGCGGCCATGCGGCCCTCCTGTATCTGAATCACGGCGCGCTGGGCGGCCATCGTACCGGGACGATGGCGCAACCCCGCGCCCCGGGGCAAGGCCTCCACCACCGATGGGCCTGTGGCCCAAGGTTCCGCTTGGCACCGCAGTCCCGCTGTTGTTACGCTTGGTTCCAAAGAGGCAGCCGGGCTATTTCGCCCGGCTCGGCCGCAGCGCCCAGGGTCGATGCTGTCCCGAGGCAGATGCGGCAGGCCAGAGGAACGGGCAGAGTGACGGTCGAGGACCGGCAGGAGCGGGATGTCGCGGAGTTAGCGCTTCCGCAGTTTCACGGTGCCGACCCTGACCCGGGCGGCGCGGCGCACAAGGCTGTGCCGACGAACGCACCCCTAAACAGTCCCATTTCGGCCATCGATGCCGCGCTGGCCCATGTCCCACGTGCGCCACCGACGACCTATGCCGCGCTCGATCTCGGCACCAACAATTGCCGGCTGCTGATCGCGCGGCCGGCGCAGCACGGCTTTCGCGTCGTGGATGCGTTTTCGCGAATCGTCCGGCTGGGCGAGGGTCTCGCGGCAAGCAGCCGGCTCTGCGACGCGGCGATGGACAGGGCCGTCGAAGCCCTGAAGATCTGCCGCGGCAAGATGGCCCATCGCAACGTCACCCGCGCCCGGCTGGTGACGACGGAAGCCTGCCGCGCCGCAGTCAACGGATCGGACTTCGTCAATCGCGTCGCCGCCGAGGCCGAGCTGCAACTCGAGATCATCGACCAGCGCACAGAAGCGACGCTCGCGGTGTCGGGCTGCGCCGCGCTGGCCGATCCGGCTGCCGAGGGCGTCATCGTCTTCGACATCGGCGGCGGCTCGACCGAGATCGTCTGGATGGGCGGACGCAGCGAGGCGCGCGACCCCGCCGCCCGCATCCGCGAATGGGCCTCGCTGCCGATCGGCGTGGTCACGGTGGCCGAGCGCTATGGCGGCGTCGACGTCAGCCGTAGCCTGTTCGAGACGATGGTCGAGGACTGCGCCAAGGAGCTCGCCCCCTTCGCTCAGAAGGCCGCAGCCGCGCGCGATGCCAGGAATTTCCACCTGCTCGGCACCTCCGGCACTGTCACGACGGTCGCCGGCATCCATCTCGGTCTGCCCCGCTACGACCGCCGCGAGGTCGACGGTTTGTGGATGCGGCAGGAGGACATTCTCACGGTCATCGACCGGCTCGTCGAAATGGACTATGCAGCGCGGGTGGCCAATGCCTGCATCGGCCGCGAGCGGGCCGATCTCGTGCTGGCCGGCTGCGCCATCTTCGAGGCGATCCGCCGCGCTTTCCCCAGCGAGCGGGTCCGCATCGCCGACCGGGGCCTGCGCGAAGGCATCCTGCTCAGGATGATGCACGAGGACCGCGCCTGGTGGCGCCGGAGATGACATGACGCCTTTGAGGATGCCGGCCCCGATGATGGGGACACGGCCATGAGCACCGGCAAATCGGGCGGCAGGCCTACGAACCGGGCAGCTGGAAAAGCCGCGAGCAGCGCTGGCGGAAAGGCGACGAGCAAAGCCGCTGCCAGAGTTCCAGGTAAGGCTGCCCCCAAGGCCGGCGCAAAAGTGGTCGGCGTTGCCGGCAAATCCGGCGGCGCGCGCGACATGCGCGTCAAGGTCAAGAAGGCCGGCAAGCTCAAGCACTCCTCGCAGCTCTGGCTCGAACGCCAGCTCAACGACCCCTATGTGAAAAGGGCTCGCGAGCTGGGCTATCGCTCGCGGGCCGCCTTCAAGATCGAGGAGATGGACGACCGCTTCAAGTTCCTGAAAACGGGACAGAAGCTGATCGATCTCGGCTGCGCGCCCGGCGGCTGGTGCCAGATCGCGGCAGGCCGCGTCGGGCTGGAAAAGGGCAAGGGCCGCATCGTCGGCATCGATCTGCTGCCGGTCGATCCGATTCCCGGCGTCGATCTGATCGAGATGGATTTCATGGCCGACGACGCCCCTGCCCTGCTGACGCAGCGGCTCGGCGGCAAAGCCGACGGCGTCTTGTCGGACATGGCCGCCAACACCACCGGCCACAAGAAGACCGACCACCTCAAGATCATCGCGCTGGCCGAGGCCGCGCTCGAATTCGCCAACGGCATCCTGATGCCCGGCGGGTTCTTCCTGGCCAAGCTGTTCCAGGGCGGCGAGAGCGCCGAGCTTCTGGCTCAGCTCAAGCGCGACTTCACCATGGTCCGCAATCTCAAGCCGGCCGCGAGCCGCTCGGATTCGTCGGAGCTTTATGTGCTGGCAACCGGGTTCAGGCGGAAGGCGGAAGAGCACCCCTCCGAGGGCGCCTCTGACGGTTCGGCAGGCTGAGCAGCCGCACCGCTACGGAAACAGATCCCGCGGCAGCGCGTCAGGTGTGTAGACGCCAGGCCGGCTCTTCTCGATCGAGTGATACATCCATGCGCCGAAGGCGACGAGACCTGCCATCGGACCGAGCATCGCCAGGACCGGAATGGTGCCGTCGGCGGTCTTGAACAGGATCAGCGCTCCCGCACCGCCGAAGACAATCAGGAAGACCACAAAAGCGAATTTCATCACCATGTGCCGGCCCTCCGGGATTCCCCGCAGGAAGCGGATGCGGGCGGCGTCCACAGCTGGAATGCGGCGGTGCAGTTCCTCGACGAAGGCGATGAAGACTGGATCGCGTGCCGGGTCGTTGCCGCCCCACGGCGAACTGGAGTGCACCAGGAGCGGCATTCCTGCGCCGAAGCTCAGCTCGATCAGAGCCTCCCAAGGGCTGCGCTTGCCACCATGGACGGCCTGCATCCGAACGCTGCGCAGGTTCGAAAAGGTCCGCAAGCCGCTGCGTCCGTCGAGCGTGTAGCTGATGCCTTCGTCGCTCAATGTCAGCCGGGCCTCGGCGAGCTTGAGCCGCAGCCCGCCATCGCTGATGGCGAGGTCGAAATGCGCATCAGCTTTTTGCGCAACCGGCTCCATGACGCCAGCGTACCCTACCGTAACGGAATGCGGCAAGGCGCGTCGCTTGGGGGCCACATATCACTCCAGCGGCTTCTGATCCGCGATCGCTTCCGCCGTCGCCTTGCGCGCGCTGGGTGCGGTACCACTCAGCATATGGCCCGAGACCTCGGCGCCGGCATCGGGGGAAAGCCGCGCCATCCAGAACACCGAAGAGGCCGAGATCAGCCCGACCAGCACGAAGGCCGGCCAGAAATCGCCGGCGCCCAGCGTCGTGCCTCCATGGACGGCGGCTGCCGTCTCCAGCGCGAAGGCGCCGATCGTCACGCCCATGCTCAGCGACAATTGCTGCGCGACGCTCGACAGGCTGGTCGCGCCCGACATGTCCTTGTTGGAGACGTCGGCGTAGCTCAGGGCGTTGATGCCGGTGAACTGCAGCGAGCGGAAACAGCCACCGATCAGCAGCACGGCGAGCATTACCCAATGTGGCGTCAGCGGCGTGAACAGGCCCGACGCGGCCAGAAATGCCGCGCCGACGACGGCGTTGAACGTCAGCACGCGCCGGAAGCCGAAGCGCGCCAGAATGGTCTTGGCCAACGTCTTCATCAGCAGCGCGCCGGCGGCCGAAGCAAAGGTGATCAACCCCGATTGCAGCGCATCCAGACCGAAACCGAGTTGCAGCATGAGCGGCAGCAGGAAGGGGATCGCGCCGATGCCGGTGCGGAAGATCGAGCCGCCGATCACCCCGATGCGGTAGGTCGGAATCCGCAGCAGCGAGAGGTTCAGCACCGGATGGGCAACGCGCCGCGAATGAAACCAGTAGGCGGCAAGCGCCGCGATCCCCGCCGCGACGCAAGCATAGGACACCGCCACCGGCACCAGATGCCGCCCGCCAGTCGCCAGCCCCAGCATCAGGCTGGCGAAGCCGAAGGACGACATCAGAAAGCCACGGATGTCGAGCGGTGCGACATCTTCCTCCCTGATGTCTTCGAAGAACAGACTTGCCAGCACGATGCCGACGATCCCGATCGGGATGTTGATGAAGAAGATCCAGCGCCAGTCGAAATAGGTGGTGATGAAGCCGCCCAGGGGCGGGCCGACGACGGGGCCGACCAGCGCCGGCACCGTCAGATAGGCCAGCGCACTGACCAGTTCCGATTTCTGCACGCTACGAAGGATGACGAGCCGCCCGACCGGCACCATCATCGCTCCACCCATGCCCTGCACGAAGCGCGCCCCGACAAAAGCGCCCAGCGAGTTCGACAGCGCGCAGAGGATCGACCCCAGCATAAAGACGCCCAGCGCAGCCCTGAAGATCGTGCGGGCGCCGTAACGGTCCGCCATCCAGCCCGAGATCGGGATAAACACAGCGAGGCTGACGAGATACGACGTCAACGCCAGCTTCAGAGCGATGGGGTCCTCACCGAGCGATTGCGCGATCACCGGGAGCGAGGTCGCGATCACCGTCGAATCGGTGTTCTCCATGAACAGCGCGCAGGCGACGATCAGGGGCAGGAGTTTGGCGCGCTGCAAGACGGTCGTCCCTCGGCGAAGACAAGGCGATGGCTTAGCCGCAGCAGCCCAGCGTGACGAGGGCAGGAGCGCATTCGTGAAAGGGCAAAACGCCGTTCACCGCGCAGGGCCGCCATGCACCAAGTGTATTGGAAGGCGTTGGAAGCAGCTCAGCCATGCGGGCGGAGCAATGACTGTCGATCTGGATACCCCCCATCTGAAGGCTGTCCGCCATGGCGCGGACACCGAAGGGGCGCTTGTTTTCGACAACGATCTGGAGACGTCCGATGCTCAACCGATTTCATTTCGCAGCCCCACGCACCAGCCTCTCGGCGCTCGCCCTGCTTGCCGGCATCGCGCTTGGCGGCGCAGGCTTGCAGCCGGCCATGGCCCAGCAATCCAGTTGGGAGGTCGGCTGTGCCCAGCCGGTCGTCTCGCCGGGATATGGCGACGGTCTGCGCACGATGAACTGCATGCGCCAGAAGGACTGCCAGTTGATGGCGAACCGCGCGGGTCACACCATCTTCGCTGCCGGCTGCTTCGGTGTCTCGCCGAGCACCCCTCAGGTTTCGGCTGGCGCTGTCCGCTCGCGGCCCGAGCGTCAGCAGTAGCAGCACTCCGCCCCTGCCGCCGCGAGCGTGCCGCATTGCAAAATTTTCGCAGCGGCGCTCTAGCGGTGGCGTGGGGGCCATGCTAACGGGCCTCGTCAACCCGGTCGCGGGCGCCCTCCGCGAGACCGCAACAGAGCCGGCCACAAGCCGGTGTCGGAGTTGACGATGACGCTTTCTCAAAACGGTCTGATTGACCAGGTCGGCCTGATCCGCGACGGCCTCACCTTCGACGACGTTCTCCTGGAGCCGGGTCCGTCCGAGGTCATGCCGGCCGATGTCGACATCGCCACGCAGCTCACCAAGACGATTTCGCTGAACCTGCCGATCATCGCCTCGGCGATGGACACGGTGACGGAAGCCCGCATGGCGATTGCCATGGCGCAGGCCGGCGGCATGGGCGTGATCCACCGCAATCTCGAAGCCGACGAGCAGGCTGCGGAGGTCCGCCTCGTCAAGAAATTCGAATCGGGCATGATCCTCAACCCGATCACGATCTTTCCCGACGAGACGCTGGCCGACGCGCTCGCGCTGATGAAGCAGAACCGCATCTCGGGCATCCCTGTGGTCGAGCGCGGCGCGCAAGGGCACAAGGGCAAGCTCGTCGGCATCCTGACCAATCGCGATGTCCGGTTCGCCGCCAATCCGCAGCAGCCGGTCTCCGAGCTGATGACAAAGGACCGCCTGATCACGGTGCGCGAGGGCGTCGCCCAGGACGAGGCTCGCCGTCTGCTGCACCAGTTTCGCATCGAGAAACTGCTCGTCGTCGACGATCATTACCGCTGCATCGGGCTGATCACCGTCAAGGACATGGAGAAGCAGGTCGCCCATCCGAACGCCGCCAAGGACTCGCATGGCCGGCTCCTGGTTGCGGCCGCCACGACGACCGGGGACCTCGGCTTCGAGCGCTCGCAGATGCTGATCGACGCGGGCGTCGACATCATCGTCGTCGATACGGCCCATGGCCATTCCGCCAAGGTGCTCGAAGCGGTGACGCGGGTGAAGAAGCTCTCCAACGCCGTGCAGATCATTGCCGGCAACGTCGCCACCGCCGGCGGCGCCCAGGCGCTGATCGATGCCGGCGCGGACGCCATCAAGGTCGGCATCGGCCCGGGCTCGATCTGCACCACCCGCATCGTTGCCGGCGTCGGCGTGCCGCAGCTCACAGCCGTGATGGACGCCGCCAATGCCGCCAGCCGGCACGGCATCCCCGTCATCGCCGATGGCGGCATCAAGTATTCCGGCGATCTCGCCAAGGCGCTGGCTGCGGGCGCCTCCTGCGCTATGGTCGGCTCGCTTCTGGCCGGCACCGACGAGACGCCGGGCGAGACTTTCCTCTACCAGGGGCGCTCCTACAAATCCTACCGCGGCATGGGCTCGGTCGGCGCGATGGCGCGGGGTTCCGCCGATCGCTATTTTCAGCAGGACATCAAGGACGCGCTGAAGCTTGTGCCGGAGGGCATCGAGGGCCAGGTCGCCTATAAGGGCCCTGTCTCCAGCGTGCTACACCAGCTTGCGGGCGGCCTGCGCGCGGCCATGGGCTATGTCGGCGGCAAGGATCTGAAGGACTATCAGGCCAAGGCCCGCTTCATCCGCATCACCAGCGCCGGCCTGCGCGAGAGCCATGTGCATGACGTGACGATCGTGCGCGAGAGCCCGAACTACCCGACCCGCTCCTGACGATCCGGGCCGGGAACGCTATCCACCGTCATTTTGAGCGCGGCGGGTCCGATGGACCTGCCGCGCTTGCATTCTGTGGGGATCTTGGCTTCGCTTGGGTGACGCGCCGCCGGGCCGACGCCGCGCCCCGGGACGATGGAAACGCTGATGACGCTCAAGCTGGTCTACCCAACGCTGGCGCTGATCCTCTGGATCTTCGTCGTGCTCGTCATCGTTTTCATGCGGCGAAAGACGGCGTTCGCCGCCAAACAGGTCAAGATGGCCGATGTCGCGGTCTCGACCGAAGCCTATCCGCAGCCAGCCCGCCTCGCCGCCGCCAATTTCTCCAACCAGTTCGAGACGCCCGTCATCTTCTTCGCGCTGATCATGCTGGCGATGCAGGTGAATGCGACGAGCTACATCATGGCAGCGCTCGCCTGGGCCTATGTCGCGACGCGCGTCGCGCATACGCTGGTGCATGTCGGCTCGAACGATCTCAAGCTGCGCGCGCCAATCTTCGCAGTCGGCGTCGTCCTGCTCTTCTGCATGTGGTGCGGCGTTATCCTGGCGGTCCTGTAGGACCAACTGCGCGCCGCGACGGCGACGCAAGCCGTGCGTAAGCGCCGCACGTTAAGCATCGCGGGCTGTTTTGCCGGGTTCCGGACGCCACGGCGTTGAACCTTAACGAGAAGTAAACTACACCCTGCTGGCGGCGGACGGGTCAACAAGCGCAGGGTGGAGTCGACGCGATGTTGCGTGTCCGAGTTGAGGCGACGCAGGGTTCTCCCTGCGCCGAAAGATATGTCCCTTCAAGCGTTTCGGCGGATATCCTGACACCCGGCAGCAAGTCCACGCGTCTTGCGGCGCTGACCCTACTGGGGCTGGCTCTGGGCGCCGGGACCGCAGTCTTCACTGTGTCCCTGGTGCAGGCCGAGGACGACGCCGGCATCCGCGCCTTTCATCGGGAGGAAGCAGCCAACCGCCAGGCACTCCGCCAGCCGGTTGGATATACGGCCAGTCAGCCGGCCCCCTCCCGCGCTTTCGCCTACGCTCCCGCCCGCTCCGGCTGGCAGATTCCGCTGCTGCGGATGGAGCCCAATGGCCGGATCGCCCATCCGCCGGTCGATCTCAACCCGTTCCGACAGCGCCCGGCCGCGGACGCACCGAAGCGTCAAGCCAAACGCTCGGCCCATGTCCGGATCGACACCGTCTCCGGCGCGGCTGATGTCGCCCGCACCATCTGCGTGCGCCTCTGCGACGGCTTCCACGCTCCGATCGGCTATCTGCGCGCCGCTTCGGACATGAAGGCGCATGAAGCACTTTGCCAGGCGATGAACCCCGGCATCCCGGTCAAGGTCTTCCGCGTCGCCGCCGGCGCGGCCGACATCGGCGACGCCCAGGCCGCCGACGGCAAGCGATACAAGGCCCTGCCCATGGCCTACAGTCATGAGAGCACGCGCGACGCGGCCGCCTGCCGCCCGGCCATCGTCCAGGCCGGCGAGCGTCGCGTCTCGCTGCTGCGCGACTTCACCCTGCGGCCGGGCGACAGCGTCGTGCTCGACGGCAAGGTCCGGACCTTCGCGGGCGGCTCGCGCTGGCCCTACAGCACGCGCGATTTCCGCGATTTCCGCAGCGCGTCCGAACTCAGCAAGAGCCAGCGCAAGCAGATCGACGAGCGCGTCGGCGTCTCCCGCATGGAGGCTCAAGCCCGCAGCCTGCGCCGCCAGATGCGCCTGCGCGAGGCGAGCCTGCACGACGACAGCATCGCCAGCGATGCGAACGATCGGTTCGTTCTGCGGGGCTCGCTCGAGCCCGTGCAGCGCGGCCCTGTCCGGGTCATCTCGCTCCTCGCCGAATAGATTCGACTCAAGAGCCCGCCGCCGCCCTTAACATCCGCCTGGGCTGCCTCGGCGCGCGACGGCACGGCGGCGCATTTCCTTGGGAACCCCCGCATGGGCGGAAAGCGCAGGGAAACGCGCGGAGCATCCGCCCAAGATTAGAACAATACAAAACAAAAACCACTTTAGAATGAGTTTAACTATCTGATCTCAAAGGGTTTTTCAGTTGACGAGCGCCGGACCGCGCTCTACCGCTCCGCCTGCAACGCGAAGAAACGGGCCTTGAACCCGAAGGAGCAAACCATGATCCACGCGACCCGCTTTTCCACTCTGGCTCTGGCGTCCTGTCTTCTGGCGGGGCCCGCCCTCGCCCAGAGCGTCAACCTCTACACCACCCGCGAGCCGGCCTTGCTCAACCCGGTGCTGGAAGCCTTTACCAAGGACACCGGCGTCAAGGTCAATGCGGTCTTCCTCAAGGACGGCCTGCAGGAGCGCGTCGCGGCCGAGGGCGCCAACAGCCCCGCCGACGTGATGCTGATGGTCGATGTCGGCCAGATCAACGCCCTCGCTGATGCCGGCATCACCCAACCGATCCAGTCTCCCGCCGTCGACAAGGCCGTCCCGGCTGCGCTGCGCGGCCCCGGCAACAACTGGGTAACGCTGACCCAGCGCGCCCGTATCGTCATCGTTTCCAAGGACCGGGTGAAGCAGGACGCGATCACCTATGAGGATCTCGCCGACCCCAAGTGGAAGGGCAAGTTCTGCATCCGCGCCGGCCAGCATCCCTATAACAACGCCTTCTTCGCGGCCTATCTCGCCCGCAACGGGGCCGAGAAGACCGAGGCCTATCTGAAGGCGCTGAAGGCCAACACGGCCCGCAAGCCCGGCGGCGGCGACCGCGAGGTGGCGCGCGACATCCTCTCGGGCCAGTGCGATATCGCCATCATCAACACCTACTACCTCGGTCTGATGAGCCAGGCGAAGACTGAGCAGAAGGGCTGGTACGACGCGATCAAGCCGCTCAAGACCACGTTCAAGGACGGCGGCACCCATGTGAACGTTTCCGCCGCCGCCATTGCGAAGAACGCACCCAACAAGGCGGAGGCCGTCAAGCTGATCGAGTACATGCTCGGCGAGAAGGCCCAGACGCTCTATGCCGACGGCAACTTCGAGTATCCCGTCAATCCGGACGTCAAGGAAAGCGCCGCGGTGAAGCTGCTCGGCACCCTGACACCCGACACCACGCCGCTCGGCGACGTCGCCAAGAACCGCAAGGCGGCCGCTGACCTCGTCGACAAGGTCGGCTTCGACAATTGAGCCTCAGCGCTCCTCTCTCTGACATCCGGCGGTCGCCACTCGCGTGGCGGCCGTCGACACGTTTTGCCCTCGCCTCTCTGCTGGGCGCGGGCCTCGTCGCGCTGCCTGTTCTGGCGCTGGCCTTCACCGCCCTGTCGTCGCAGGCGGCATCGATCTGGCCGCATCTGGCGGCCAATGTCATTCCCGCCGCCCTGGCCGACACGGTGCTGCTGCTGTCCGGCGTTGGCCTGCTCTGCGCCATCATCGGGGTGGGAACAGCCTGGCTGGTGACCCAGTACGAGTTCCCGGGCCGCCGCGCCTTCGAATGGCTGCTGGTGCTGCCGCTGGCGCTGCCGACCTACATCACAGCCTATGTCTATGTTGAGTTCCTCGGCTTCCAGGGCCCGTTGCAGGGCGCGCTGCGGGCGCTGACGGGCTGGCGCTCGCTGCGCGACTACTGGTTTCCCGATCCGCGCAATCTTCCAGGCGCGATCTGCCTTATGGCGCTCGTGCTCTACCCTTATGTCTATCTCAGCGTGCGCGCTCTGTTTGGCCTGCAGGCTGCTGCGATCGTCGAATCCGCCCGGACGCTGGGCGCCTCGCGCCGCCGGCTGTTCTGGCGCGTCGGCCTGCCGATGGCGCGGCCCGCTCTCGCGGCGGGCCTGACGCTGGCGCTGCTGGAGACGCTGAACGACATCGGCGCCAGCGAATATCTCGGCGTGCGTTCGCTGACGCTGTCGATCTACACCACCTGGGTGAACCGCAACTCGCTGGCCGGCGCGGCGCAGATCGCCTGCGTCATGCTGCTGCTCGTCGTCGTGCTGATCCTTGTCGAGGCCAGGCTGCGCGGCCAGCGCCGCTTTGCCCTGCCCGTGCGCCAGCCGCGCGCACTCAGCCGCGTCCCGCTGACCGGGCGTACCGCCTTCGCCGCCGCCCTCGCCTGCGCCCTGCCGGTCCTGCTCGGCGCGGCGCTGCCGATCACTTTTCTGACGGCGGAGGTGCTGCACCGAGACCTCTGGCAGCAGTTGGACGCCGCCCTGCTGCGCAGTCTCGTCAATGCCCTCGTCTTTTCTGGCCTGGCCGCCGGCCTCGTCATCGCGCTCGGCATCGGCATCGTCGCCGCCAGTCGCCAGGGCCGCGAACCCTGGCTTCCGGCGCTGGCCCGCATAGCCTCGCTCGGCTACGCCGTTCCCGGCACGGTGCTGGCGCTGGGGCTGCTGGTGCCGCTCGCCGCCTTCGACAATGTCATCGCCAATGCCTCGCTGCGCTGGCTCGGCCTTAACCCCGGCCTGTTGCTGATCGGCTCGGGCGCCGCGCTTGTCCTGGCCTATGTGGTGAGGTTCCTGACGATTGCGGTCTCCGGCATCGAGAGCGGTCTGGCGCGGATCTCGCCCCGCATCGACGACGCCGCCCGGACATTAGGAGCGAGTGCGCCCGAGGTTTTGCGCAGGATGCACTGGCCCCTCGCCCGTCCGGCCATCGCCGCCGCCGCCCTGCTCGTCTTCGTCGACTGCCTGAAGGAGCTTCCCGCCACGCTGTTGCTACGACCACTCAATGTCGAGACGCTGGCCACCACCGTCTACGGCCACGCCTCGCGCGGTTCGTTCGAGGACGGCGCGCTGGCGGGCCTGCTGATCGTGCTGGCCGGCCTCTACCCCGCCATGAAGCTGGCGCACGCCGGAGGCCGGGCGGCATAAGGCTGACCCGGTTCGCCGGCTCGACAAGTTGCGGCCATCGTCCTAAACCGGGGACACGGGACATGATGCCGAAAGCTGGGCGCCGTATTTCGGTCGGCTTCCTGTCCTCCCCATGATGAGTGAGAGGCAGTGTTCAGCCTCGGACGACACCATCTCTTCGGGACGGCCCGGGCCGCCCTGACAGTCCATCGCATCCGAAAGGCCCTGACGTCCCGAAAGCCATGACGCGACGCGCCTCGATCCTCGTCTACAGCCTCCTCCTCCTGCTCGGATTGCTCGGCCTGCAATCCTGGAGCATCGCGGTCGCGCGCGTCGAGAAGCACGTCATCGCCGCGATCGAGGCGCGCACGGGCCTTGTGGTCACAGGGCTCGATCGCGCTGAAATCGCGCTGTTGCCGCTGCCCCGCATCAGCCTCTCCAATGTCGGCTTCACACAGCGCAACGGGCAGGTCTCGGGTCGCGCCCTGCGCATCAGGGCCCGTGCGCGACTTCTGCCCCTGTTGGCAGGGCGCGTCGATTTCGACCGGATCGACCTCGTCGCGCCGCAGATCGACGTCGCTGTCGCAGCCGAAAGCGACGGCGTCTCCGACTGGCTCGTAGCCCCGCTCGACTATCTCCAGGCCCTGCGCGCCCAGAGCCGCATCGTCCTCACCGCCGGCTCGATCTTCATGCGGGCGCCAGGGACGATCGCGACCATTCTGCGCGACGTCAATCTCGTTATCGACGAGCGCGAGCCGGAGGAGCCGCTGGCGGTCTCCGGCTCGCTGAACTGGCGCGGCGTTCCCGCCGAGGTCAACCTGCTCTGGCCGGTTGCGGCCAGTCGTGGCCGGACCTCGCTCAGCGTGAAGTCGTCGCTCCTGAAGCTGCACTTCGACGGCACGCGCAGCGCTTCGCCGGAACCCACCACCAATGGCCAGCTGAGCCTGACGACGCGCGCGCTGCCGGAGCTTCTTGGCTGGTTCGGCGAGCGGCCACGCCTCGCCTCCGCGATCGGTGCGTTCAGCCTCACCGCCGACGCCCGGATCAGGCCGCACGACATGGCTCTGAGCAACGTCGCGGCTCGCCTCGACGACAACCGGCTCGACGGCGCGCTGAACATCACCATGACAGCCGGACGTCCATCGCTCTCGGGCACGTTGGCCGGCGCCGAACTCGATCTGGGCCGGCTGCTCTCGCGCTTGGACATCACCGCGCCCGACGCCGCGCCCGGTGCCGCCGCCCTGCCCTTCGAGGCCTGGACCGCGCAAGACATCGACCTGCGCGTCTCGGTCGAGGCCGCGCGTCTGAACGGTGCCAGGCTCGGCGACGTGGCGACCTATCTTTTGGTCAAGAACGGCCGCTTCGAGACCGGCATCCTGCGCGCCAACGCCTATGGCGGCAGCGCCAAGGGCCGCCTGCTCGCCATGGCGACGCCGAACGGCATCGACGTCAAGCTCGCCGCCGGGCTCGACAAGATCAATCTCGGCCAGGCCGGTGCCGACTTGCCGCAACTGACCCGCCTGAGCGGCACCGGCGGCCTCCAGATCAACCTCGACGGGCTCGGCCGCTCGCTGCCCGAGGTTCTGAAATCGCTCAGCGGCAAGGCGACGGTCGCGCTGCGCCAGGGCGAGCTGTCCGGCTTTTCCTTCGGAGAGCTGCTGCGCCGCGCCGAGCGTAATCCGGGGCTGGCCCTGCGCGACTGGCGCCAGGGCAAGACCGCTTTCGAGGCCGCCAGCGCCAGTTCCGTGATCGCCAACGGCATCCTGACGATCAACGACGCGCAGATGGCGGGTCCGGGTTATCGGCTGACGCTGGCCGGCACGGCGACCCTGCCGACACGGACACTGAACATGGCCGCGCTGCTGCAGCCGACGACGGGCACGCTCAGGCTGCCCTTCAGCCTCACGGGCCCGATCGAGGCTCCGACGCTCGAACTCGAGCCAGAATCGATGCTGCGCCCGGCGGGAGCCATCGGCGGCGCGCCGCTGCCACTGCGCTGAGGCCGCGCCTTTCCTGCTTCCGTTCCCCGCCGAATTCCGCTTGGATGCGGGTAAGGCCGCGTGACGGCCGTTCAGGGTAGGGACACAGGCGAATGAAACTCTGGATCGCGGCCACGGCCGGCGTCGTGGGATGGATGGCGATGGCGATGATCGAGGCGCAGCCGGCTGCGGCCCAAGAGTTGATCACGCAGAAGAAGGTCTTCACGCTGCCGAGCTACACGACGCAGGGCGGGCGGACCCTCAAGGACGTCAAGGTCGGCTGGGAGAGCTACGGTACGCTCAACGCTGACAAATCCAACGCCATCCTGATCTGCCACTTCTTCTCCGGCAACTCGCATGCGGCAGGCAAGTATGACGCGAAGGACGCCGCGCCCGGCTACTGGGACGCTATCATCGGCCCGGGCAAGGCGATCGATACGACCAAATATTTCGTCCTCTCCTCCGACACATTGGTGAACCTGAACACCGGCGATCCGAAGACGACAACCACCGGCCCGGCTTCGGTCAATCCCGACACCGGCAAACCCTATGCGCTCGATTTCCCGGTCGTGACCGTCGGCGATTTCGTCAATGTCCAGAAGGCGCTGGTCGAAAGCCTGGGCATCAAGCGGCTAGCGCTGGTCGCCGGGCCCTCGATGGGGTCGCTTCAGACCTTCGAATGGGCGGCCT
>QBLV01000044.1:6715-9971 GCA_003241815.1 Hyphomicrobiales bacterium | reverse complement strand
CCCATCCGCAGATGGTCGCCAAGGCGATGCCGGTCATCGGCGCGGGCGAAGCCGATGCGCAGCTCATCGCCTGGCTCGACGTCTGGGCCGCGCCGATCCTGGTCGATCCCAACTGGAACAAGGGCGACTATTACGGCAAGACGCCCCCCAATGCCGGCCTCGCCAAAGCGCTGGCCGTGGTGACGCTGCAGGCCAATCATCAGGAATGGGCCAACGCCACCTTCGGCCGCCGCCCGGCCAAGGCGGAGGAGGACCCGGCCAAGGCGCTCGGCAACCGCTTCCAGGTCCAGAGCATCCTCGACACGGCCGGCGAGACCCGCGCCAAGGTCTCGGACGCCAACCACTTCCTCTATCTCGTCAAGGCCAACCAGCTCTTCGCCGCGGGAGGCACGTCGCTCGCTGATGCCGCGACGAAGATCAAGGCTCCGGTCCTGCTGATCACCCAGCCCAAGGACCTCGTCTTCACCGCCGACGCTGTCGATCGCACGGCGGAGACGCTGAAGAAGGGCGGCGTCAATCTGACCCATGTCCTGATCCAGGGGTCACGCGGCCATCTCGACGGCGTCATCTCGATGAAACAGGCGGAGGACGCAATCCGAGACTTCCTCGAGAAATAGGCGCGGCATGGCTTCGGCAAAGGCCGGGAGCCATCCGGCCAACGCGCCTTCAGAGCGGCACGACCAACCCGTCGCGGATCGTCACCTGACGGTCCATCCGGCGCGCCAGATCGACATTGTGGGTCGCGATCAGCGCAGCCAGCCCCGAGGCCCGCGCCAGCGCGACCAGCGTCGAGAAGACGTGCAGCGAGGTATGCGGATCGAGGTTCCCCGTCGGCTCGTCGGCCAGCAGCAGCCGCGGCGTGTTGGCGACCGCGCGGCCGATGGCGACACGCTGTTGCTCGCCGCCGGAGAGCTCGCCCGGCAAATGGTCGAGGCGCTCGCCGAGGCCGAGGAAGGTCAGCAATTCGGCAGCCCGCTCCTCCGCCAGCCCCTTGGCGAGGCCGCGAATGCGTTGCGGCAGGACGACGTTTTCGAGCGCCGTGAATTCCGGCAGCAGATGATGAGCCTGGTAGACGAAGCCGATTTCGGTCCGGCGCAGGCGCGTGCGGCCCTTGTCATCGAGCTTGGCCGTCGGCAGGCCGCCGATGAAGACTTCGCCTCCATCAGGCTTCTCGAGCAGGCCCGCCACATGCAGCAGCGTTGATTTGCCGGTGCCGCTGGGTGCGACGAGCGCAACGAGTTCTCCCGGCCACAGCGCGAAATCCGCCTTGCGCAGAATTTCGAGCGGCGTGTCGGTCTGGGGGTAATGGCGCTCGACCTGTGAGAGGAAGAGCGCCGGCGTCTCGCGGGGCGCGGCTTCGGACATGGACCTCACCCCATCCTGAGAGCCTGGACGGGGTCGAGCCGCGCCGCCTTCCAGGCCGGATAGAGGGTCGCCAGCAGCGACAGGACGAGCGCCATGGCGACAACGCTCGCCACTTCCTTCCAGTCGATGACGGACGGGATGTCGCTCAGGAAGCGCACCGTCGGGTCCCAGAGATTGGCGCCGGTGATCCAGTTCAGCGCCGCCATGATCACCTTGATGTTCTTCGCGAAGACGACGCCGAGGCCCAGGCCCGCCAAAGTTCCGAAGACGCCGATCGCTGCGCCCGTGATCAGGAAGACGCGAAGCACCGTGCCGCTCGTGGCGCCCATCGTGCGCATGATCGCGATGTCGGCGGTCTTGTCCTTCACCAGCATGATCAGCCCGGAGACGATGTTGAGCGCCGCTACCAGAACGATCAGCGTCAGGATGATGAACATGACGTTGCGCTCGACCTCCAGCGCATTGAAGAAGCTGCGGTTGCGCTGGCGCCAGTCGGAGAGCACCAGCGGACGCGGTGCGTCGGCCTCGATCGCGTCGCGCACGGCCTGTGTCCGGTCGGGATCGTCGACAAAGATCTCGATGACGTTCACGTCGCCGTCGCGGTTGAAATAGGCCTGGGCTTCGCCCAGCGGCATGTAGACGAAGCTGCCGTCGAACTCCGTCATGCCGATCTCGAAGATCGCCTTGACCGGATACACCTTGATGCGCGGCGCCGTCCCGAACGGGGTCGGGGCACCCTGGGGCGACACCAGCGTCATCGAATCGCCGGCCTGGATGCCAAGCGAATTGGCGAGCCTGCGGCCGATGGCGACTCCCGGCGTGCCGTCGAAATCGTCGAGCGTGCCGGTCTTGATGTTGCCGCCGATAAAGGGAATGGCCTTGATGTCGGCCTCGCGGATGCCGCGCACCAGAACGCCGCCATTGCCGGTCTGCGAGGAGGCCAGCGCCTGCCCTTCGACCAGGGGAATGGCGAGCTTGATGCCGGGGATCGAGCGTAGCCGCTGCGACACGACATCGTAGTCGTCCAGCGGGCGATCGATCGGGGTCGCGAAGATGTGGCCGTTCACGCCGACGATCTTCTCCAGCAACTCCTTGCGGAAGCCGTTCATCACCGACATCACGATGATCAGCGTCGCGACGCCAAGCAGGATGCCGAGGAAGGAAAAGCCAGCGATGACCGAGACGAAGCCCTCGCGCCGGCGCGTGCGCAGATAGCGCCCGGCCAGCAGCCATTCGAAGCCGGCGAAGGCGCGCGTGCCTGTCGGGGCTTCGCTCTGGTTCTTCATACCTGTCGCAGCGCTCACGCGGTCTTGCCCTTGAAGCGGGCAAGCGCCGCCTCGAGCGAGACCGTCTCGCGCTCGCCCCCGGCGCGGCGCTTGATCTCGACCTTGCCTTCCGCCAGCCCCTTGGGGCCGACGATGATCTGCCAGGGCACGCCGATCAGATCGGCGGTGGCGAACTTGCCGCCCGGCCTGGCGTCGGTGTCGTCGTAGAGCGCGTCATAGCCCTTCGCGAGCAGCGAGGCGTAAAGCTGCTCGCAGGCGCCGTCGGTGGCTGCATCGCCAGCCTTGAGATTGAGCACGGCGACGTCGAAAGGCGCGATCTCATCGGGCCAGACGATGCCGGCATCGTCATGGCCGGCCTCGATCAGGGCAGCGACGAGGCGGCTCGGGCCGATGCCGTAAGAACCCATATGGACCGGCACGTTCTGACCGTCGGGCCCCTGCACGGTCGCGCCCATCGGCTCGGAGTATTTCGTGCCGAAATAGAAGATATGGCCGACCTCGATGCCGCGCGCCGAGAGCTGCTTGTCGGCCGGGATGGCGTCAAAGGCTGCCGTCTCGTGCATCTCTTCGGTGGCGGCGTAGAGGCTCGTCCACTTTTTGGCGAT
>QBLV01000044.1:2450-6705 GCA_003241815.1 Hyphomicrobiales bacterium | reverse complement strand
TTCAGACCCTCGACGCTGTCGAAATCGGTGTCGATCGCGGGCGTCTCGAACTCGAGATAGTCCTTGTGGCAGAAAACCTCGCTCTCGCCGGTGGAGGCCAGCACGATGAACTCGTGGCTGAGGTCGCCGCCGATCGGGCCGGTGTCGGCCCGCATCGGGATCGCCTTCAGACCGAGCCGCGCGAAGGTGCGCAGATAGGCCGTGAACATGCGGTTATAGGCATGGCGGGCCGCGTCCTGGTCGACATCGAAGGAATAGGCGTCCTTCATCAGAAACTCGCGGCCGCGCATCACGCCGAAACGGGGGCGGACCTCGTCGCGGAACTTCCACTGGATGTGGTAGAGATTCAGCGGCAAGTCCTTGTAGGACTTCACATAGGACCGGAAGATGTCGGTCACCATCTCCTCGTTGGTCGGACCGTAGAGCATGTCGCGGTCATGCCGGTCCTTGATGCGCAGCATCTCCTTGCCATAGGCGTCGTAACGCCCGCTCTCGCGCCAGAGATCGGCCGACTGGACCGTCGGCATCAGAATCTCGATCGCGCCGGAGCGATTCTGCTCCTCCCGCACCACATTGCTGATCTTGTTGAGCACGCGCAGGCCAAGCGGCAGCCAGGAGTAGATGCCGGCCGATTGCTGGCGGATCATGCCGGCGCGCAGCATCAGCCGATGCGAGACGATTTCGGCTTCCTTGGGCGTGTCGCGCAGGATCGGCAGGAAATAGCGGGAGAGGCGCATCGGACAAACTCAATTGGGGCGATGTGCACCGGGCGGCGCATCGAGTCACTTGGACCCAGAGACACCATCGCCACGGGTAAAAAGCAAACCAAAATCCGCAGGATGGGGTGAGACGGGTGGGCGGACGTGCTGTCGTGGCTCAAGGCCGGGCGAATCGTTCTCTCAGCGCCGGGAGGACGGCTGCGGGCACGAAGGGAGCGACATCGCCCCCCATCGCGGCGATCTGGCGTACGAGCGTGGCGGTGATGTGGCGGACGGCATGGGATGCGGGCAGGAAGACCGTCTGGATGTCGGGCGCCATGACCGCATTCATCCCTGCCATCTGCATCTCGTAGTCGAGATCGGTGCCATCGCGCAGGCCTCGCACGATGATGGTGGCTCCGGCCCGGCGGGCGGCATCGACAGCGAGATCGTCGAAGGTGACCACGTCGAGCGTGGCGCCGGTCGCCGCCAGAAGCGGCGCCGCGACCTCGCGCAGAAGTGTCGCGCGCTGTTCCGCAGCGAGCAGCGGCGCCTTGCCGGGATGGACGCCGATCGCGAGCACGAGCCGGTCGCAGAGCCTGGCGGCGCTGGCGATGACGTCGGCATGGCCGTTGGTGACGGGATCGAAGGAGCCGGTGTAGAAAGCGGTGCGTGTCATGCCCCAAGCGTTAAACGCTGGCCCGGTGCGCCACAAGCGACACGACACGCGGCCCCGATCAGGCGGCACGCACCTGCACGATGAAGTCCGCGACGCGCGATTTGAGCGAGTGGGCAAGTTCGGTGAGTTCGCCCGACGCCCGCGACACGGCGGCTGCGGCCTCTGAGGTCTGCTGCGATCCGGCGGAGACGAGGCTGGTCGCCTCTCCGATGCGGCTGAACTCGCTGGTCGCCATGCCGACATCGGAGACGATGGCGTGGGTCACGCCATGCTGACGCCGCATCGTCTCGGCCGAGCGCCGAACGGCCTCGCTCAGGCCCCCGATCATGTCGCGGATGCCGGAGATCGCCTCGACCGTTGCTGTCGTGGCCTGGTTCATCGTTGCGATCTGGCGCGAGATGTCGTCGATCGCACGCGCCGTCTGCCCCGACAGACCCTTTACTTCGGAGGCGACGACGGCAAAGCCGCGCCCGGCTTCGCCGGCGCGAGCCGCCTCGATCGTGGCGTTGAGGGCGAGCAGATTGGTCTGGGCGGCAATGTCCGAGATCAGCCCGATGACGTCCGACACGCGCGCTGCGCCCATGGCGAGTTGATCGACCACCGCGCCCATCTGGTCGGCATGATCCTTGGCCGAGCGAGCCGAACGGTCCGAGGACTGGACGTCGTCGTCGAGTTGATCGATGGCGAGCCGCAGTTCCTGCGCCGCGTTCTCGATCGATTGGATGCTCACGACCGCGCGCGACGCCGAGCTGTGGACGGTGCCCGCATTCGTCTGCGTCTGCCTCGCGCCGCCCGAGAGTTCCTGCGCCGTGACGCTGAGCTGTTCCGCAGCAGCCGACACAGCCGCCGTCACGCCGAGAACCGACCTTTCGAGATCGCTCGCCAGATCGGCCAGCAGGATCGTGCGCTGGTTGTCCGCTTCCTGCTCCCGCTCTTCGCGCTCTTTCAGGCGTTCGGCTTCGTCCCGCAGCATGTTCGCGCGTATCTGCGAGACGGCGGCGGCGATTGCCCCGATCTCGTCGCGCCTCCTCTCGCCCGGAATCCGCTGATCTGTGCGGCCCGCCGCGATGCCGGCCAGCGCTTTGGCGAGACCTCCGATCGGCCGCGCGACCGAAAGGCCCATGAACAGGGCCACGAGGAGCAGCGGCCCGAGTACAATCAGCCCGCCGACGATGATGGCCCGGTCCAGCTTCTCGACGACGGCGAAGGCCGAGCGCTCCGGCTCCGCCAGCCAGAGCAGCCAGATGCCGTCGCCGACCTTGATCTCGCGGCCGGCGGCGACCAGCGGCTCGCCATCGTGGCTGGTCAGTTTCAGCAACGCCTGGCGCGATTCCGCCAAGCGTAGCCGGTCGAGCGTCACGCTGGGCGCCATGCCGGCGCGGCGGGCGGCCGCGTCGGAGCGCATGAAGCCGTCCACGCCGACGACATAGGTCGCCACGCCATGGGAGGTGCCCGCGATGGACGCCAGGGTGTTGTCGATGAAGGCGGTGCTGACCGAAATCACCATCGTGCCGACCGGCTCCCGCGAGGTCGGATTGAAGAAGCGCTGCGCCAGAAAGGCGCGGGGTTCGCCGCCGACCACGTCATAGGGCGCAAAATCCACGACGGCGGGGTCGTCATCGCCGGTCACGGCAGCCGCGGCGACGACCTTGGCCAGGGCGGAATTCGCCAGGTCGGGCTCGTTCAGCAGGCGGCCGAACTCCGGCCCCTTGGTGACGCTGTAGACCACCCGCCCCCTGGGTGAAATCAGGTAGACATCGGCATAATCGAACTGCTGCAGCGCGGTGAGATAGGTATCGTGGATTGCCTCGTGGCGCTGCAGATAGCCATGGCGTTGCCCTGCGCCGGTGCGCTGCATGCGCTCGGTCCGATCAAGCACGCCGTCGCCCTGGAAGTAGCCGAGGATCATCCTGCGCTCCTCGGCCATTTCCATCCAGCCCCTGATCTCGTCGAGGGCGGATACGAGATACGCGCTGCGGGCATGGACGGAGAGTTCCGCGCCAAGCCGCTGCCAGCGGCGCTCCAGCGCCCTGGCACGCCCTTCCGCCAGGACGCCGAGGCGCTCCTTGACAGCCTCCTCGGCCCAGATGGTGACCGCGCGATAACCTGACAGCCCGACAGCGAACACGGCGAGGCAGGCCAGCAAAAGCATGGCTGCGGGAAGCCTGACTCTCAAACTGAACAAGTCCCGGATCTCCGGATATGGCGGCGGATCAGACGTACGCCGAGTAAAGCCTACCAGAGTTAACTTTGATTGAAGTCCTCAGATCGGGACAACAGGAGCACGGCCACGAGCGCAGCGACGCCTCCCGCAACGACCGACGCCAGCACCAGCATCGAGGACATGATCGAATGACGGCACCGGCCAAAAATATTCACATCCAGCCGCATGACGTCTCCGTCGAATCCCGAAATTCTTGTCTTACCCTGCGTGACGCCGCCCCCATCCACGAAATGGCCAGGCCGGGGCCAAGACATGGCGCCTGTTCGGGCCGTTTTCGCGATTGCGTTCGGGCCGGCTTCACGTCAAAACCCCGGCCATGCTCACCATCAACGACATCACCTATCGTCTCGGCGACCGATTGCTGCTCGACCATGCCAGCGCTTCGCTGCCGGACGGCTCGCGCGTCGGCCTCGTCGGCCGCAACGGGACCGGCAAGACGACGCTGTTCCGGATGATCACCGGCGATCTTTCGCCAGAGGGTGGCATGATCAGCCTGCCCAAGGGGCGGCGCATCGGCGGCGTGGCGCAGGAGGCTCCCGGCGGGCCGGAAACACTGATCGAGGTCGTGCTCGCCGCCGACACCGAGCGCGCCGCACTGATTGCCGAATCCGAGACCGCGACCGATCCGCACCGCATCGCCGAGATCGAGACGCG
>QBLV01000044.1:0-2440 GCA_003241815.1 Hyphomicrobiales bacterium | reverse complement strand
GGCGGCTGGCGCATGCGCGTCGCACTCGCCGCCGTGCTGTTTTCCGAGCCCGACCTGCTGCTGCTCGACGAGCCGACCAACTATCTCGATCTCGAAGGCACGCTCTGGCTCTACGATTATCTCGAGCGCTATCCGCATACCGTGCTGGTCGTGAGCCATGACCGCGAACTGCTCGACACCTGCGTCGATCACATCCTGCATCTGGATGGCGGCAAGCTGACGATCTATCGCGGCGGCTACACCTCCTTCGCCAGGCAGCGCGCCGAGAAGCAGATGCAGCTCTCCAAGGCCAAGGAGAAGCAGGACGCCGAGCGCAAGCATCTCCAGGCCTTCGTCGACCGCTTCAAGGCCAAGGCCTCGAAGGCGCGCCAGGCGCAGTCGCGCGTCAAGCGGCTGGAGAAGATGGGCACGATCGACACCATCGTCGACCGCGACGTGCAGCCCTTCAGCCTGCCCGGCCCCGAGCGGCCGCTGGCCCCGCCGATGATCGTGCTTGACAATGCCAGCGCCGGCTATGGCGACCGCACGGTTTTGTCGAAGCTCAACCTGACGCTCCTGCCCGACGACCGCATTGCCCTGCTCGGCTCGAACGGCAACGGCAAATCGACCTTCTGCAAGCTGATCGGCGGCCGCATGGCGCCGCTGACGGGCACGATGCGAAAGTCGTCGAAGCTGGAGACCGCCTATTTCGCCCAACACCAGCTTGACGAATTGCGGCTGGAGGACACGCCGGTTGCGCATTTGCGCGACCTGATGCCCGACGCGCCCGAAGCCAAGGTGCGCTCCAAGGCGGCGCAGATCGGCTTCCCGGCGGCCAAGGCCGAGACCCCGGTGAAGAACCTCTCGGGTGGCGAGAAGGCCCGGCTGATGCTGGGACTGGCCGCCTTCGGCGGCCCGCATCTGCTGATCCTCGACGAGCCGACGAACCATCTCGACATCGACAGCCGCACCGCGCTGGTCAACGCGATCAACGATTATCCCGGCGCGGTCATCCTGGTCAGCCATGACCGCTTCCTGATCGAATCCTGCGCCGACCGGCTCTGGATCGTCGGCGACGGCACGGTGAAGAACTTCGACGGCGACATGGAGGATTACCGCAGCCTGGTGCTCGGCGGCGCCAAGGCGGCGAAACGTGAGAAGGCGGCGAACGACAAGGCGGCGCCGGAGGCGCAGGCGAGCGGCGGCAAGGCCGAGGATCGCAAGGGCGCGGCCGTCAAGCGCGTCGCGCAGGGACCGCTACGGCAGAAGCTCAACCTTGCGGAAGCCAAGATCGCCAAGCTGACCGGTCTGATCGAAAAGGTCGACGGCGTGCTCGGCAACGGCTCGGCCTTCGCCCGCGACCCCGACAAGGCGCGGGAGCTGTCGAAACAGCGCGCCGTGCTGGCGAAGACGCTGGAGGCGGCGGAGGAGGAGTGGCTGGAGCTGAGTTCGGAGCTGGAGAGCGCTTGAGGCGGCGCTTGTCCCAATAAAGCGCCTAGCCTGCTCCTAATTTGGCAGAAAAGCGCAGCCAAGCGCTATGTCGGCTAAAAGAAGAGAGATCAATCTAACCGGCTTGAATTCGACTTTTCATGGCAACCGATATTACACTTGGGCGGCGTATTATCTCCCGTCATTGAATCCAGCGAGGCCGGTAGGCGCTGGAGGATGTAGATGAGATTCGCCCCTAACGCCGGCCGTCTTATGGCGGGCTCAAGACGAAGATGGTGAATCTACTAATGAAGGACAGCGAGCCACAGACCGAAGACAAACTATCTGTTCGGTGGTTCGTCGTGGCAAAACAGTACATGTTAGCCGCAAACAACCTATTGCACTCTCCGGAATATTCGAGAATTCTGCTCAGGCCAGTGCTTCATCTGACTGGCCACGGCATAGAGGTGCTGCTCAAAGCCAATCTAATCGCTTCTGGACTAAGAACATCCGACGTTAAAAAATTAAGTCATGACCTTTGGGCGCTGTGGAGTCACGACCGCAATACAAACCTGCGGGTGCAGACTTTATTAGAAGTGCGCAGTGTGTGGGAGCGGGCAAAAGAACAAGAAAAATATGCCGACTTTTTCACAGAAAACGCTGATGAATTGTTGATCGATTACCTCGGTAAATTGAGTGTTCTGCACTCTAAAGGGTCGGGGCATGCCCTACGGTATGTTAGCGATGTTGAGAAAAAGGGACCGCGACCGTATTTGCTGGCGGAAACCTTCCTCGAAGTTGCCGATATAGGGCTCAAGCAGCCAGCCTCTTTGAGACTATAGTGGCAGTGGGCAACAGCCAAAACATGACCTACAGCAACCTCCGGCACCTCTTAGAGACCGTTTGAGAATGGGTTGAGGCGTCGGCTTCGGCATGATTCAAGCTTGGGATGTGGACCCGAGCGAGCCGTGGCCGGATGGCTGGATTTGAGCAGCGCGCCAAGCGCTATCCGACAGATTTGACGGATGAGGAA
>QBLV01000043.1 GCA_003241815.1 Hyphomicrobiales bacterium | reverse complement strand
GCTCGGCGTCGTGCCGGAGATCAGGCGCGTCGCTCCGCGCAAGCCCTTCGCGTGGCTGATGCCGCGCGGGCCGATCGATCCGCGCGAGGGGCCGGACCGCCCCGACAGCCCGATCCGCCCGCCCTTCCCCGATATCCTGATCGCCTCGGGACGGCGCGCCGTTGCCTATGTCCGGGCCGTCAAGAAGGCGTCGAACGGCGCGACCTTCACCGTCATCCTGAAGGATCCCCGCACCGGTCCGGCGGCCGCCGACTTCATCTGGGTCGCCGAACATGACCGCCTGCGCGGGCCCAACGTCCTGGTCACGACCACCTCGCCGCATCGGCTCGCGCCGCAGCGCCTGGAGCAGGCACGCGCCGTGCCGCTGCCTGCGATCGCCGCGCTGCCGACGCCTCGCGCCGCTGTTCTGGTCGGTGGAGACAGCCGCCATCACCGCTTCCGGCCCGAAGACGTCGTGCGCTTCGCTGGCGAGCTCGATGCCCTCGCCCGCTCAGGTGTCGCGCTGATGGGCTCACGTTCGCGGCGCACGCCGCCAGAACTGGACAAGGCGGTCGCCGCAGTCTTCGCCCGCCATGGCGGCTGGTGGTGGGATGGCACGGGCGAGAACCCCTATGTCGGCCTGCTCGCCAATGCCGACGTCATCGTCACGACAGCCGATTCGACCAATATGATCGGAGAGGCCACCGCGACCGGCGTGCCGATCCTGGTGTTCGAGCCCCATGGCGGCCATGGCAAGCTGGCGAAATTCCTGGAGGCGCTGAAGCGCGAGGGCATGGTCCATCATTTCGAGGGGCGGATGGAGGGCGAGCGCTACCAGCCGGTCGATTCGACGCAGGCGATTGCCGATGCAGTGCGCCGGCACTGGCTTATGCACAGGCGGCAGCTCGGCCTCGCCTGATCTTGCGCCGTTGTGCGCTTGCATCGGCTGCGAGGCATCGTATGTGACAAATGTAAGGAACAGGAACCCAGACCATGGCCCATACCCATGCCCGCGTGATGATCGTCGGGTCCGGCCCGGCGGGCTACACCGCCGCGATCTACGCAGCCCGCGCGATGATGGAACCGGTTCTGATCTCCGGCATGCAGGCCGGCGGCCAGCTCATGATCACCACCGATGTCGAGAACTATCCCGGCTTCGCCGACGTGATCCAGGGCCCCTGGCTGATGCAGCAGATGCGCGCTCAAGCCGAGCACATGGGCACGCGCATGGTCTCCGACCACATCGCCCGCGTCGATCTCTCGCAGCGCCCGTTCCGGCTCTGGGGCGACGGCGATGAAACCTATTCCTGCGACGCGCTGATCATCGCGACCGGCGCCCAGGCCAAATGGCTCGGCCTGCCCTCGGAGCAGGCGTTCCAGGGCTTCGGCGTCTCGGCCTGCGCCACCTGCGACGGCTTCTTCTTCCGCAACAAGCAGGTTGCTGTCGTCGGCGGCGGCAACACCGCCGTCGAGGAGGCGCTCTATCTCGCCAACCTCGCCGCAAAGGTGACGCTGGTCCATCGCCGTGATTCGTTGCGCGCCGAGAAGGTGATGCAGGACCGGCTGTTCAAGCATCCCAAGATCGACGTCGTCTGGGACAGCGAGATCGCCGAGATCTGCGGTGGCACGCAGCCGCCCAACGTCACCCATCTGCGCCTGCGCAATCTCAAGACGGGCATCGAAAGCGAGCTCAAGACCGACGGCGTCTTCATCGCGATCGGCCACAAGCCCGCCACCGAGCTCTTCGCCGGCCAGCTCGGCATGAACGAGACCGGCTATCTGGACGTCCTGCCGGGCACGAGCCAGACCAATGTACCCGGCGTCTTCGCCGCCGGAGACGTCACCGACGAGCACTATCGCCAGGCCGTGACGGCGGCGGGAATGGGTTGCATGGCCGCGCTTGATGCCGAGCGCTGGCTGCAGGCGAACGAACTCGAACACCTGAAAGCCGCCGAATAGGGCGCCATATACAATTCATCACAGAAATTGATCGCGCCCGTAACCAAATTCAGTGTGAAAAAAGCCCAGTCTTGCTGCTCAGGCGTTGACCTTCCAACATTTTAGCCCCCAACATGCGTCAAACGCATAACGGGGGGACCGCGGTGGATTGGGACCGCATCAGGATCTTTTATACCGTCGCCGAGTCCGGCAGCTTCACCAAGGCTGGTGACGTTCTCGGCCTCAGTCAATCCGCCGTCAGCCGCCAGATCGGCGCGCTGGAGCGCGAATTGCGGGCGCCGCTGTTTCATCGCCATACGCGCGGTCTGATCCTGACCGAGCAGGGTGAACTTCTGTGGCGGGCGGCGCGCGAGATGACGCAGCGCCTGGAACGGACGCGCTCGCAGCTGTCGGAAACGCGCGAGCACCCGTCGGGCGAGCTCAAGGTGACCGCGACGCGCGGTCTCGGCGGGCACTGGCTGACGCCGCGCCTGGCCGAATTCCTCGATCTCTACCCCGACATCAAGGTCGATCTCATCCTCACCGACGAGGAACTCGACCTGTCGATGCGCGAGGCCGACATCGCCATCCGCCTGCGCCAGCCGCAGCAGCCGGACCTGATCCAGCGCAAGCTCTTCACCGTCCACTTCCACGTCTATGGCTCACCGGCCTATGTGAAGCGATTTGGCGAACCCAAAAGCCATGAAGATCTCGACAACCACCGCATCCTGTCTTTCGGCACGTCGCCGTCTTATCTGACGGCGGTTCACTGGCTGGGTTCTCTCGGCCGCGACCAGCGCAACCCCCGCCCCATCCATCTGACCGTGAACAACATCACGGCGATGAAGCGGGCGGTCGATTCGGGCGCCGGCATCGCCGTGCTGCCCGACTATCTGATCGAGACCGGTTCGCCCCTGGTGCAGCTGATGCGCGAGACCGAGATGCCGCAGCTCGAAAGCTATCTCGTCTACCCGGAAGAGATGAAGTCGGTTGCCCGCGTGCAGGTCTTCCGCGACTTCCTCATCCAGAAGGCGCAGCGCTGGACCTACTGACCTTATGCTCCCCAGCAGCGCGGCCGGCCCGAATCGGGCCGGCCGCGCTGCTTTTTTCAGGCCGCATCCTCCGATTGCATGACGTGTCCGCCGGAGCGCCGCTTTTCTGCATCGCAATGCGGCAGATGGTCATGAATTCAGGCGCCTCGTCATGCGAGCGACTGCGCCACGCGCATCTTTATCAATAATTTAGACGTAAATCGCGCCAATTGATGGCATCGCATGCAACAGAAGCATGGCAGACCCAAGTTATGCTGCATTGCAAAAGGGCAGGTGCTGCCCGATATAGCAATCACGGTTGTTCGGAACGGGCTCTGCTATCTCCTCCCGGCATCGAGTTCGTTTCAGCCGTTCCCCTCTGAGATGTTTGGCAGTCATGCCGGATGTTTCAAACTTTCAAGGCCGGCTCCCTCACGGGATGCCGGCCTTTTTTTTGACTTGAGGGCTGCGCCCTCGTCATCACTGCCTGACGAATTCAGCCCAAACGCGCCATCATCCTGGACAAGCCGCGAAGCGGCGCAGATCCGGGATCCATCATAGGGCTCGACAGCGCTCTATGATGGATCCCGGGACGAGCTTCGCTCGCCAGGATGACGACGGGTTGCGACACTTCGTCTATCCAGCCAGCTTGCCCACCAGCCCCGCGAACCTGTCCATGAAGGCCTGCAGGAACTCGCGCGTCGCCTCATTGGTCACGGCACCTGCGTCATCGACCAGCCCATCCTTCCAGGTGATGAACATCTGGCCGCCCATCACCAGCGCGCCCTGATTGCCGAGGATGTCGCGCAGATGCTGCTGGGCGCAGGCCGTGCCGACACCGCCGGGGCTCGTCCCGATGATCGCGAGAGGCTTGCCGCCCCAGACGCCCTTGCCCGACGGCCGCGCCGCCCAGTCGATCGCGTTCTTCAGCACGGCGGGAATCGAACGGTTGTGCTCCGGCGTGACGACCAGCACGGCATCGGCGCCGGCGATCTCCTCCTTCAGCCGTGTCGCGCTGGCAGGCCAGGACGCCGCCTCCAGATCCTGATTATACATCGGCAGGTCATCGATCTGCGCGAACTGGACCGTGAAGGACGCACTGCCCAGCCCGGCGAGCCCCTGGGCCAGCTTCCGGTTGATCGACGCCTTGCGGTTGCTGCCGACGATGATGGCGAGCTTGAATGGAGCCATGAAACACACCTCGATTTGGGGGATGGGGAAAGCGTCGAACAGGTAACGCTTCAAGGTAGCCGCTGGGTCCGGCCTTCCAGGCTCAGCGCGGCCGTGCCGCCAGCGGCAGGGCATCGAACAAACCCGGAAGCGGGCTCGTCCGCGCCTTCTCGATCGTCAGCATCCGCAGCTTGGTCTCGATGCCGCCATCGGCGGAGAAGCCGCCGGTCTTGCCGCCGGCGGCAAGCACGCGATGGCACGGCACGATCGGCGCGAACGGGTTCTGGCCGAGCGCCACCCCGACAGCCCGTGCCGCACCGGGCTCGCCGAGCCGCGCGGCAACCTCGCCATAGGTCAGGACCTCGCCCGGTGGGATTGCGAGCGCCACCTCATAGACCCTGCGATTGAAGGCCGGCACGCTGGCGAGGTCGACAGGTAGATGCGAAAGATCGCGCGGGTCGCCATCGAGAAGCGCCCTGATGTCGGCGATGGCGGCTTGCGCGAAATCGGGCGGAGACGCCTCGCTCGCCTGCGGGAAGCGCTTCGCCAGACGCCGCAGCGCGGTGTCCTCATCCGCCTCGGGCAATTGCGATCCGATGATCCGCCCGGCCTGCCAGACCAGCGCACAGGCGCCGATCGCGGTGTCGAAGAGGTGGTAGTGCTGGGGCATGGCGTCATTCTCGGGCGGAGCAAAGCGCAGACCCGAGAATCCCTTGCCGGAGATGCCCGGGTCAAGTCCAGGCATGACGATTGACAGCGATAGCTCACATAAAGAGCTTTTCGCCCTCCAGCCCCTTGTAGAGCCCCGCGACCTGCTCGGCGTAACCGTTGTATAACAAGGTCGGCTTGCGGTCGCGCGTGCCCAGCACCTGCTCGCTCGCCTGGCTCCAGCGCGGATGGGACACCTCCGGGTTCACATTGGCCCAGAAGCCATATTCGCTGGCCTGCAGACCCTCCCAGAAGGTCTTCGGGCGCTCGGCGACGAAGCTGATCTTGGTGATCGACTTCACCGATTTGAAGCCGTATTTCCACGGCGTGACCAGCCGGATCGGCGCACCGTGCTGCGACGGAATCGGTTTGCCGTAAATGCCGGTGACCAGCAGCGGCAATTCGTTGTTCGCCTCCGCCATGGTCAGGCCTTCGGTGTAGGGCCAGGGATACCAGCGCTGCGACTGGCCCGGCGCCATGCGGGGGTTCATGAACGTTTCGAAGCGGATGTATTTCGCGCCCGAGAGCGGTTTGGCGAAATCGACGAAGGCCTTCAGCGGGATGCCGGTCCACGGCACCGCCATCGACCAGGCCTCGACGCAGCGGAAGCGGTACAGCCGCTCTTCCAGCGGCAGCTTGCGGACGAGATCGTCGAAGCCGATCTCGAAGGGCTTCTCGACCATGCCGTCGATCGCGATCGTCCAGGGCCGGCTGACCAGCCTCTTCGATGAAGCGACGATGTCCTTGGACGTGCCGAACTCGTAGAAATTATTGTAGCTCGCCGCATCCGCCTCGTTCGTCACGGGCCGGTCGAGCGTATAGGCGGCGTTGTTCCTGGCCGGATAGAGGTCGAGCGTCGGGTCGGCGCCCTGCGCGAAAGCCGCGCCGGGCAGCGAGGCTCCCGCGATCAATCCCGCGCCACCGGCCATGAACGCGCGGCGGTTCAGAAAGACGGCCTCGGACGTGGCCTGGCTCTCGGGCATATGCCAGTCGGGACGGTTCTTGATCAGCATCGGACGGATGAACCCCGTTTCGGATGCCGCAGTCTAGCGCATGGGCGGACGCCGAGCGCAATTCACGAGGGGGAGAGGTGGAGGAGGCAGGCGGCCTACGCCCTGCTGACTGTTGCCCACCTCCGACTGACCTAACCCCGCGCCTCCAGCGCCTTGACGATCGCCTGGCCCATCTCGGTGGTCGAGACGGCGTTGGCGCCGGGCGCCGCGATGTCCTTGGTGCGCGTGCCGGAGCCGAGCACGTCGGCGATCGCGCCTTCGAGCCGGTCGGCGGCCTCGATCGCCCCGAAGGAGTAGCGCAGCGCCATGGCAAAGGAGCCGATCATCGCGATCGGGTTCGCCAAGCCCTTGCCGGCGATGTCGGGCGCAGAGCCGTGGACGGGCTCGTAAAGCGCCTTGCGCTTGCCCGTGGCAGGGTCTTCCGCGCCCAGCGAGGCCGAGGGCAGCATGCCGAGCGAACCGGTCAGCATCGCCGCGACGTCCGAGAGAATATCGCCGAACAGGTTATCGGTGACGATGACATCGTACTGCTTGGGCCAGCGCACGAGTTGCATGGCGCAGTTGTCGGCGAGCACATGCTCGAGCTCGACATCGGCATAATCCTTGGCGTGCAGCGCTGTCACCGTCTGCTTCCAGAGCACGCCCGTCTTCATGACGTTGTGCTTCTCTGCCGAGGAGACCTTGTTGCGGCGTGTGCGCGCCAGCTCGAAAGCGACGCGGCAGATCCGGTCGATCTCCGGCGTGGTATAGACCTGCGTGTCGATGCCGCGCTTCGAACCATCCTCCAGCGTGACGATCTCCTTGGGTTCGCCGAAATAGACGCCGCCAGTCAGTTCCCGCACGATCAGGATGTCGAGCCCCTCGACGACCTCGGGCTTGAGCGAGGAGGCCGAGGCCAGCGCCGGATAGCAGATCGCCGGCCGCAGATTCGCAAACAGGCCAAGATCCTTGCGCAGGCGCAACAGGCCGGCCTCCGGGCGATGCTGATAGGGCACATCGGCCCATTTCGGCCCGCCGACCGCGCCGAACAGCACGGCATCGGCCTGCTGCGCCAGCTTCATGTCGCCCTCGGAGATCGCCTGCTTATGGACGTCGTAGGCGCTGCCGCCGACGAGACCCTTCTCGATCTCGAACGAGCCCAGACCCTGCTTGCCGAACCAGGAGACGATCGTCTCGACCTGGCCCATCACCTCGGGGCCGATGCCGTCGCCGGGAAGCATCAGGAGCTTGTGGGTGGCCATGGTCGTCGCCTCGCGGATTGTTTTCGGGTCGATCCGGCCTTTGCGGCCTTGCGCGGCTGATTACGGGCGGAAACGAGGTGAGGCAAGCGTCTCGCCGCAATCCCGCCCCCGCAGTGATGGCCTACCAATCCGCACCATGCCCATGTTCTTCTATTGTTCGTGCAACCAAAGGTTGTTATCATGCGGGAAACAAGGGAAACGGGCATGGCACGCAACATCGTCATCTTCGCGGACGGCACCGGGCAACGCGGGGGCGTGCTCTTCGACGAGTGCCGCAGCAACATCTACAAACTCTACCGCGCAACGCGCACGGCGCCTGATTCCAGCATCGACCCGGCTGAGCAGCTGGCCTTCTACGATCCCGGCATCGGCACCCTGCCCAAGGGCATCGGTCTTCTGGGCGCTATCTGGCAATGGCTCTACAATCTTATCTCGCAGGCCACGGGGCTGGGGCTGACCAGGAACATCATCGACGGTTACACCGCGATTATCCGCAACGCCGTGCCAGGCGACCGGATCTACCTCATCGGCTTCAGCCGCGGCGCCTATACGGCGCGCTGCCTCGCCGCCGTGCTGGCCCATTGCGGCATCCCGACCCGGATGAAGGATGGCAGTCCGCTCCGGCGGGACGAAGCCTCGGCCCGGGCCATCGCCACGGAGGCGGTGACGAAGGTCTACCAGCATGTCAGCTCGGAGAGGGACTCCGCTTATCTGACCCAGCGAAACGCACTGGCGGCGCGCTTTCGCGACGATCATGGCTCAGGCGATGCTGGAGGCCCGAACACATACCCCTATTTCATCGGCGTCTTCGACACGGTCGCCGCCTTGTCGAATACCGGCTCGCTGATCGTCTCGGGCCTGATCGGTGGCGCCCTGCTCTTCGCGCTTTCAGCGATCGGCGGAACGCTCGGCTACGGCTTCTGGACGTCCGCCCTGGCGATCCTCGGCGTATCGGGTCTGATCGGTCTCGGCTTTTATCTGCAAAGCCATGTCAAAGTCGCATTCGGGCTTCCCGGCATTCCCTGGTGGAAGACCGTGCATCTGACCAGCTTTCGGATGAAGTTCTACAATACGCAGTTGAACCCCCATGTCGGCTATGCCCGCCATGCCCTCTCGATCGATGAGCGGCGCAAGGATTTCGACCGCGTGCCCTGGGGGCAGCCGGATGTCTGGCGCGACACCGGCGACGGCAATCCGGGCTGGTTCAAGCAGATCTGGTTCGCAGGCAATCACTCCGATGTCGGCGGCAGCTACCCCGACAGCGAATCGCGCCTGTCCGACATCAGCCTCGCCTGGATGGCACATGAGGCGGAGAAGCTGCCCGATGGCTTGAGGATCGACCGCAGCGTGCTGCGGCTCTATCCCGACCCGCTCGGCATGCAGCATGACGAGATGCGCTCGCTGGCGTTCCGCTTCGCCGCCGCCATCACCCGCGAGGTCAATCCGGCCGCAAAACTGCACGACAGCGTCTACGCCCGCCTGAAGGCCGCTCACGTTCTGCAATATGACCTTGAGCGCCCTTACCGACCTGACAATCTGCGCCGGCACACGCAGGCTGGCGGGCTGTTCGGGCAACCGTGACGAAGGCGATCAGCCCGCCGCCAGCAGACGCGCCGTGAACTCGATCTCGACCTTCATCTCGGGCTTGAGCAGCCCTGCGATGACATAGATCGCGGCCGCAGGACGGATCTCGCGGAAGACCTCGCCGCAGACGCCGAGCACCGGCTCGCAATAGCTCCGGTCGGTGACGAAATACTGCGCCCGCACCACTTGCGCCAACGACGAGCCCGCCTCGGTCAACACGGCATCGAGCGTGCGGAAGATGTTGCGCGCCTGCTCGGCGGCGTCCTCCGGCAGCGTCATGGTGACATAGTCGTAGCCGGTGGTGCCGGACACGAAGACGAGATCGCCATCGATCACGGCGCGCGAATAGCCGAAGGCGGTCTCGAAGGGCGAACCGGTGGAGATCAGGCGGCGTGTCATGTCAGGGTTTCCATTGGGCGGGCGCCACGTCTTTCAGACCGAGGTCCGATACGCCACCCGTTTTCTGGAAGCGTCTTAAACCCGCCCGCTCTTCAGCGCCCGCAGCACCTTTTCGCCGGGTCGCCCCGTCTGGTTCATGCCGATCTTGGCTTCTATCTGTTTGATCGCAGCCCGTGTGAGCGCGCCCACCGCCCCGTCGGGCTCGCCGACATCGAAGCCGCGCGCGATCAGCAGGCGCTGCAGTTCGCGGCGCTGCTCGCGCGAGAGCGGCAGATCGTCGGTCGGCCACTCGCCCTGCACGCCCGGCCGGCCGCGCAGGCGGTCCGACAGGAGCGAGATCGCCAATGCGTAGGAATCGGCACCGTTATAGCTGTAGGCGGCGTCGTAGTTCTTGAAGACGAGGAAGGCAGGCCCTTCGCGCCCCGCCGGCATCAGCAGCCCGGCATTGCCGGAACCGCTCAGCCCCGAACCGTCGAACTTGACGATGCCGCGCGCCGCCCAGGACGAAACCGGCTGCTTGGGATTACGGCCCGTCGGACCGGAATAGCCGCGCGGCACGCGCACCTCATAGCCCCAGCTCGCACCGGTGACCCAGCCGGCCTTGTCCATGAAGTTCGCGGTGGAATGCAGCGCGTCGGGAATCGAGTCGACGAGATCGCGCCGCCCGTCGCCATCGCCGTCGACGGCGAGCCGCATATAGGTCGAGGGGATGAACTGGGTGTGGCCGAATGCCCCCGCCCAGGAGCCGAACAGCCGCTCGGGCCTGACATCGCCGCGCTGGATGATCTGCAGCGTCGCCAGCAACTCGCCCTTGAAGAAGGCATTGCGGCGCGGCGCCAGGCAAGCACCGGTCGACAGCGCCTGCACCAGCGGCATCCTGCCCCGCGCCTTGCCGAAATCGCTCTCGACGCCCCAGACGGCCGCGATGGTGTGGCGATCGACGCCGAAGCGCTGCTCGGCTGCCGCCAGCGTCGAGGCGTGCTGGCGCAGCATGGCGCGCCCCTCGGCGACTTTCTCGTCGTCGACCAGCGTGCCGAGATAGTCCCAGATCGGAGTCTTGAACTCCGGCTGGTTGTTCATCGCCTCGATGACCTTCATGTCGGGCTCGACGCCGGCCATGGCCCGGTCGAAGGTCGCGGTCGAGACACCTTTCGCGGCGGCGGCGGACCGCAGGCCCGACAGGCAGGACTGGAAACCGCCCTGCGCCGAAGCGGCGGAGGCGATGAGGAGAAGGGGCAGGGCCAGGAAAATGTTACGCATGGTCTCCACCGAATCGCATGAATGACGCGAAACTAGGGCGCGGCGGTTAACGGAGGTTAACTATGCTCGATTTGGGGGCAGGGAGCGCGAAGCCGACGATGCGGCCGCGAAACCACGCTTCGGTTGCAACGCGCGCTTGCGCGGAACTAGAGATCGAGCCGCCGCGTTCCCCGCGGCGGCCGCACAGGACCCACCGCATGCCGTCCATCACCACAGCCCACGTCCTCCCGGTCGCCATGCTGGTCGGCTCGAACATTTTCATGACCTTCGCCTGGTACGGGCATCTCAGCTACAAGAGCACCGCGATCTGGCTCGCCATCCTGGCAAGCTGGATGATCGCGCTTCCGGAATACATGCTCGCTGTGCCGGCCAACCGCATCGGCTCGGCCGTTTATTCCGCCGCCGAACTCAAGACGATGCAGGAGGTCATCACGCTCGTCGTCTTCGCCGGCTTCTCGGTGTTCTGGCTCAAGGAATCGCTGACCTGGAATCATGCGATCGGCTTTTCGCTGATCGCGGCCGGCGCCTTCTTCATCTTCCAGGCGAAGGCCTGACATCCACCAAGAAACGAGCCGACATGAACGCAAACACCCCCTCCCCCGGCCACCCGGCGGTCGAGGCCTATCTCGCCAACGGCTACGACAGCGTCGTCGGCATGTCCTCGCGCTTCGCCGCCGCGATCTGTTCGCGGCTGCTGAGGCTCCAGACCGAGCAGGGCGTGACCGGCCCGATCGCCGAGATCGGCGCCTTTGAGGGCCGCTTCTTCATCGCGCTGGCGCATGCGCTCGAGGAGGGCGAGATCGCGCTGGCGCTCGACATCTTCTCCTGGCCGGATGACAGCGTGGAGCAGCGTTTCGAGGCCAACTGCGCCCGCCATGGGATCGGCCCGGAGCGCCGCCGCACGATCAAGGGCGACGCCGGCGCGATGGCGCCCGCCGACCTCCTCGCCCAGGCCGGCGGCATCCCTCTGCGCTTCATCCATATCGACGGCGAGCATTCGCGCGCAGCTCTCAGCCGCGACCTCGCGCTGGCCACCGCCTGCCTCGCCGAGGGCGGGCTGATCGTCCTCGACGACATGCTCCACCCCGGCTATCCGACGCTGATGGTCGCTGTGCAGGCCTATCTCGAAACCAATCCCGACATCGTCCCACTCTGCGTCATCGACCGCGAGACGATCGTTGGCGCGACCAAATTCGTGCTCTGCCAGCGCGGCTGGTTCGAGCGCTACGAGTCCCGCCTGCTGGAGATCTTCAAGGACTTCATCTGGCCGCTGGGCGCCGATTTCGAACCGCATTGGTGCCTGGTGCTGTCGCAGGACACCCGGCTGGCGGAGATCCTATGAGGCTGGCGATCAGTGCGGGCACTGCGGACATGTGAGCACCGCTGGGCAGTGGCGCTTGTTTTAAGTGCGACCGCGTTCGCGATGCCGGAGTGCGTCGATGATGACCCTGAAAGCTGGAAGGTTCTGGCGTCGGCTCGGGTAATAGAGAAAGTAGCCGTCGAAAAAGGGCGACCAGTCATCGAGCACCTGGATCAGCGCGCCGGATGCGAGCTGTGCCTCCACGATGTCGTGCGGAACGTAGGCGATGCCATAGCCGCTCGCGGCGGCGTCGATCATGGCGTAGGAATTGTTGAAGACCAGTTGGCCACTCACGCGGACCCGCAATTCCTGGCCATCCTTCTCGAACTCCCAGGCATACAGGCCTCCCGCGCTTTCATGGCGCATGTTGATGCAGGCATGGCCGACGAGGTCCTTCGGATGTCGGGGAATGCCCCGAGCGGCGAGATAGGCTGGCGACGCGACCGCAACCAGCCGCCAGTCCGGCCCGATCCGGACCGCGATCATGTCCTTCTCGACGCTTTCGCCCAAACGAACGCCCGCGTCGAAGCCTTCCTCGACGATGTTGCGGAACGTGCTGTCGAGGATCAACTCGACGGTGATGTCGGGATAGTCGAGCAGGACAGGTTTGAGCTTCGGCCAGACCACGCGGTCGAGAGCGTGGTCGGATAAGGTGAGCCTGATCGAGCCCGATGGCGTGTCTCGAAACGCAGACAGCGCTGCAATCTCGTCGTCGATCTCCGTAAAGCGCGGCGCGATCGTCTGCAGAAGCCGCTCGCCCGCCTCGGTCAACGCGACGTTGCGCGTCGTCCGGGTCAAGAGCCGGATTCCCATCTGCGCTTCGAGCTGTTTGATCGTGTGGCTGAGAGTCGACTGTGCCACGCCGAGCCGGGCAGCAGCCCGGGTGAAGCTCCGCTCCTCTGCGACGAGTTGGAACCACCGCAGCCGGTTGAGATCGCTCAACACCATCTGCCCTCGCTTTGCGACCCCATTATTCGACTGTGTCGATGAGTTCAATTCAATTATGACAGCTAATCGAAAGGCACCGAAACCGCTAGATCATCTGACCTAACGGAAAAGGAATTGCCATGTCCTTCGAGAACGAACCTCGCGTCGAAGTCCCTGCCGCCCGGATCAACCGCCGCGGGGTGATGCAGTTGACCAGCGCCAGCCTGGCGATCGCCGCTGCCGGATCGCTCGTCCAGACCGCACAGTCGCAAACCCAATCCGCGGCATCGGTCTGGGACAAGACCTTCCCGCGAAGCGAAAAGGTCGACCACCGCAAGGTGACCTTCAAGAACCGCTACGGCTTCATCCTATCGGGCGACCTCTATCTGCCGAAGACCCGCGGTGGTGGCGCTATCGCGGCGATCGTCGTCGGTGGGCCGTTCGGCGCGGTGAAGGAGCAGTCTTCGGGCCTCTACGCCCTGACCCTGGCCGAGCGCGGCTTCGCGACGCTGGCCTTCGATGGATCGTTCACGGGCGAAAGTGGCGGCGAACCCCGTAACGTCGCTTCGCCCGAGATCAACACCGAGGACTTCAGCGCAGCGGTGGACTTTCTCGGCTTGCAGCCGGCGGTGGACCGCGAACGCATCGGCGTCATCGGCATCTGCGGCTGGGGCGGGATGGCGTTGAACGCGGTTGCCGTCGACAAGCGCGTCAAGGCCGTCGTCGCCAGCACCATGTACGACATGACCCGCGTCATGGCGAAAGGCTACAATGACAGCATGACCCTCGAACAGCGCGCTAAAACGCTGGAGCAGCTCGGCCGGCAGCGTTGGGACGATGCGGCCAAGGGCGCTCCGGCCTACCAGCCGCCCTATAACGACCTGCGCGGCGGCGAGGCGCAGTTCATGGTCGACTATCACGACTACTATCGCACGCCGCGGGGCTACCACCCGCGCGCGGTGAACTCCGGCAACTCATGGACGCAGACCACGCCGTTGTCCTTCATGAACATGCCGATCCTGAGCTACATCAAGGAGATCGCGCCGCGGCCGGTGCTCTTCGTCCATGGCGAGAAGGCTCATTCGCGCTATTTCGTCGAGACCGCCTATGCGGCAGCCTCCGAGCCGAAGGAGTTGATGATCATTCCCGGCGCAAGCCATATCGACCTCTATGACAAGACGGACGTGATCCCGTTCGACAAGCTGGTGAGTTTCTTCAACCAGCATCTCGTCGCCTGAGCTTCATCCGGCGAAGAGAAAGGGACGACGCCATGGGGCGTCGTCCGGCCGGGGCGGAGAGCCGCACTCACGGCGGCTGGACCCGCGAGCATCGGGAAACGACAAACCTTCAGGAGTTTAGGACATGCCGTTCAAGACCGCTCAGATCGCGTGCGCCGTGTTGCTTGGAACGATCGGAACCACCATGGCTCAGGAACGCATCACGATTTCATCGGATTGGGGTTCCGTCACGGCGGAACTCGCTGACAACGCCGCGACCAAGGCGTTGATCGGCATGCTGCCGCTCACCATCCCCATGACGGATCATCTGCGTCAGGAGAAGACCGGCACCTTGCCGTCCCCACTGCCCGCCGCCCCGCGACAGCGCGCGTTCAAGAACGGAACCATCGGCTTGTGGGGTCCTGACCACTTCGTCGTCTACTACCGCGACGGTCAGGTCCCGCAGCCCGGCATCGTCATTCTTGGCGAAGTGAAGGGCGGCGCCGCGATCTTCGATCGACCCGGCTCCGTGACCATCAACGTCGCACGTGCCAGATAGCAGCGCCGGTCGGTAAGCTGGCCCGAAACGCCCGTCATCGTCGCACGACAGTAGTTTCGCCGTGCGGCTTGCGGCAAAACTGTTCGTAGAGTGACGCGGCTTCCTTTGCAGCTCGCCGCTCACTCGCACCATCCCTGCCACACAGCCGCTCCCTACCGCGCCGCCCGCACCCGCAAGACCTTCCCGTCGGCCGCATCGCTCAGCAGGTAGAGAAATCCGTCCGGCCCCTGCCGCACGTCGCGGATACGCAGGCCTAGCCCCTCCAGCAGCCGCTCCTGTCCGGTCACGGCTTCGCCCTGCGTCGACAGCCTGACCAGCATCTGGCCTGCGAGTCCCCCGACGAAGAGCGAATTCTTCCAGGACGGCCAGACGGTGCCCGTATAGAACGCCGCACCCGACGGTGCGATCGACGGGTCCCAATAGAACAGGGGCTGCTCCATCCCGGCCTTGGATGTTCCCTCACCGAGCTTCGCACCGGAATAGTCGATGCCGAAGCTGATGACCGGCCAGCCATAGTTGCGGCCGGCCTTGGGCGTGTTGACCTCGTCGCCGCCGCGCGCGCCATGTTCGGCCGTCCAGAGCTGGCCTGTCTCGGGGTGAAGCGCCGCGCCCTGCACGTTGCGGTGGCCGATCGACCAGATGTCCGGCTGCCACCCCTCGATCTTCGGATTGTCGGCGGGCGCGCCGCCCTCGGGCCGGATCCGCATGATCTTGCCGATGTGATTGCCCGGATTCTGCGCCTGGTCGCGCTGGCTGTAGCGGTCGCCGACGGTTATGAAGAGCGCGCCCGCGCGGTCGAAGACCAGCCGCGAGCCGAAATGCATGCTGCTGTTGATCGTCGGCATCTGCTGGAAGATCACCTTCATGCCCTCCAACGCCGTGCCGCGCTCGTTCAGACGGGCCCGCGCGACGCTCGTGCCGTTCCCGCCTGCCCGCGGCTCGGAAAACGACAGGTAGATCGTCCGGTTCTGCGCGAAGCCCGGATCGAGCACGACATCAAGCAGCCCACCCTGCCCGCGCCCGGCGACATTGGGCACGCCCGAAATGGCCGCCGACAGCTTTCCGTCGGTGCCGACCAGCCGCAGGCGCCCCGGCCGCTCGGTCACGAGCATGCGCCCGTCCGGCAAAAAGGCGAGGCCCCAGGGGTTCTCAAGGCCGCTCGCCACCGTCTCAACCGAAAGCTCACCCGCGCTCGATGGAAAACGCTGCTGGGCAACAGCCGGTCCCGCCGCGGCAAGCGCGATGGAGAATGTCAGGATGAGGGTCGATATCCGCATGGTCGGGCTCCCGCAGGCTGAACGCTCGCCCCGGAAATAGGCACGCTGTGGCCCGGCGCCAACCGCCCGCATCATCCGGCCGCAAACGCAGCCCGACGGATCAGGTTTTGGCGAAGACCTGCGCTTGGCCGCCCGGGCGCGGGTCGTAGCGTTCGGCGAGGCGGGGCGCCAACAGACTCCGCGCGACCACTTGGGCCATGCAGGCGATCGCCAGACCTCCGAGCACATCGACGAAGTAGTGCCCGCCATCGATCGGCGTCGCCACGATCATCCCGATGTTCAGCACGAAAAACGGCCAGCGCAGCAGAGGATGGCTCCAGCCGGCGAAGAGCAGGATGAGGGCCAGCGCCGCATGATAGGAGGGGAAGGTGATGATCCCCTGCGTACGCGTCGTATCGAAGACGAACGGCTCGCCAGCATGCAGCGCCAGCAGATCGCGCAGATGGATGAACGCGGCTGCAGGGCGCAGATTCGGATAGTCGGCCGGGGACAGCTTGAGATATTCGAAGGTCGATAGCGCCGGCAGCAGGCCCGACAGCACGACCGTGACCGCACCCGCGACGATCATCGCCAGGATCATGATGCGAGCCGCCAGGACGCGGCCGCTGAAACACAGCACGAGCGTCAGGATGAGACCCTGAAACATGTAGCTGTTATACGCGAAGGTCAGGAACGGCGCGAGCCAGGCATGGCGATCGAGCCAGCCCAGCCAAGCCAACCAGTCAAAACCCAAAGCAAGATCAAGCTGGTGCAGGGCCGCGTCCTGCATTGGAAAGCCCGTCGTGACCACGAGATAGGAGCCCAGAGCTGTGGCGAGCGGAAAGGTCAGGCTCTGTCCCATGCAGTCGAACGCGGCGGCAAGCTGCGGCTCCGATCGCCACTTGCTATAATACTGACCGACACCGGCAAAGGCGAGACCGGCGGCGAGCGGCGCGATGAACGGCAGCGGCTCTATCGTCACCGGCGTGAAGGGCAGTGCGAGCAGGCCGATGGCGAGCAGGCCGATGATCGCGCTCCAGACGATCCGGGAGGCCCGCCCCGTCTCCAGTTCACCCATACCGCCCAGCATCGTCGCCGCCGCTCCGCATCGCCACGGGCGCCACTGTCGCTTGCAGGCGTTTGCGTCCGGTCAACGCAATTGGTTAAAGATCGCGGTATTCGGGGGAAACGGTCTGGAAATCGCCTCGCCGAGCCCGCCTACGGCGCCGGCAAGCGTCCCACCGTGGCCACCCCGCCCTGCGCGTCACGCTTCAACACGACCATCTCGCCGGATGCGGGAAAAATGCCCGTAAGCGCCGTGATGTTGACTTGATGCGTGACCATCACCACCGTTGCCGCCCCTGCCGGCACGGCCGCGAGCCGGCGCTGCAGCGCGGCCGTCGCGGCCTCGCGCTCTCCCGGGCGGCCGAAAAAGGAATTGAGTGCGGCCGGCTCGTCCGCGACGGGCGCCAGCGCCATCAATTCGGCAGTCTCGCGCGCCCGGCACCACTGGCTGGTCAGCACCAGCACGACCGCAACCGCCCTTTGGCGGAATTCCTCGCCGAGACGGCGCGCCTGTATGCGCCCACGCTCGCCGAGATTGCGCTGCGTCTTGCAATCGTCGAGGCGGAAGGATGCGGGATCGCCCGTGCCCGGGGCATCGGCATGCCGCATCAGAGCGACATGACCAGGCTGGGCGAGTAGCGCCCAGAGCCGCTCCCGGTCCGTCTCGATCGCAAACGCCGGACCCACCAAGAGAAACGTCAAAGGCATCAGAAGGAGAAGGCGCCGTCCAATCGTCCGAACGCCCATGCCTTCATTCCCCCGTCAGCTCACTCCGGCTTCACCCCGGCGGCCTTGATGATGTTTTCCCAGATCGCGATTTCCTGGAGGTGATAGGGCTTGAACGCGGCCGGGTCACGTAACCTCATCGTGAAGCCGAGCTTCAGGATCTGCTCGGTGACGACCGGCTTGGCGAGCGAGGCCAGGATCGCCTTCGACAGGGCCTGCTGCACTGGCACGGGCGTGGCAGCCGGTGCGAAGAAGGCGGCCCAGGAATCGGCATCGGCATTGCTGACGCCCTGCTCGCGCAGGGTCGGGATGTCCTTGGCGCGGGCATTGCGCTCAGGGCTCGCAAGGGCGAGCGCGCGCAGGGTCCCGGCATTGATCTGCTCGAGCACGCTGGGCAGCGTCGAATTGGCGATGTCGATGCGTCCGCCGATGATCTCCTGCACCAGCGGCGCCGCGCCGCGGAAGGGCACATGCGTCATCTTGATGCCGGTTCGCGCCATGAACAGCTCCATGGCGAGGTGCGAGCCTGAGCCGACGCCGGTCGAGCCGTAGTTCAGCTTGTCGGGATCGGCCTTGGCGAGCGCGATCAGTTCCTTGATGTCCTTCGCCGGAAGATCCTTGCGCACGACGAAGGCATGCTCGAAGGCGCCGACGCCGGCCAGCGGCGCGAAATCCTTGACCGCGTCATAGCCCGGCTCCTTCAGCAGGAACATGTTGTTCCCATGCGTCTGGTTGTTGCCGAAGATGATCGTGTAGCCATCGGCCGCGCCATGCGCCACGGCGCGCGTGCCGACTGCACCCGAGGCACCGGCCCGGTTGTCTACCACGACGTTCTGGCCGATCGAGCCCGACAGATCCTGGGCAACGAAGCGCGCGATGGCATCGGTCGGCCCGCCCGCCGGATAGGGCACGACGATGGTGATCGGCTTGGTCGGAAAGCTCTGCGCCGAAACCAGCGACGGAGCGAGAACGGCGCCGGCCATCAGGCCAAGCGTGGAACGGCGGGTCAACGACATGGTGGTTTCCTCCGGGCGGCCTGATTGATCACAGGCTTGTGCCGAGCTTTAGGGAGAAAGCTGTTCTGCGTAAAGGGTTTGGCGAAGCGCCTCACACCTCAGCCGGCGACGAAACCCGCCCGCTTCAACCGCTGGATCGCAAGATCGAGCGCCTGCAGGAAGGCGGAGCGATCCTTCGGCGAGAACGGCTTCGGCCCACCACTCGCCGCGCCCATCGCCCGCAGATCCTCCATCATGTCGCGCGTCGCCAGCGCCATGCCGATCGAGGCCTCGGTGAAGGGCTTGCCGGTCGGGCCGATGACCTCGGCGCCGGCCTTGATGCAGCGGTCGGCCAGCGGAATGTCCGAAGTCACGACGATCGCGCCGCGCGCGACCCGCTCGGCAATCCAGTCGTCGGCCGCGTCGAACCCGTCCGTCACCACGACGCGCTCGATCCAGGGCTCGCGCGGCAGCATCATGAAGCTGTTGGCGACGACGAAGACGCGCAGGCGATGTCGCTCCGCGACCTTGAAGATCTCCGGCTTCACCGGGCAGGCATCGGCATCGACATAGATCGCGATCGGATTTTGCGTGTCGGTACCAAGCGTTTCCATCTCCATCGAGCCATGACAGGCGGCGCCGCAGGAGGCAAGCCTGCACGTCATGGCCGACCCGCGAGGACGATGCGCGCGAGCCTTGCGGCCCGCAAGAAAGCACGTGCGCCGACGCTGCCTCTGTCCTAGACTCCAGGCCTGCTTCGATTTGACGAGCCCCGGCTCCCGCCGGGTCGGCTGCGGCAGGCGAAAGCTGCCTTCACTTCGATCCGCGAGACATCGCCGATCACGGTCGAGGCCGGGCGCAGATCACCGAGTGACGCGATCCTGCGCCGCTCAACCAAAGGAGCCGGACGATGGCAAAAGGCGAACAGCGCAGCAATCGCGAAGCCAAGAAGCCCAAGAAGGACAAGCCGAAGACCACGGCCGCCGCGCCCGCGACCTTCGCAGCCGTCGTCGCCAAGGCAGCGGGACCGAAGAAGAAATGATCCGCTTCAAGACCATCGATCCGGCCGGCAAGGACAAGCCGGCAGAGAAGCCGGCCGTGGCTCCTGCCACCGTCGTCACGCCCCCGGAGCCAGAGTCGGCTGCTGGCGACGACCCCGGCGCGGAGGGCAAAGGCAAGGCCAAGGGCATGACCCGCAAGACGCCGATGCGGGCAAAGAAACCCGGCACCAGTGGGCTGTTTCGCGATTGAGAGGCAAGAACCCTTGCGCACCGATGAATGGCGCGTCCCAGAGGCGTCCTTGCGTTAAAGCGAGGCCGCCTCGGGATGGTTTGCGTTCCAGGCCGTCGCGTACTCCGCGCAGATCCGATAGACCGCATCCCGGTCCGGGGAGCCTTTCGGTCTCGATCGAGACGGCAGGGCACTTTGAAAGGGTACGTAGCCCTGGTGTGCAAGGCGCCAGAGGCGACGCAGTTCGCTGAGCGGCTCGGGATGATCATCGACGCGCAGGTCGAAGGTCGGGAACGGTGCTTCGGACCAGATCCGAATGGCGCAGGACTGACGGCCTCGCTTGTCTCCGCCCGCGCGTTCGCCAGCCTCCATGGCAACGATCAGACGTTCGTCGAAGTCGAGGGCAGAGGACTCCATGTAAGCCCTCATGGTCTCCCCGACGACCTCCGGCCCGGCGAGCATATTGCCGGCGACTGACACATGGGAGGCAACGACACTGCCGGCCCAGTCGATGCATGCGGAGCCGGTATAGGCCTCCGCCCGCCCTTCGCGGTCGACCATATGAACTTGCCGATGATCGCGCCCGCCATCCGCATCCGAGAGCAGCGTGAGTATTTCCTGCGAGGAACAGCCTTCCCGGAGCATTTCCAACCCGTCGACACCATAAAATGGATTCGCGAAGGCTTGGGTTGCCAACACGCCCGTTCGGCCGGCACCGTAGGGAACGACCGCACCGACCGCCAATGCTCTCGATGCACATAGGATCCCGAAAGCGCCCGTGCTCTCATCTTTCGCGACGATCGACCAAGTCATGTGCAGCCTCCTTTGGACTGCTCAAGGCAAAGACAGGCGTCCAATTCGTGACTGCACAGCAAGACTGGTTGAACGCGAATTGGGCAACCTTCCCACATGCCGATCCCTCTCACCCCTCCACCACCTCGTCCGTCCAGACCCTGAACCCCGTCAGCATGTTCGGCCCGAAGGTCGTGGCGATGGCGACGTCGGCCGCATCGCGTCCCCGCGCGATCAGCACGCGGCCGATGCGCGGGACGTTGTTGCGGGGGTCGAACATCTGCCAGCCGCCCTCGAGATAGGCCTCGAAAGACGCCGCGAAATCACCCGGCGGGTAAGGCGGCGGCGTGCCGACATCGCCGAGATAGCAGGTGCAGTAGCGCGCCGGGATGTTCATCGCCCGGCAGAACGCGATCGCCAGATGCGCGTAGTCGCGGCAGACGCCCCTGCCCTCCTGGTAGGCGTCGGACGCGGTCCGCGTCACGCTGGCGTCGTTGTAGTTGAAGGCGATGCGCTGGTGGACGAAATCGCAGATCGCCTGGACACGGGGAGCGCCCGGCGGCGTATGCCCGAACAACTGCCAGGCAAGATCGAGCAGGCGATCGGAATCGCAGAAGCGGCTGGCCAGCAGGAAGATGAGGGCTTCCTCCGGCAGATTCTCGACCGGCACCTGTCCGGCGCTGCGGTCGAAGGATTCAGGCAAGCCGCTGTCGGAGATGATCGCATCGGCCGTGATCCGCATGGTCCCCTGCGGCGCCAGCAGTCTGGTGCACCAATTGCCGAAGCTGTCGCGATAGGCGCTGACGGGAACCGACGGGGTGACGCGCATATGGTCGGGCGCGACGAGATCGGAGACCCGGCTGAAATGCACGTTCAGCATCAGGATCATGGGCGTGGGTTGCGGAAATTCGTAGTCGAGTTCGTAGCCGATCCTGAGTTTCACAATCACGCTTTCCGCGCGCCGATCGCGCGCTGTCATAGATGGCCCCCCAGCCTGCTGTCTAGCATGCATGTTTCCGGCCAGAACCGATATGGCCGCGCCACGTCGTTTTAATTCGCACCGCTTCTGGAATGGATCAAGGACTCTGGCTTGCGATGGCGCCTCATGAGTCCTAAACCACGCCAGCGCCTGCGAAAACGGCGTGCCCTCATCCGCGATCCGGAGAACCTGCCATGGCCTTCCTTGCCGACGCCCTGAAGCGCGTGAAGCCGTCTGCGACCATCACCATCACGCAGAAGGCGCGCGATCTGAAAGCCCAGGGCAAGGATGTGATCTCGCTCTCCGTCGGCGAGCCCGATTTCGACACGCCCGACAACATCAAGGAAGCGGCCATCGCCGCCATCCGCCGCGGCGAGACGAAATACACGCCCGTCTCCGGCATCCCGCAGTTGCGCGAGGCGGTCGCCCGCAAATTCAAGCGCGAGAATGGGCTCGACTACAAGCCCGGCCAGGTCATTGTCTCCACCGGCGGCAAGCACGTCATCTACAACGCCCTGCTCGCCACGCTGAACCCCGGCGACGAGGTCATCTGCGTCTCGCCCTATTGGGTCTCCTACCCCGAGATGGTGGCGCTCTGCGGCGGCACCGCGACCTTCGCCGAAACGAAGATCGAGAACGAGTTCAAGCTCCAGCCGGAGGAGCTCGAGCGCGCGATCACGCCCAAGACCAAGTGGGTCATCCTGAACTCGCCGTCGAACCCCTCGGGCGCCGCCTATAGCCGCGCCGAGATGAAGAAGCTGACCGACGTTCTGATGCGCCATCCCCATGTCTGGGTGCTGACCGACGACATGTACGAGCATCTCGTCTATGGCGATTTCGAGTTCGTGACGCCGGCCCAGGTCGAGCCCGGCCTTTACGACCGCACACTGACCATGAACGGCGTCTCGAAGTCCTACGCCATGACCGGCTGGCGCATCGGCTACGCGGCGGGCCCGCAAGCCCTGATGAACGCCATGGACCTCGTCCAGGGCCAGCAGACCTCGGGCACCTCGGCGATCTCGCAATGGGCCGCCGTCGAGGCGCTGGACGGCACGCAGGACCATCTGCCCGTCTTCAAGAAGGCTTTCGAGCGCAGGCGAGACCTCGTCGTCTCCATGCTGAACCAGACGCGCGGCCTCGTCTGCCCCAAGCCCGAGGGCGCCTTCTACGTCTATCCCGACTGCTCGGCCCTGATCGGCAAGACGATGCCCAACGGCACGGTCATCGAGACCGACGAGGATCTGGTTCTCGGCATCCTGGAGAACGAGGCAGTTGCGGCCGTCCACGGTTCGGCCTTCGGGCTCGGCCCCAATTTCCGCATCTCCTACGCCACCTCCGACGAGAAGCTGGAAGAGGCCTGCCGCCGCATCCAGCGCTTCTGCGCCGAACTGCGCTGATCGGACACCATGGCTCCGCGCGGCCTGCCGCGACGCTCGTTTCTGGCCGGGGGCTTCATGCTCCCGGCTTCTTTCGTCTCGGGACAAGCCCCACAGACGCTCTCAGTGCGCGAGGCCCATGATGCCGCGCGCGCCGGCACGATCCTGCTCCTCGACATCCGCACGCCCGAGGAATGGCGCGACACCGGCCTCCCCCAGAGCGCGATCGCGCTTGACGCCGAGACGTCAGCCTTCGAGGTTCGGCTGGCGGGGCTGCGGCTCGACCATCCCGGCAAGCGCATCGCCCTGATCGACCGCAGCGGCGCGCTCAGCACCTCGATCCGCACCAAGCTGGCCGGGCGCGGCTTCCGAGACATCGTGGCGGTGCGCGGCGGAATGCTGGGCCCGGGGGGCTGGCTGGCCGAGAGGCTGCCGGTGGTGGCTTATCCGTGAGGCGCCGTCATGCTCGGGCTTGACCCGAGCATCTCAGGCCGCGAGCGAACCAGTGCCTTTTCAGGCCTGAGATTCTCGGGTCCGCTGCGCTTCGCCCGAGAATGACGCGTGCGGCCTAGCCGCCGCTCCGGTCCTTCAACAAATCCGGCCGTCTCTCCCGCGTGATGCGCTCGGCTTCCGCCCGCCGCCATTTGGCGATGCGGGCATGGTCGCCCGAGAGCAGCGCCTCGGGCAGGCCCCTTCCCTCCCATTCGCGGGGTCGGGTGTAGTGCGGATATTCGAGCAGGCCGTTCTCGAAGCTCTCATCCTGGCCTGAGAGCTCCTTACCCATCACGCCGGGGATCAGCCGCACGCAGGCGTCGAGCAGGACGAGCGCCGCCATCTCGCCGCCCGACAGGATGTAGTCGCCGACCGACACCTCGATCAGTCCCCGCCCCTCGATCACGCGCTCATCGACGCCCTCGAACCGCCCGCAGACGATCACGACGCCCTCGCCCGCCACCCAGTCCCGCACCTGAGCCTGCGCCAGCGGCCGCCCGCGCGGCGACATCAGCAGGCGCGGACGCCCGTCCTCGGCGGGGACGGCTGCATCGATCGCAGCAGCGAGCACGTCGCAACGCAGCACCATGCCGGCCCCGCCGCCGGCCGGATTGTCGTCGACATTGCGGTGGCGACCGATGCCATGGTCACGGATCTGGTGCGTCTCCAGCGACCACAGCCCACGGCGCAGAGCGTCACCCGCCAGCGAGACGCCGAGCGGGCCGGGGAACATCTCCGGATAGAGCGTGAGGATCGAGGCACGGAACGGCATCTATGAGCCTGACTGCTATCAGTACAAAACGCGACGTCATTCCGGGCGAGCGAAGCGAAGACCCGGAATCCATCGTAAGGCGCGACCGTGCCCTATGATGGATTCCGGAGCAGCGCCGCTTCGCGGCTTGTCCGGAATGACGGAGTGATTGTTTACAAGGTATCCGCTACTAACCGAAGCGTAGCGCCGGCAAGCGGTCCAGCGCGTTAAAATCGACAGCGCTGGCGATGACGTTGTCGTAACCCGCGAAGGCCTCCGGGCCGAGCATGGTCAGCATCGCCACGGCGCGCATGCCGGCCCGCCGCGCGGCCTCGATGCCGTTGGGCGCATCCTCGAAGACCAGACAATCCTCGGGCGCGACATCCATGCGGCGCGCCGCCTCGACGAACATGTCTGGATGAGGCTTGCCGCGAAACCCTTGGCTCGGCGAGATCACGGTGGCGAAGTGGGCCCGCAGGCCCAGCGTGTCCAACACCAGCGCAATGTTCTCAGGCGGCGCGGCCGAGGCCACCGCCATCGGCACGCCGCAACTCTGGGCTCGCGCCATCAGCGGCAGCAGGCCGGGCAGAGCCTCGACATGGGCGCGGTAGGCGTCGCGGTAAAACACCTCTTTCGCCTCGCCCAGAGCGATCACCTCTGCGGGAGTCGCCTGTGGAAACAGCGGCGCGACGATCTCACCAACAGCCATGCCCGCCGTGCGATGGAAGAATTCATCGGCGTCGAAAGGCAGGCCGTGGGATGTGAGCAGCTTGCCCCATGCATCCTCATGGAAGCGCATATTGTCGACGATGGTACCGTCCATGTCGAAGATCAGGGCGCGGGCGGCCATGTCGCGCACAGGCTCGTCAGTCTTCATCGTCAGCCTCGAAAAGCCCTTCGGGCGGAACCGCCTCGATCCGCCGGGCGGCGATGTTGATGCGCGGTGCGAACGCTTTGGTGAAGGGCATCAGCACCGAGCGGCCGTCTGGCAGCAGAATGTCGAGCAGGTCGCCCGCGCCGTAATTGGCGACGGTGGTGACCGTGCCGAGGGTGGCGCCGTCGGGGCCGACGACCGCGCAGCCGATCAGGTCGGCCTGCAGGAACTCGTCCTCATCCTCGGGCGCCGGGATTTTGTCGCGGGCGACGAAGAGGCTGACGCCGTTCAGGCTCTCGGCGGCCTCGCGGCTGGTGATGCCCTTGAGGCGTGCGACAACCACCTCCTTGGCGGGGCGGATCTCGGCGATGTCGAAGCGCCGCCCCTTATCGTCGGTGAGGGGCCCATAGTCGGCGATCGCCAGCGGATCGCCGGTAAAGGCCTTGATCCGGACCTCGCCCTTGATGCCATGCGCGGCGCCGATGACGCCGAGCAGGACGAGCGTGTCGTCAACGGCCATGGCGCGTCATGGCCGGGCTTGACCCGACCACCTCCTGCCGGAGAGTCCCGGGTCGAAGCTGCGCTTCGCCCGAGAATGACGTGCCCTGGCGCTGTGGCATCACGCCTCGGCTTCAGCCGGCGCCGCGCTCTTGGCGGCGTTCTTCTCGGCGCGCTCCTTCGCCTTCTCGCCGGGAACAGCCTTGTTGGGGTTGTTGCGGGCGGGGCGCTTGGCGATGCCGGCGGCGTCGAGGAAGCGCAGCACGCGGTCGGTCGGCTGGGCGCCCTTGGCGAGCCACTCCTTGGCCTTCTCCAGATCGAGAACGACGCGCTCGGGAGAATCCTTCGCCTTCATCGGATCATAGGAGCCGATCTTCTCGATGAAGCGGCCATCGCGCGGCGAGCGGGCATCGGCGATGACGATGCGGTAATAGGGGCGCTTCTTGGCGCCGCCACGGGTCAGGCGGATCTTGAGGGACATTCTCGTTCTTCCTTTTAAGCTTCGTTTTCGGTTTTCACTGTGGCGATGGCTGCATGCAGCTCCGCCTCTCCTTGCATCGGCGTCGACTTGAACACTTCAAAGTCGATGCTTCCGTCTTCACAGACATCGATCTCCCACTTCTCTCCGGGAGGGTTCGCCACGATCGAAATCGCGTCGTCCCGGTAGATCGTAGGCGAGTGATCGATACCCGCATCTTCCAAGGCCTGCTGGATCGACCAGATCTTGGCCAGCATATCCGTGGCGCTGAAACTCATATGTTTTTTCAAGCCTTGTTGTCGTCGACCAGCTGGTCGATGGCCGCCCAGGGATCGTCCTTCATGCCAGTCGAGGTGAAGATCTCAAGATCGATCGAGCCGTCTTCCAGCACGTCGATCTCCCAATATTCGCCCGGCGCATGCACGAAGAACGAGAAGGCGTCGTCGCGGTAGGATGACGTCTCGTAGGACAGGTTGGCGTCGTCGAGACGCGCCTTGACCTGCTTGAACACGTCGAACATGCCGACGCGCATTTCAGTAGGCTTGGTCACTTCTTCTTGCCTCCGAAGGGATTGGAGCCCCCCAGCCCCGGAAG
>QBLV01000042.1:18409-26694 GCA_003241815.1 Hyphomicrobiales bacterium | reverse complement strand
GACCGAAACCGGCCACAAGACCGCGCTGGCGCTCGATGCGGTCTGGACCCAGGTCGAAGACGAGCTGCTCGATAAGCTCGACGGCAAGGAACGCAAGCAACTGCGCCGGCTGTTGCGCAAGGCCGCCAAGGGCCTGTCCAAGGCGGGCGTCGAACTGGATGACCCGGAAGCCGATGGCGACGAGGTCGACAGCGACGCGTAGCACCCCCGCAGGCTTTGGTCGTTCTGCGCTGACAGGCGCATGGACCTCATGCGCTCAACCGCTGGTCAGGGACTACAAATCAGTTAACTCTGCCATTGTCATTCTCCCCGCGCATGACGGGAGCCGCCTTGGCCGCCGCCTCATCCCATCTTCCGGAAACCGGACGCTCGCGCCTGATCGCGATCGGGCTGATCTGCAGCGCCGTGCTGTTGTTCGCCCTGCTCGATACCAGTGCGAAATGGCTGACGGGCCATATGGACCCGGTGCAGGTCGTGTTCGCGCGCTATGCCGGCAGCATGGTCTTCGTGCTGACGCTGCTCAATCCCTGGACCCATCCCGGGGTCCTGCGCACCCAGCGGCCCTGGCTGCAAGGCGTGCGCTCGCTGCTGCTGCTGGGCGCGACGGCATTGAACTTCGTTGCGCTCAAATATCTGCAGCTTGCGGAGACGGTCTCGATCATGTTCGCGGGTCCGCTGCTGGTGGCGCTCGTCGCGGGGCCGATGCTGGGCGAATGGCCCGGCCCGCGCCGGCTGGCGGCGATCGCCGTCGGCTTTCTCGGCGTGCTCGTGATCACGCGGCCAGGGCTGGGCGGCATGCATCCGGCCGCCCTGCTCTGTGTCTGTGGCACGGTCTGCTACAGCTTCTATGCGCTGGCGACCCGGCGGCTGGCGGCCTACGACAAGCCGGAGACGACGATGATCTATTCCGGCGTCGCCGGGACGGCGGCCGTGCTGCCGCTGATCCCGTTCTTCTGGACGACCCCGCAGACACCCTTCGTCTGGCTGGTGATGCTGGGCACGGGCATCTTCGGCGGCTTCGGGCACTGGCTCCTGATCCTGGCGCATCGGCTGGCGCCGGCGACCGTTCTGGCGCCCTTCATCTATTCGCAGATCGTCTGGATGATCGCGCTGGGCTGGTTTGTCTTCGGGCAGTTCCCCGATCGCTGGACCTTCGTCGGCGCGGGCATCGTGATCGCGTCGGGGCTCTATCTGCTCTATCGCGAGCGGGTCAGGAAGGTGCCGGAGGGCTCGGCGCGGATCGATTGAAGCTGGGCGTCATTCTCGGGCCTGACCCGAGAATCTCTTGCAGGAGCGGCACTGGTTTCCGAGATGGTCGGGTCAAGCCCGACCATGTTCACACAGTCACCTGCGTCCCGACCTCGACCACCCGGCCGGTGGGGATCTGGAAGAAGCTCGTCGCGTCCGTCGCGGTCTTGGTCAGCGAGATGTAGAGATTGTCCTGCCAGATCGGCATGCCCGATTGCGGCGACGCCTTGATCGAGCGGCGCGACAGGAAGAACGAGGTCGACATGATGTCGAACTTGAAGCCCTGCTTGCGCAGGATCGCGAGCCCCTTGGGGACGTTGGGGCTTTCCATGTAGCCATAGACCAGATCGACCCGCCAGAAGTCATCGGTGATGCGGGAGAGGCGAACGCGCTCTTCCTCGGCGATGCGCGGCGTATCGGCCGAACGCACTGTCAGCACGACGTTGCGCTCGTGAAGGACCTTGTTGTGCTTCAGGTTGTGCAGCAGCGAGGCCGGGGCCGTCTCCGGGTCGCTGGTGAGGAACACAGCCATGCCCTTGACGCGATGCGGGGGACTCTTGCTCAGCATGCCGACGAGTTCCAGCAGCGGCACGTCCGTCTTGCGGGTTTTGTCGAAGAGGATCTTGGTGCCGCGCACCCAGGTCCACATCAAGACGACGAGACTAAAAGCGAGCAGGACCGGGACATACCCACCGCTGAAAAGCTTGAGCAGGTTCGACGCGAAGAACGCAACATCGACCACGAGAAAGGGCAGCATCAATGCGATCGTCGCGGGCCAGCTCCAGCCCCAGTTCCGCCGGATGACGATGATGGCGAGAAGCGACGACACCACCATCGTTCCGAACACCGACACGCCATAGGCGTGGGACAGATTCGAGGAGCTGCCGAAAATCCAGACCAGCGCGATCACGATCACCATCAGGATCCGGTTGATCCGCGGAATGTAGATCTGGCCGGATGTCTGTTCCGAGGTGTAGCGGATCTCCATGCGCGGCAGCAGCCCGAGCTGGATCGCCTGGCGGGTGAGGGAGAAGGCCCCGGTGATCACGGCCTGGCTCGCGATGATGGTCGCCACGGTCGCGAGGATGACGAAGGGCAGCAACAGCCCCTCGGGAGCCAGGCGGTAGAAAGGGTTCTCGATCGCGCTCGGGTCGGCGAGGATCAGCGCGCCCTGCCCGAGATAGTTCAGCCACAGTGCCGGAAAGACCAGGTAGAGCCAGGCTGCGCGGATCGGTCCGCGGCCGAAATGGCCCATATCGGCATAGAGGGCCTCCGCGCCGGTGACGGCGAGGCAGACCGAGCCGAGCACGACCAGCGCAATGTCGGCATGGTCCCGGAAAAAAATCAGGGCGTACCAGGGATTGATCGAGGCCAGCACGCCAAAATCGTCGGACAGGTGCAGGATTCCCAGCCCGGCGAGCGTCAGAAACCAGACCAGCGTAATCGGACCGAAAAAGGTGGCCATCCGGCCCGTCCCGCTGCTCTGGACCATGAACAGCGCCACCAGGATCGCCGTGGCGATCCAGAGCACATAGGCGTCCAGCGCGGGGGTGACGAGCTTGATCCCCTCCACCGCCGAGAGGACCGAGATGGCGGGGGTAATCACGGTGTCCCCGTAGAACAGCCCTGCTCCGAGCATGCCCAGCAGGACCACGGCGAAGCCCTTGCCGCGCTCGACGCCGCGCTGTGCGAGCGCCACAAGCGTCAGAATGCCGCCCTCGCCGTTATTGTCCGCCCGCATCAGGAGGACGACGTATTTCAACGTCACCACGATGACCAGCGACCACAGAATCAGGGACAGGACGCCGAGCACGAGTTCGCGCGAGATGGGCGTCGCAGCGCTTCCGCCATTGGCCGCGAGGAGGGTCTCGCGCAGCGCATAGAGCGGGCTCGTGCCGATGTCGCCATAGACGACGCCCAGCGCCCCCAGCGCCAGCGCGGCATAACTGCCGTGACTGTGCTTGGATGCGCCGCCTTGGTCCGCGCCGCCATGTCCGTCGTCCAGGCCGAAACGGGAATCCTCCGGCCGCTGGGTCGGCGGATTCGTCTGGTCATGCCCCATAGGGGATCTCCGCGCGCGCTGCCCTGAACGGGAAGGCCGGGGCCTCTAACACAATGCCGAGAGCGCGCAAAGGCGCTGCCATGCATTCAGCGCAAGGCCGTGCAAGCCAGGACTGTGGGATCACTCGGCCGCATCGGCCCGTCCGCCGTAGCGCTGCGCCACATAATCATCGACCATCGTCTTGAATTCGGCGGCGATGGCCGGCCCACGCAGGGTCCTGACCTTCTTGCCATCGACGAAGACCGGAGCGGTCGGCTCCTCGCCCGTGCCGGGCAGGGAAATCCCGATATCGGCATGCTTGGACTCGCCCGGCCCGTTGACGATGCAGCCCATCACCGCGACGTTCAGGCTCTCGACGCCGGGATAGCGCGTCTTCCAGTCCTGCATCGAGCCCGCGATCCAGTCCTGGATGTCGCGGGCGAGCTGCTGGAACACGGTGGAGGTGGTGCGGCCGCAGCCGGGGCAGGCCGCCACCTGCGGCACGAAGGCGCGGAACCCCATGGTCTGGAGTAGCTCCTGCGCCGCCTTGACCTCGAGTGTGCGGTCGCCGCCCGGCTCGGGCGTCAGGGAGAAGCGGATGGTGTCGCCGATGCCCTCCTGCAGCAGGATGCCGAGCGCAGCCGAGGAGGCGACGATGCCCTTGGAGCCCATGCCGGCTTCGGTCAGCCCGAGATGGATAGCGTAGTCGGCGCGGCCAGCCATCATGCGGTAGATCGTAATCAGATCCTGCACGCCCGAGACCTTGGCCGAGAGGATGATCTTGTCTCGGCCCAGCCCGATCTCCTCTGCGCGCTGGGCGGAGAGCAGCGCCGACTGCACCATCGCCTCGCGCATGATGGCGCGGGCATCGAGCGGGCGCGGCTGCAGGGCGTTCTCGTCCATCAGCGCCGTCAGCAGCTCCTGGTCGAGCGAACCCCAGTTGGCGCCGATGCGGACGGCCTTGCCGTGCCGGATCGCGAGTTCGACGATCTGGCTGAACTGGCGGTCCTTCTTGTCCTTAAAGCCGACATTGCCGGGGTTGATGCGGTATTTCGCCAGGGCCTCCGCACAGGCCGGATGATCGGCCAGCAGCTTGTGGCCGATATAGTGGAAATCGCCGATCAACGGCACGTCGATGCCGACGCGGTCGAGCCGCTCGCGGATCCTGGGTACGGCTGCCGCCGCTTCGTCGCGATCCACCGTGATGCGGACGAGTTCCGAGCCCTGACGGGCGAGTGCTGCGACCTGCGCGACGGTTCCGGCGATATCGGCGGTGTCGGTGTTGGTCATCGACTGCACCACGATCGGTGCGCCGCCGCCGACGGCAACGTTGCCGACCATCACCGGAACGGTGAGGTGACGCGCCAGGGGGCCGGAATGCTCGGCTGTCAGGCAGGAAAAAGCCCGCTCGTTCATCGGATGGCCCCTGCCGGTGTCAGCCCGATCATGCGCTTGCGTTCCGGCAATGCTCGCAGCGGCCGACGATCTCGACCATCTGGTGGGAGGGAGAAAACTGCCTGACCTGGGCGATCGCGGCAACGGCCTTCTTCATGGCGGGCGAGGAATCCTCGTCGACGCCGCCGCAGATCTCGCAGATCAGGAAGGCGACGACCTCCCCGGCGCCATGGCCGTGCAGGCAGGCGACATAGGCGTTTCGCGAGGAGAGCCGGTGCACGAAGCCCTGCTCGACCAGGAAGTCGAGCGCGCGATAGATCGAGATCGGCGCGATGCGGCGCCCGCCGGCCGGCGAGATGCGGTCGGCGAGATCATAGGCCCCGACAGGGCGGTGGTCGGCATGGAGGGCCTCCAGCGCCCTGGCGCGGATCGGCGTCAGGCGCAGGCCGCGCTCCCGGCAGATGCGCTCCGCCCGCGCCAGCGCCTCGGCGGCGTGGATGCGGTGGTCATGCGCGTGACGGCAGCCGCCGGCATCATGCGAGGCATGCGCGTCATGCTCTTCATGGGAGGCATGCACATGGTCGCCATGGCTGTGGGCGTGCGGCTGCATTTTGGTCATGTTGCGTTGCAATGGGTCATCGGGCAACGTGCGGGCTATCCTGTCCAGGCTGCCTTGTCATGTCGACATTACCGTGTTGCGTTCGAACCTAAGCATTTTCCGAGCGATTGTCAGGAGCCTTGACGCCAATGTTTCTTAAAGACCGCGCTGCCGCCGTCACGGGCTCTACCTCAGGCATCGGGCTCGCCTATGCGCGCGCCCTCGCCAAGGAGGGCGCCAACCTTGTCATCAACGGCATCATGCCGACTGCCGATGCCGAGAAGCTCCGCGTCGATCTCGCCGCCGAGTTCGGCGTCAAGGTGTTGTTCTCCGCTGCCGACATGACCAAGCCCGCCGAGATCGCGGATTTCATCGCGCAGGCGGAGGCTGAGTTCGGCGCGGTCGATATCCTGGTCAACAATGCCGGCATCCAGTTCGTTTCGCCGATCGACGAGTTCCCGATCGAGAAATGGGACCAGATCATCGCGATCAACCTCACCTCGGCTTTCCACACCACGCGCGCCGCGCTGCCGAAGATGAAGGCAAAAGGCTGGGGCCGCATCATCAACACGGCCTCGGCCCATGCCTTCGTCGCCTCGCCGTTCAAGTCCGCCTATGTCGCAGCCAAGCACGGCATCGCCGGCCTGACCAAGACGGTGGCGCTGGAAGTCGCGACCAAGGGCATCACCGTGAACGCCATCGCGCCCGGCTATGTCTGGACGCCGCTGGTCGAAAAGCAGATTCCCGACACGATGAAGGCGCGCGGGCTGACCAAGGAGCAGGTCATCAACGACGTGCTGCTGGCTGCGCAGCCGACGAAGGAGTTCGTCACGGTCGAGCAGGTCGCGGCGCTGGCCGTGTTCCTCTGCACCGATGCGGCGAAGTCCATCACTGGCACCATCCTGCCGATGGATGGTGGCTGGACCGCCGCGTGACCGGGCGCAAGAAAGCCGCGGCTCCCATCGTCGGGCTGGCCGGCCCGAAGGCGGAAAAGTCGATCTCGCTCGCCTTGCAGGGCGGCGGCGCCCATGGCGCCTTCACCTGGGGCGTGCTCGACGCGATCCTGGAAGACGGTCGGCTCGCCATCGAGGCGCTGTCGGGCACCAGCGCGGGCGCGATGAACGCGGTGGTGCTGGCCGAGGGTTGGATCGACGGGGGCAACGACGGCGCCCGCACCAAGCTGGAGGCATTCTGGCGGGCGATCAGCGTCGACGGCAAATATGGCGGCTCGGAGCGTTCGCTGATCGATACGATGCTGGGCGCCTGGGGCGGCTCAAACGGCGTCCCGCCAGGGATGATCTGGTTCGAGATGTTCTCGAAGGTCGCAAGTCCCTATGACGTCAACCCGCTCAACATCAATCCGCTGCGCGGGGTGATCGCCGACCTGATCGATTTCGACAAGGTCAGGGCCTGCACGCAGGTGAAACTGTTCATCGCCGCGACCAATGTCCGCTCGGGCAAGATCAAGCTGTTCAACGGGCCCGAGCTGACCGCCGACCACCTGATGGCCTCGGCATGCCTTCCGATGATGTTCCAGGCTGTGGAGATCGGCAAGGAGGCCTATTGGGACGGCGGCTATATGGGCAATCCGGCGCTCTACCCGCTGTTCTACGAGGCGGCGGGCGACGACGTTCTGCTGGTCCAGATCAATCCGCTCCTGCGCAAGGATCTGCCGACCAAGGCGCGCGACATCCAGGACCGGCTGAACGAGATCACCTTCAACGCCTCGCTGATGCGCGAACTGCGCGCCATCGATTTCGTGAACCGGCTCGTCGATAGCGGCAAGCTCGACAAGGACGAATACAAGCGCGTGCTGATGCACCGGATCGATGGCGGACCGCCCCTGGCGGAGATGACGTCGTCGTCGCGGCTGAATTCCGATTGGGATTTCCTGCTGAAACTGCGCGACATCGGCCGGGCGGCGGCCAAGCGCTGGCTGAAGCGCAACTACGAGGCGATCGGCAAGGTCGGGACCCTCGACCTGAAGGCGGCGTTCTCGTAGAGAGCGCGGCGTCATCCCTCCAGTCCTCATCCCGAGGAGCGGGCGAAGCCCGCGTCTCGAAGGATGCGCCAGATGTTTCCGGAGCCTCCTGAAGCATCCTTCGAGACGCCGCCTCGTGGGTCCGGAGGATGAGGGCTAGGGGATACCGACAGTTTGCCCTATCCGATCCAGCTGAAACCACGCGAAAGGCGCTTCTCCATGTCCCAGCTCATCGTCACCGCAGGCCCCTTCACCTTCGAGGCCAAACTGGAACTGGACGCCGCGCCCAAGACCTGCGCCGCTTTTCTCCGGCACATGCCCTTCACCAGCAAGATCGTGCATGTGCGCTGGAGCGGCGAGGGCGTCTGGATGCCGCTCGGCGAGCTCGATTTCGGCGTCGGCTACGAGAACCACACCAGCTATCCGGCGCCCGGACAGATCATCCTCTATCCCGGCGGCATCAGCGAGACCGAGATCCTGCTCGCCTATGGCGGCGTGCATTTCGCCAGCAAGATGGGCCAACTCGCCGGCAACCATTTCATCACGCTGACCTCGGGCCTCGAGAACCTCTACACGCTCGGCCGCAAGACGCTCTGGGAAGGCGCTCAGGACATCAGGTTCGAGCTGGTCTGAAGTCGGTTCTGGCGATCGAAACACTTCCGTCATCCCGGACGCAGCGAAGCGGAGCCCGGGATGACGGTGTGTGTTTCCAGGCCATGATGACCGGCTTCAGGCCGACTGCGGCTGAACCGGCCCCTCCGGCGCCCCACACAGCGCCAGCATGGCGCGGGCGATTTCCGCCTCGCCCATGATCGTCAACGTCGCGCCGCATCTCGTCAGATGCGCAACCTCGGCGTCGGAATGGGCGCGGGCGACGATCGGCAGCGCCGGGTTGTCGCGGCGCGCCTGCTCACAGACCTGACCGGCCTCGAAACTCTGAGGGATGGCGACGAAGAGCCGCTTGGCCCGGCTCAGGCCCGCCGCCGCCAGCACGGCGGGGTCGGCGGCGTTGCCGAGCAGAA
>QBLV01000042.1:7672-18399 GCA_003241815.1 Hyphomicrobiales bacterium | reverse complement strand
GGCGCCGTCGCGCCGGGCGGCCGCGACAGCGTCGCCCTCTTCCTCGATGACCAGCAGCGTCTCACCACGCGCCAGCAGGCCGGCGCCGAGAAGGGCGCCGACGCGGCCATAGCCGACGACGACCATGTGGTTGGAGAGCGTGGTCGGCGCAATGTCGATATCGGGCTCTTCCTCCGCTGCTGGCTCGGTCGCCGGTTCGACCGCGCCGGGCTTGGACTTGGGCTTCGCGGCAGCGGCCTCGCCGGCAAAGCGATCGACCAGGGCAAACAGCACGGGGTTGAGCAGGATCGAGAGGATCGCGCCCGCCAGGATCAGGTCGCGGCCCTGCGGCGGCAGGATCGCGAGCGAGACGCCCAATCCGGCCAGGATGAAGGAGAACTCGCCGATCTGCGCCAGTGAGGCCGAGATCGTCAGCGCCACGGTGTTGGACCGGCCGAAGGCCCGCACGATCAGCCAGGCCGCGAGCGATTTGCCGACCAGGATGATCGCCAGCGTCGCCAGCAGGGGCCCCGGCGCACGCAGCAGGATCGCGGGGTCGAACAGCATGCCGACGGAGACGAAGAACAGCACCGCGAAGGCATCGCGCAGCGGCAGGGATTCCTCCGCCGCGCGCTGGCTCAGCGGCGATTCGCTCAGGATCATCCCGGCGAAGAAGGCGCCCAGCGCGAAGGACACGCCGAACAGGCTGGCCGCGATGAAGGCGACGCCGAGCGCCACCGCCAGCACGGCGAGCCGGAACAGTTCGCGCGAGCCGGTATGGGCGACCCAGTGCAGAATCCAGGGGATGACGCGCCGTCCGACGACGAGCATGAAGACGATGAAGGCGACGACCTTCATCAAGGTGAAGCCGAGCACGCCCCACAAGCCGAGATCGAACTGGCTCGACAGCGGAGAGGGCATACCAGGTTGCGAACCGCGTATGGCGTCGGCGACGGCCGGGATCATGACCAACGCCAGCACCATGGCGAGATCTTCGACGATCAGCCAACCGACCGCGATCTTGCCCTTTTCGCTCTGGACGAGACGCCGCTCCTGCAGCGCGCGCAGCAGCACGACCGTACTCGCCACCGAGAGGGCCAGGCCGAAAACGAGCCCCGCGACCCAGGTCCAGCCCATGAGGTAGCCGAGCCCCATGCCCAGCAGGGTGGCGGTGCCAATCTGGACGATGGCGCCGGGCACAGCGATCGTTTTGACCGAGAGCAGATCCTTCAGGGAAAAGTGCAGGCCTACGCCGAACATCAGCAGGATGACGCCGATTTCGGCGAGTTCGTTGGCGAGGCTCTGGTCTGCGACGAAACCGGGCGTGAAAGGGCCCACGGCCACGCCAGCGACGAGGTAGCCGACCAGCGGCGAGATGCGGAATTTATGGGCAAGCGCCCCGAAGACGAATGCAAGGCCGAGGCCCGCGACGAGAATGGCGATCAGCGGGCCGTGATGCATGGTTCTCCCGGAAGGATGTTCGACGAAAGACGAATGGCGGCGTTAGCCAGACCATGCCGGTTGCATCGGGCGATTTCAACCGCGAGGCTGTTCGCCGCGGGATGTTTTTGCGCGGGTTGCGGCGTGCGGCGCCAGCCCCGGCCAAGCGCTGATCGGGATGCGCGTCAGGCGGCTCTCGTCAGGTCGCTCTCGTCAGGCCTTGGGCTTCTCCAGCAGGATCTGGCCCTGCTTTTCGACGCCGAGCTTGAGCTTCTCGGCGAAGACGGCGAGCACCCAGGGCAGCTGCATCTCGACGCGGACCAGCGCCTGTTCGACATCGAGCCTGCCCCGAACGGTATAGCCAAGCGCGGCGACGCCGAAATGCAGGCTGTCGCCCTCCCAGCGCTCTTCGACGAGTTGCATCTTGACCATGCCGAGCCGGTCGCGGATGCGATCGATCCCCTCGCGCAGGCGTGCGACCGCGCCCTCGCGGCCGAGATCATGCGAGACGGTGATGCTGACGGGCTTGGCCATGATGCTCCCTGCGTGGGCGGAGTTGCGGACAGGTTCAGAATGGGGACGGGTGAAGCCGATTTCCAGATTGGCGGCTCACCAACCGGCGGGTGACTCGCCCGTTGCTGGGCGCCGTCATCAGCGCGAGGCCCGCGAGATCACACCCGCGTGGATACATGACGCCAAAACGAAACCGGTCGGCGCGTTGGAACGCGGCCGGCCGGTGATCTCGAAAATCCTCGAACTTCAGCAGCCGGCGCGGTCGTGCAGCCGGCGCTGGCCTTGCTCAGTGATGTGCCAGCGCTCGCCGGCGGACTCGACGAGACCGCGGCCCCTGAGGTTGTGAAGCATCGACACGTCAAAAACGAAATGCGTGGTCTTTTCCTCGATGCTTTCGAGCGCGATCCATTCGGGATCGGACATCACACATGGGTGTCGAATGAGGAGTTGCTGAATGTCCATGAGCGTCTCCTTCGCAAGCGGGTGGACGCCGCGAGAGGTCGCACCCAATCGCGGCGGTCTGATGGCCGCAGGCAGCCTATCGAGCGCCGAACGATTCCGGTCGTTGCGGATCGCAGCTTTCTCGCTTCGGCCCGGAACTCTCGCGCCGGTGCCTCGTTCTTCGTTGGAGAATTCACTGCCGAGACGTCGCTGCCGATAGCGCGACGCTCGCGATCGCATTTGCAAATGGAGGGTCCACCATGGCCACGATGAACACTTTCCCGCCCGACGTTCCCAAGGATCTGGACGAGGCCGGCGACGAGATCGAGAGCGCTGTGGGCACGGTGCGAGCCAAGGCCGCCAATCTTGCCGAAAAGGCGACCGAGACCGTTCGGGATGGATATTATCGCGCCAAGGATGCGATCACCGAGACCGATCCTGTCGAGCTGGCCCGTGAGGGTGGAGAGGCGGTGAGGGATGCCGTCGAGCGTCATCCCCTGGTGGCTTTTGGGCTGGGCGCGCTCAGCGTCGGCCTGATCGCCTGGGCCAGCCTGCGCAGTTCGTCGACCTCGCGTCTCGAGCGTTACGAGCCCGATTACGGTCGCCTGCGCGGTCTGTTCGACAGCTATCGCAGCGAGGCCGCGGACACCGGCGAGAGCGCCTTGAAGAGCGGCGAGAAGTGGCTGCGCGCCAATAGCAGCACAGCCCGCGATTATGCCGGGCAGGCGCGTGATTACGCCAGCCAGTATGCCGGTCAGGCTCGCGACTATGCCGATTATGGCAGCCGCATGATTGCCAAGCGCGCGGAGCGCGAGCCGATCGCTGCCCTGCTCGGTGTCGGCATCGCGGTCTATTTCATCGGATCGCTGCTGACCTCGTCGAGCCAGCCCGCTCCGGCGCGCAGGCGCACAGCCAAGCGCTGACCGGCAAGCGCGCCGAGCGACGTGATGACAAAAAAGCCCTGCCGCAGCGATGCGGCAGGGCTTTTCGGCATCGTAGGGGGCGCCGCGTTACGCGGCGCCCCCATCAAATCTCACCACCAGTAGCCGCCCCGGCGGTAGTAGCCACGGCCGTAGTAGCCACGATCCGCCGAAGCCGCGATCGCGCCGCCGATGACGCCGGCGGCGACACCAGCGGTGACCGCGCTGGCGGTCTCGTTGGAGGTGCGGCGGTTCTCGACATAGTTCGCGGAGCGGCACTGCTGGTAGGCCCGGGTGCCGGGGCGGAAGCCCTGCGATTCGCAGGTGATTTCGGCATCGGCGAGCGATTCCTGCGCGGTCTGGCAGCCGGCGAGAACCGCCGCCAGAGCTCCGACAATCAGAATTGTACGCATTTAGTGTCCCTTTTTTCAGCCTCCCATCGGCTGCCCGGACTAAAATGCAGGAGCAGTGGCAGGTCAAGTCAAACAGCGGCCGTTGGGTTAAATCCGCGTGCGAAGATGCTGCAAATTGGCATCAATCTCTCAGCCAAGCGCGTGTTTTAGCGGCAATCCTTGCCATGGCGCCGAAGCGCCCGAACCTTATCCAGCCTTGCGGGCGGGCTTCTCGGCAGGCTTGCCCGAGCGCGACAGGCTTTCGATTTCGAGCGGGGGCATGCCGGATTTCTCGGCGATCGCCTTGTCCTGTTCCATGATGGCGTCGCGCGCCGGCTCGTCGCCGTCGAGGCCGCCGAGAAGGGCGGTCGGAACGCGCCGGTTGGACCGGCGCGAGCCATCGACATAGACGACGTCGAACATCACATATTCGGCATCGAGCGGCTTGGATTTCTTTCGGGCCATGATCGGCTCCTTTTCGACGTTTAGAGTCTTTGACGCGGGCAGAATTTGACGTGGGCAGAACCGGAGTCGCCCGGCGCGATCACAGCGGCGCCTCGCGGACAGGGCGCGAGGCGCAGGCGAAAGGCGGGCCCGGAGGATGATGCGGCGACGCCTAGCCCATGGACGGTCGCTGTGCAATCCGGCTTGTCCTGTCGAAACCGCAGACGCTCCCGCAGGTTCCGGGCTTGCCGAAGGTCGCAAGAGGCCCTTAGTTCGTCCGGGTCAGGCGGTCCGGTGTGGTGCCGTTCTTGCAAATTCTGTCCGGAAACACGTCCCGTCAAAAAGGCCCTGTCGTGAAAGTCCTGATCTTCGGCGGGGCCGGCTTCGTCGGTCTCAACCTCGCGGAGGCGATGCTGGCGGCGGGGCATGACGCCGTGGCGTTCGATCGTGCGCCCATCCCTGACGCCGCCCGCAAGGCCTTCGCCAGCTTGCCCGGCCGGTTCGAAGCGGTCCAGGGCGATGTCACGGATGAGGCGGCCATCGCCGCCGTGATGAAGCCCGGAACCGATCTCGTGGTGATGGGCGCGGCGATCACCGCCGGCCGCGATCGCGACACCAGCGATCCCGCCACGATCCTCCAGGTCAATCTGCTGGCGCAGGTGCCGATCCTGACGGCGGCGCGGGCGGCCGGCGTGCGCCGGGTCGTCAATCTCAGTTCGGCTGCCGCCTATGGCGCGGCGGGCGAGCGCCTCGACGAACTTGCCGAGGAGACGCCAGGCGATCCGGTGGGCCTCTATGCCATCACGAAATGGGCGAGCGAGCGGGTGGGGGCGCGGCTCGGCGATCTCTGGGGGCTCGACGTCGTCAGCCTGCGTCTCAGCGGCGTCTTCGGCCCGTGGGAGCGTGCGACCGGGGTTCGCGACACGCTCAGCCCGCATTGCCAGATTCTGGCGGCGGCAGTGGCGGGCGAGGCCGCGATCCTGCCGCGCGCAGGCTTTCGCGACTGGATCTATGCGCGCGATGTGGCCGATGCCGTGCTGGCGGTCGCCCGCGCAGCGACCCTCGGTTACGGCGTCTACAATGTCTCGACCGGCCGCCGGTTCACGATGCTCGACTGGGGAAGGCGGCTGGCTACGTCCTTTCCCGGCTTCGTTTGCCGGCTGGCCGAGCCCGGCGAGGCGGCAACGATCGATTTTCATGGCCCGTCCGACCGGGCGCCGCTCGCGGTCGGGCGGATCGCCAGTGATCTCGGCTGGCGCGCGAAGACGGATGGGATGGATTCGGCCGACCGGCTAGCCGCCTGGTGGCATGATCATGGGCAGGCTTGAGGAGATGACGCGATGAAGCTCGCAGGCAAGGTCGCGCTCGTCACCGGCGCGGGCTCCGGGATCGGGCAGGCGATCGCGCAGCTCTTTGCCGGCGAGGGCGCGCGCCTGGCGTTGATCGACCGCGATGAGGCGGGGCTCGCCGAGACGGCTGCCCTGATCGCTGCGGCGGGTGGAGAGGCGCTGGTCCAGGCTGGCGATGTCGGGCTGACGGGTTTTGCCGATGCGGCGGTGGCCGCCTGTGCCGCGCGCTTCGGCGGGCTCGACGTGCTGGTGACGGCGGCGGGTTTTTCGTGCGGCGGCACGGTGACGACGACGGCGCCCGAGGATTGGGATGCGGTTTTCCGGGCCAATGTCGGCGGCACCTGGCTGTTCGCGCGGGCGGCGATCCCGCTGATGACAGTGCGCGGCGGCGGCGCGATCGTGACCTTCGCCTCGCAGCTCGCGTTGGCCGGCGGGCGCGGTAACAGCGCCTATATCGCTGCCAAGGGCGCGATCCTCTCACTGACACGCACCATGGCGCTGGATTATGCAGCTGACGGCATCCGCGTGAACGCGATCGCGCCTGGCGCGATCGATACGCCGATGCTGCGTCGCAGCTTCGCCCGCCACGCCAATCCCGAGCCGATCCGCGAGGCCTCGCGCAGCCGCCACGCGATGAAGCGTTTCGGCCGGGCCGAGGAGGTCGCGCGGGCCGCACTCTATCTCGGCAGCGATGCCTCCACTTTCAGCACGGGCACGACGCTGGTGGTCGATGGCGGCTGGCTCGCGGCATGAAGGCTGCATCGAGGGCGCCATGATTCACGATGGTCTTTCCCTCCTCGAAAGCCGGGTTGCGGCCGACCTCGCCCGCACGGCCCATCCACGCGCGGCCTGGCTGAAGCCGGTCATGGCGCCCGACGGCACGCCGGCCCATGACGTCATCATCATCGGCGGCGGCCAGTCGGGGCTTGCCACCGCGTTTGGGCTTTTGCGCTCGCGGGTCGACAACATCCTGCTGCTGGACAAGGCTCCTTCCGGACAAGAGGGGCCTTGGCGCAGCTATGCACGCATGCACACGCTGCGCAGCCCGAAGGACTTCACCGGCCCCGATCTCGACATGCCGAGCCTGACCTACCAGTCTTGGCACGAGGCCAAGTTCGGAACCGAGAGCTGGGACGAACTGACCCTGATCCCGAAGGGGCTTTGGGCGGATTATCTCGCTTGGTTCCGCCATGTCGTCGGTATTCCGGTGCGCAACGAGGCGGAGGTGGTCGATATCGCACCCGCCGAGGGCTTGCTCGCCGTGACGGTGCGCAGCGGCAGTGCTGAGACGGTGCTCCATGCCCGCAAGCTGGTGCTCGCGACCGGCCAGGAGAGCATGGGCGACTGGAGCCTGCCGGCACCGGTCGCGGCGCTGCCGGCCGGGCGGCGGGCGCATTGCGCCGAGACAATCGATTTCGCCGCGCTGGCGGGCAAGCGCGTCGCTGTGATCGGGGCCGGCGCCTCGGCCTTCGACAACGCCGCGACCGCGCTCGAGGCTGGCGCGGCTGAGGTGCATCTGCTGTGCCGGCGGACCGAGATCCAGGTGGTGCAGCCCTATCGATGGCTGACCTTCCGCGGCTTCCTGCGCCATCTCGGCGATCTCGACGATGCCTGGCGCTGGCGCTTCATGAGTGCGGTGATGGGGCTGCGCGAGGGCTTTCCGCAGGCGACCTATGATCGCTGCGCGATCCACGAGGCTTTTCGCCTGCATCTGGGGTCGCCCGCCGTCGGCGTCGTCGATGGGCCGGCCGGCGTCGAGCTGGCGACGTCTTCGGGCCCCATCACCGTCGACTTCGTGATTGGCGCCACCGGCATCGAGATCGACCTTGCGGCGCGGCCCGAACTCTCGCGTTTCGCTCACAACATCGCCTCATGGGGCGACCGCTACACGCCGCCTCAAGCCGAGCGGGACGACCGGCTGGCGCGCTTTCCCTATCTCGGCGACGATTACGCGCTGTGCGAACGCGTCCTGGGCGAAACTCCGTGGATCGCCGACATCCACCTGTTCAGCATCGCCTCGACGATGAGCTTCGGCGCCTCGGGCTCCTCGATCAACGCGATGACGACCGCCGTGCCGAGGCTGGTCTCGGGGCTGACCCGGGGGCTGTTCCGCGGCGATGTCGAGCGGCTCTGGGGCGAGTTCCAGGCCTATGACGTGCCGCAGGCGGTGGTGCGTTATCCGGCAGCCCATCCCTCATCCTGACACCGCTTCGCAACTCCTCAGGATGAGGTCTGCGACGGACAATGGCACCGGCCTTGCATCTGGTCCCGTTCGGAACCAACCTGTCGCCTGCAACCATAAAAACGAGGGGATCATCATGAGCATCCTGAAGACGGCCTGCCTTGTGGCTGCGCTGCTGTCGTCAACGGCCCTGCCGGCGCTGGCCCAGACCCGCGCCGAGACACTGCGCCACGTCACCGGCGCCGCCATCAACACGCTCGACCCCAATATTCCGGGCTCGACCCGCGAGGCTTTCGGCCTGTCGCTTCTGACCTATGACCGCCTGCTCTCCTTCGGCAAGAAGCAGCTCGACGGCAAATGGGTCTTCGATCTCGACACCTTCAAGCCTGAGCTGGCCGAGAGCTACACTGTCAGCCCCGACGGGCTGAAGATCACTTTCATCCTCCGCAAGGACGCCAAGTTCCACGACGGAACTCCGGTGACCGCCGAGGATGTGAAGTGGTCGCTCGACCGTGCCGTCACCGCAAACGTGCTCGGCAAGGGGCAGCTCCTGACGGGCTCGCTGACCTCAGCCGACCAGTTCAAGGTCGTCGACGCGCACACCTTTGAAGTCACGCTGCCCAAGCCCGACAAGTTGGCGCTCGCCAACCTTGCCGTGGTCTATCCGGTGATCTTCAACTCCAAGCTCGCCAAGTCCAAGGCGACGGCCGAAGACCCCTGGGCGCTGGCCTGGCTGAAGGAAAACACTGCGGGCTCCGGCGCCTACATCATCGAGAGCTTCAAGCCCGGCGAGACCACGATCCTGCGCCGCAACCCGGACTGGAACCGCGGCTCGACTGATAAGCCCGCCGCTTTCAAGCGCATCATCACGCAGACAATTCCCGAGGCCGCGACGCGCGCCAATCTCGTCGAGAAGGGCGATGCCGACATCGCCATCGACCTGCAGGCGACCGACGCCGCCGATCTCGAGAAGAAGGGCAAGCTGAAGGTCATCTCGACGCCGCAGTACAACGCCATCACCTTCGTCTCGTTCAACAACCAGATGCCGCCCTTCGACAAGATCGAGGTCCGCAAGGCGATCGCCGCCGCGCTGCCCTATGAGGACATGTTCAAGGCGGCGCTGTTTGGGCGCGGCGCGCCGCTCTATGGCGCGACCTGGGCCGACGGCAAGGCGCCGACGGGCGCGACCTTCCCGATCCCGCAGCCGGTGAAGACCGATCTGGTCGAAGCCAAGAAGCTCCTGACCGCGGCCGGCTTCCCCGACGGGTTCTCGACCACCTTCTCCTTCAATGTCGGCCAGGCCGGTACGGCCGAGCCGATGGCGGCGCTGCTGAAGGAATCGCTCGCCAAGATCGGGATCAAGGTCGACATCCAGAAGCTGCCGGACGCGCAGATGTCGACGCTGATCAACGAGAAGAAGGTGCCGTTCTTCACCGAGGGCATCGTCGCCTGGCTGCCCTCGATGGATTACTTCTACCGCAACTTCTATATCGGCCCGATCCGCTGGAACTACTCCTCGCTGAACGATCCGCAGATCACGGAATGGGCGCAGGCCGCCCGCTTCGAGCCGGACATGGCGAAGTACGCCGCGCTGGGCAAGGAGCTGAACACGCGGCATTTCGAGTTGATGCCGCAGATCCCGCTCTGGCAGCCCTCGCAGGACGCGGTGATGGCGCCCTCGATCGAGGGCTATGTCTACCAGTTCCACCGGCAGATCGACTTCCGGGATCTGAGCCGGAAGTGAATTTGGGCTGACCGGCTCGCAAACCCACGACGTCATCCTGGGCTTCGCTTCAGCGAAGTCACGGGATCCATCATAAAGCCCCACGGTGCCCTATGATGGATCCCGGCCTGCGCCGCTTCGCGGCTTGTCCAGGATGACGCGGCAGGGGGAGCCGGCGAGCGAGACAACACATGTCGCAACTCACCATCACCGCCAAACGAGCCGGCTGGCGCTTCGCCTCGTCGCTGCCGGCTCTGTTTGGCGTTCTCGTCTTCACCTTCCTGCTGATGCGGGTGCTGCCGGGCGACCCGGCGGTGTTCTTTGCCTCCGGTCCCAGCGCGGGCAAGGAGGAGATCGAGATGATCCGCAAGCAGATGGGGCTCGACAAACCCGTGCCGGAACAGCTCGTGCGTTATCTCGGCGATATCGGCTCAGGCAATCTCGGCCGCTCGCTGACCACGGGCCAGCCGGTGCTGGCGGATCTGAAGTCGCGGCTGCCGGCCTCGCTGGAGCTGACCTTCTCGGCGCTGCTGATCGCGCTGTTCACGGCGATCCCGCTAGGGGTGGCAGCCGCGCTGAAGCAGGGCTCGGGGATTGACCATCTCGTGCGCTTCATCTGCGCACTCGGCGTCTGCGTGCCGACCTTCGTGTCCGGTCTGCTGCTGATCTATGCCTTCTACTACCTGCTCGGAATTGCGCCCGATCCGACGGGGCGGGTCGACATCTTCTCCTCGCAGCCGCCATTGGTGACAGGTTTCCTGCTGATCGATTTCGCACTGGCCGGGGACTGGGAGGGCTGGCGCGCGGCGGCCTCGCAACTCGTACTGCCGGCCTTCACCATGGCGCTGTTCGTGGTGGCGCCGCTGGCCCGCATCACGCGGGCCGCGATGCTGGCCTCGCTGGGCAGCGATTTCGTCCGCACCGCCCGCTCGCTCGGCCTGCCGCCACGCAAGGTCATCGTCACCTATGCGCTGAGGAACGCGCTGCTGCCGGTGCTGACCATCGCGGGCATCGTATTCTCGACCATGCTCGGCGCCAATGTGCTGGTCGAGAAGGTGTTCTCCTGGCCGGGCGTCGCCTCGTATGCGCTCGATGCGCTGCTGGCCTCGGACTATGCGCCCGTTCAGGGCTTCGTGCTGCTGATGGCCTCGATCTTCGTCGTGGTGAACCTGACCGTGGACGTGCTCTACGGCATCGCCGATCCCAGGGTGTCGGTGGAATGATTGCTGCGAACACGGGACGCGCGTTCCCCTCCCCCTTGTGGGGAGGGGCTAGGGGTGGGGGTGGTGCAGCCCGGCGATCGCTCACCAAGCGGAACCACCCCCCTCTCCAGCTCTCCCCCAC
>QBLV01000042.1:0-7662 GCA_003241815.1 Hyphomicrobiales bacterium | reverse complement strand
TCCGATCGCGTCCGATGTCGCCAATGCGCTGCAGCCGCCCAGCGCGAAGTACTGGGCCGGGACCGACCAGCTCGGCCGCGACGTGTTCAGCCGGCTGATCGTGGCGACGCGCCTCGACTTGGCCATCGCGGCCTCGGCGGTGAGCCTGTCCTTCGTGCTCGGCGCAGTCGTGGGCGCGCTGTGCGGCTATGCGGGGGGGCGGCTCGACCGCTATGTCGGGCGCTTCGTCGATGTGTTGATGGCGTTTCCGCTCTTCGTGCTGGCGATGGCGATGGTGGCGGCGCTCGGCAACCGGGTCGAGAACATCGTCATCGCCACCGCAATCATCAACCTGCCCTTCTATATCCGCTTCGCGCGGGCCGAGGTGAATGTCCGGCGCAATGCCGGCTGGGTGGAAGCGGCCCGCGCCTGCGGCGACAGCCATGTCTCGGTGGTGCTGCGCTTCCTGTTGCCCAACGTGCTGCCGGCGATGGCGGTGCAGGTCTCGCTGAACCTCGGCTGGGCGATCCTGAATGCGGCGGGCTTGTCCTTCATCGGTCTCGGTGTTTCGGCGCCCACGCCGGAATGGGGCATCATGGTCGCGGAGGGCGCGCGCTTCATCTCGACCGGGAAGTGGTGGCTCGTGGTCTTTCCGGGGCTGGCGCTGATGCTGACGGTGTTGTGCTTCAATCTCCTCGGCGACGGCCTGCGCGACATCCTCGACCCGCGCATGCGGACGTGAAACGCATGCCGATTGTCCTCGGAAACACGGTGTCATCCTGGACAAGCGGCGTAGCCGCGCAGCTCCGGGATCCATCGAAGGGCGCTGACGCTCTAGGATGGATCCCGGGCCTTCGGCCCAGGATGACGTTGCGTTTTGGTCAGCAGGCGGCAGTGTTTTGACAGTGACCACGCCACATAGCGCCCCCCTGCTCGACATCGACGACCTGCATGTCACCTTCTCGACCCGGCGCGGGCTGGTCGAGGCCGTGCGGGGCGTCTCGTTCTCGGTCGCGGCGGGCGAGACGCTCGGCGTCGTCGGCGAGAGCGGTTCCGGCAAGTCGGTGACGGCGTTTGCGGTGACACGGCTGCTCGACGCCTCGGGCCGGATCAGCCAGGGCCGCATCCGCTTCGCCGGCGAGGACATCACCAGCGCCTCCTCAAAGCAGTTGCGCCGCCTGCATGGCGCAGCAATCTCGATGATCTTCCAGAACCCACGCGGCGCGCTGAACCCGATCCGCACGGTCGGCCAGCAGATCGCTGATGCGATCATGGCGCATGAGCCGATCTCGGCTGGCGAGGGGCGGGCACGGGCGCTGGATCTGCTCAAGGCGGTGCTGATCCGCGACCCCGAAAAGCGGCTCGATGCCTATCCGCACGAACTGTCGGGCGGCATGTGCCAGCGCATCATGATCGCGATGGCGATCGCCTGCGCACCGAAGCTGCTGATCGCGGACGAGCCGACGACGGGGCTCGACGTCACCACGCAGAAGACGGTGATGGACCTCCTGGCGGAGATCACCGCCGAGCGCGGCATGGCGATGATCCTGATCACGCATGATCTGGGCCTCGCCTCGCGCTACTGCCAGCGCGTCTGCGTCATGGAGCAGGGCAAGGTCGTCGAGGAGGCGCAGCCGCTGTCGCTGTTCAGCGCGCCGCAGCACCCCTACACGAAGCGCCTCGTCGCCGCCTCGCCGACCGCGACCTCGACAATCGCGGATCTGGCGCCCGATACCCTCAGCCCTCATCCTGAGAAGGCCGTCGTGGCGAAGCCTTCGGCTTCTCCTCGGGATGAGGGCTCAGGAACAACCAAGCCTGCGCCCGGCACGCCGCTGCTGCTCGAAGTCCAGAACCTCGTGAAGCGCTACGACCGTGGCGTCGTTGCGGTGAACGACGTCTCGTTTTCCATCAGGGCCGGAGAGAGCCTCGGCCTCGTCGGCGAATCCGGTTCGGGCAAGAGCACGATCTCGCGCATGGTCTGCCGGCTGATCGACGCCAGCGAGGGCGAGATCCTGTTCGACGGGCAGGCGATCGGCACGCTGCCGGCGCGAGATTTCCACCGTTCCGAGTTCCGGAAAGACATCCAGATCGTCTTCCAGGACCCGACCGACAGCCTCAATCCGCGCTTCAACGCCTTCGACTGCATCGCCCACCCGCTGCGGCGGCTTTTGAACATGAAGGACGGGGCGGCGCTGACCGCGCGGGTCAGCGAATGCGCTGAGCGCGCCGGGCTGCCGAGCGACCTGCTGGAGCGTTTCCCGCATCAGCTTTCGGGCGGGCAGAAGGCGCGCGTCGGCATCGCGCGGGCCATCGCCTGCCGGCCGCGCCTGCTGATCCTCGACGAGCCGACGGCGGCGCTCGACGTTTCGGTGCAGGCGGTGATCCTGCAACTGCTCGACCGGCTGCGGCGCGAGGACGATCTGGCGCTGCTCTTCGTCAGCCACGACCTCAACGTCGTCAGGATGATGTGCGAGCGCACGGTGGTGATGCAGAACGGCGCGATCGTCGAGCAGGGCGACAGCCTGGCGTTGTTTGCCGCGCCGCAGACCGATTATGCGCGAACCCTGCTGGAGGCGGTGCTGCATCTCGGCGGCCCGACGGCGCGCTGAGATTCGGTTGGCGCAGCCTTGAATTTGCGGCAAAGCGGCCGATCATAGCCGCTGCCGAATTTATCGCCGTCCGAGGACTGTGCCCGATGCCGCCACGTTTCCTGCTGCTGCCCGCCCTGATGGTGGTCGCCCCGCTGCTGGGGGGGTGCGCGATCGCGACCTCGCGCTCGAACATCGTCGTGCTGACGGACAACAAGGCTGTCGTCGAACCGTGCAAGTCGCTGGGCGAGATCGACGGCGCCTCCGAGCTGCAGTCGATCCTCGTACTCGACAAGGCGCGCGATGCGGCTCTCTCCCGGCTCAAGATTCGGGCGGCCGAATTGGGAGGCACGCATGTGCTCAGCAGCGTCGCCGACATCAAGTGGAAGGGGCCGTCCACCACCGGGGCGGTCTACAGATGCGGGGCGTGAGGGGCCTTCACGCCGTCATGGTCGGGCTTGACCCGACCATCTTGGAAACCAGAGCACTCTGGTGATGAGATTCTCGGGTCAATCCCGAGAATGACGCGCGGGTTCAGACTGCTCAGCGCCGCACCAGTTCGACCCTGCGATTGAGCGCCCGTCCGGCTTCGTCGGCGTTGGAGGCGACGGGCTGTTCGAGGCCCCTGCCGAGGGGGTTCAGGCGGGTGCGGTCGATGCCGTGGCGCAGCGAGAGTTCTGCGGCGACCGAGTAGGCGCGCATGTCCGAGAGCTTGAGATTGTAGCCGGCCCCGCCCTGGTTGTCGGTATGGCCGACGACATCGATCTTGAGGTTCGGATTGCGCTTCAGCAGGTCGGCAATCTGCTGAATCTGGGCCTGCGATTCCGGTTTGATCTCGGCTTTGTCGAAATCGAACAGGATGCCGTAGATGTTGATGCGGCCTCGCGCGTCGATTTCCCGACTCATCTCGTCGGCCTGGACGACCTTGATCATGCCGGTGTCCATCTTCGTGCTCTCGATGACGCGGGCGATGACGACGCGGCCCCTGGTCTCGTCGTCGCCGAATGCGAGGCTGACATGCACGGTCCCAGTGGGCCGGTTCAGCTTGGCATAAAGGTAGCGGCCGCCGCCGCGTCCGAAGAAGTTGCGGACGAGGTCCCCGAGTTTCAGCTTGGGCAGATCGGTCTGCCCGTCGAGCGCGAGGCCGAGAAAGAGGCCGGGGTAGGTGCCATCGCTGAAGCAGTCCCGCTCGGTCGAACAGGTGAAGGCGATCTCGAAGCCCTTGCCCTTCAGGCTGGCTTCGTAGTTGCGAAGCGCCTCCAGCGTGGTGCGGCCCGACGGCAGGATGTAATAGAGCGTCGTGACCTTGCCCTCGATCGTCTGCCAACCGGGCCCCTTCTGCTGCGTGGAGCCGCGCTCCGCGATCGGGCCGACGATGATGGTGGCCTCCTCATAGGCATCGACCTTGTAGCCGACCTGCCTGGAATCGCCGTAACGGCCGAGCAGGGGATGATCCTGAGCGGAAGCCGCGCTGGGCACGAGCCAGGACAGCGCGAGCGCGAGCAGGAGATGGGCTGTCTTCATCGGGTTTTTCCGCATCCCTGGCGGGACGGCTGCATCGAGCCGCCCCGATCTTGAGGTGCGCCGACGATGGCGAGGGAGCCGCGCTTTCGCGTCCTCCATTTGGATGACTGCGCATCAGCGGCAGCCGCTGCGGCAGCTCGCCTTGCTGAAGACAGGACGCTCGCCGATCGTGACGACATCGATGATGGTCGCATTGCGCTGCCATGTGAAGACGCATTGCGCCATGCCGGTGCCGGCGCAGGCGAGCATTTCGGCGCGGCCTTGACAGCGCTCGTCGCCAGGCTCGCAGCTGTCGGCGCCGGGCAGCGTCACGGGCTTCCAGCCGGCGGCGATCAGGGCCTGCCGCGTTGCGGCGTAGCCCTGATCCTTTCGGAGTTTTGGCAAGACCTCGGCGGCCTGCAGGGGCAGCGGCGCGGCGAAGAGCCATGCGACGGCGAGTGCGGGCAGCTTGATCATGATCCTTGAGAGCTTTCCATTCAAAGATGGTCCATCGCATTGACCGGCGCCCGGCTGGCTTCCTGCGCCTCGAAGAACGGCGGCAGGGTTTTCACGCCGGCCGCGCCCGCGAGCAGGCCACCGGGAAAGATCTCGACGGCATTGCGCAACTCGCCGACGGCGCTGTTGTAGAAGCGGCGGGCCGCCGCAATGTTGGCCTCGACCTCGGAATAGGCCCTCTGCGCCTCGATCATCGGGCCCGACGAGGTCAGTTCGGGATAGTTCTCGGCGACGGCGAAGAGGCGGTTGATGTCGGCGCCCAGGCTCGCCTCGGTCTGGAATTTCTCGCCGATCTTGCCGAAGTCGCGCTCGCCGAGCCGCGGCATCGCCTGGGCGCGCAACTGCGTGATCTCGTCGAGCAGCGTCTTCTCGTGGTCGAGGAAACGGCGCGCGATCGCCAGCACATTGGGAATCAGGTCGTGGCGTTGCTGGAGTTGCGCGTCGATGCCGCCCAGCGTTTCGCCGACCCTGTTGCGGCGGGTCACGATGACCCCGTACCAGACATAGAGGACAATGCAGGCAACGAGCACCAGCAGAATCAGAAACAGCGTCATGGCGTGGTCCTTCTCGAAGCGGCTCTTCCTCAGGCCAGGCTCGGTCTTGCAGGGGTGCTGTGCGCTCGTGGCGCTCGCACCAGCCCATGCATGTCGATCATCGCGTCTGCCAGAGCGAAGACGTCCTTCAGGTCGGCCTGGACGCTGGCCAGATGCTCTATCGCGACCGACTTGCCGAACCCGCCCGGCTCAAACAGGGAGCCGGGAGAGATCGCGGGCAGTGCGAACGTCATTCGAGAGCCCTGGATCCAAAAAAGAGGCGGCAAGAAAGATGTCCCGTCCGCCATCTTCAGCAGGCGTTCCATGACGGCCGGGGTCAGCACTGCGCGGCCCTCGATCTGGTCGCTGGCCCATACGCTGTAGATCTCACCGAAGACATTGCTCTCCAGCGTCAGGCGCTGCAGGGAATTCGGCAGATGCGCGCGGGCGCGGTCCAGCACCATCGTGACGCCCAGGAACGGGGACGAGACCGTGATTTCGACGTAGAGGCCCTCGAACAGGGTTTCGGTGTTGTCCCCGATCTCTTTGGTGGTGCTCAACTCGGTGATGCGGATGGGGAGCCCGCGATAGCTGCCAATAATGGCGTCGTCGGCTGAAACGTGGTCAGGCGCATGCATGAATTTCGCTGCGATCGCCGGCGCGAGATCGGGGCTCGTCCCGATCGTGTGGACCAGTTCGCCATAGGTCGCCAGCAGATGCGGCAGAATGCTCGATTTGAATTCCAGACTATAGCGCTTGAGACGGGCATGATATGCCCAGATTAAGGGGCCGACAACACCGAGCATGGGAAGCATAAGATAGGTGATCGCGGGTGATTTGGAACTCGACGGATCTTGGCCGACGGTGAACCAGATGAGGAGAGTCATTGCACCCAGGCCAAGCGGTACTCCGATCATCGCACGGCGCCGCGCTTCGGCCGCAAGCTGACTGCGGAGTTGCTCCACCATCTCGACTGCTGCGGCTAAGGCAGGCGCCGGTGGAGTTCCTGTATTGGCGCGAGCAGCAGGCCCGACCATGCGAGACTGCGTGCGAGAAAGTCGCCAGGCACCCAGCAGGTAGAGAGCCGGAACTGCAAACGGGATTGCAATCGAAACCAGACCCGCCAGCAGAACAAAAGGGATGCCGAGAATGAACCAGCCGGTGCCCGAGCCGAAGTAAAAGAACGCGACGGCTATCAGCACCAGAACCCCCGGCGCCAGACGCAGGCCGACTGGCGCGCGGTCCATGATCGTCTTGACCTCGCGTTGGTTGCGCAAAATCTCGACCGCTGAGGGCGGTCGGTTTTGCGGGGCCGTTGTGATGTCGGCTTCGGTGCCGCGCTCAGCCATTTTCGCCCGCTTTCGACGTTGCTCTACTTGGTTTGATCAAAGCAGGCGCACCGCCCGATGCCATCCTTCATATGAACGAGCGCATGCGGCCGGCCCTGCCTCAGCCGGCGTCGAATGTCGGAATTCGACCTGAGCGTGATCATTTGCGTGATCAAGATTCAAGGTGAAGTGATCGAGCAATATTCGGATATACCATTGAGATTGCACAGCTGTCTTAGCGTAAGCGGCGAATCGCCAAGAGGGTTCTCATCCGAAGGACCAGCGTTTCACGATATCGGCGTCCCAGGCTCGGCGCGCGGATTGGCAGCGCTTTCATGGGGCGCGCGCACCGCGATGTGCATGTCGATCATCGCATCGGCGAGGCTGAAGAGCGTGGCGAGGTCGGCCTCCAGGCTGGCAAGCTGCTGGGCGGCGACATGGGTTTCGATTCCCGGCGGTTCGAACAGGCTGCCGGGGGTGATCGAGGGCAGGGCGAAGACCATCCGGTCGCCCTGGAGCAGGAACCGGGGCGGCAAAAAGGAATGGCCGTCCGCCATCACCAGAAGCCGCTCCATCACGGCCGGCGTCAGCACGGCGCGGCCCTCGATCTGGTCGCTGGCCCAGGCCGCATAGATCTCCTCGAAGACGGGGTCCTCGAGGCGCAGGCGATGAAGGCCGTTGCCGGGCTTCTGGGCCTCCCTGTCGCACAGCAGGGTGATGCCGGCGAAGGGCGTCGAGACGGTGATCTCGACATAGAGCCCCTGGAACAGCGTCTCTGTCTTCTCGCCGACCTTGCGCGAGACTTCGAGCTCGGTGATGTCGATCGGACGGCCGCGATAGCTGCCGACAAAGCCGTCGTCGGCGCTGACGTCGTCATGAGGCGGCAGCAGTCCTGCCGCCACGGCGGGGGCGAGGTTGGGCTTCCTGCCGGTCTCGTGGCGGAGGACGCCGTAATGTCCGAGCAGGCGTGGCAGGAGCTTGTCCTTGAAGGCGAGCGTATAACGCTGCTGCGGTCCCGATACGGCCCAGATCCAGGCGCCGCCGCCGCCGACCACCATCATGATGATGAAGCCGAACGTCGGGGAGCCCTGCGATGTGCCGCTGCCGCTGTTCATCGAGAAAAACAACAGCGCGGCGGCCGCCAGACCGAGCGGGACGAAGATCAGCGTCCGCCGCCTTGCCTCGCGCGCAAGCCCCGCACGGAGGTCTTCAAGC
>QBLV01000041.1:24848-27089 GCA_003241815.1 Hyphomicrobiales bacterium | reverse complement strand
GGCCCAGATGTGGAGCCGGATCGGCGTCGAGGTGGCCATCGATGCGATGCCCTTCAGCGTCTACTCTTCGCGCGGTGCCAAGAGCCAGTTCGCGGCTTACCTTGGAAGCTGGAGCAACAACTCCATGGAGGGCACCGGCCTGCTGCGCGACCTGCTGGCGACCCGCAGCCAGCAGACCGGCTGGGGCCTCTACAACTGGGCGCAGTATTCCAACCCGGCGCTGGACAAGCTGACGGCGGCGGCGATCGGGGAGGTCGATGAGGCCAAGCGCGAGAAGCTGGTTCTGGACGCGGTCAAGCTCGTCTCAAGCGACGTCTCGATCATCCCGCTCTATCACTTCAAGAACATCTGGGCGACGCGCGGCACGCTGCGCTACGATCCCCGGATCGACGAACTGACCCTGGCGACGGATGTCCACCGCACGGCGAAGTGACATGAGCGGCGGTGGTTGAAAGGTCATCAACCACCGCCCGCTCTCTGCGACGTCGGTCACCGGCTATCGATTACGGCGTCGCAATCAGCTGATCCCGCAGTGTCAGCAGGTCGTCGCAGACGGTCTCGAGATCGGAGACGGCGAAACCGGTCTTGAGTTTGGGCCTGTGAGCGACGAGTCGGTCGTGAAGCGTGCCCGTGAAATTGACCGTCCCATCATTGCCGACGAGCATGCCGTTTTCCGCCTCGAAGGATGCGTTCCAGCCCACCGCTTCAGCCGCGCCAAGGCCCGGCGGCAGGTCCAGCTCGAGCTTGCCCTTTGAAAGCCGGACCGGATAACCGCCCGGCAACCCGTTGGGGCCCGGCACATGGCCCGCCCAGTCGCGGCCTCCAGCCAGGGCAAGCAGCATGGGCACGCCGCTGGCGCCGGAAATCTCGATCACAGGCTCGGGCGTGAGCTGGATGTCGGCGAAGCGGCCGAAGACATCCTCGACCTCCTGCCCGTCGATCCAGACGCGCGGCGGCCGGCCGCTTCGCGCGGAGGGTACCTGGCGCCAGGCGGCGAGGTTCTGGTAGTGCGCCAGAACCTTGATCTCGGCGCTGTGCGGGACGGAGGCCGAACCGGCGAAGACGTTGGACAGGATCGCGACATTGCCCATGCCGCAGGCGACCGGATGGCCTTGTGCCGCAATCATGCCGTTGACGACATCCGGGAAGCTGCAGTTGATCAAGGTCACCGGCAGGGCCCGCCTCGAGATCGCGGCCGCCACGCGCGAACTGATCAGCGCCTGGAAGACGGCCGTGGCGCTCAAACCTCCCTCGGACACCAGCCGCGTCCAGGCGTTGCCGCTCTGGGCAATGATCTGCGAGGTCTGGATCGAGGCGGCCTGGACCAAGACATGCGGGTTGGTCGCTGCCAGCAGCGTGTCGGAGGCATCTGGCGCCAGCAGATCGGCGGCGTAAGACGTGAAGCGCGCCTTGCTGCCGAACATGGCCGCCCGGGCATTGGCCGCCGTGCGCAGCCAGTCGAGGCGGCTGCGGTTGCGGCCGGCAATGATCACCTCGACCGGCTCGGCCGCCACAGCGGCGATGTCGAAGGCGATACGGGCGGCGAAGGAGCCGGTGCCCAAAATCAGGATGTCGCAGGAGGTCATGTCAGCTCGCCATTCTGTCATCGGGCCAAGGCGAGCGCTGCACGGTCCCAGGCGTCGTCGAGCTCGGGGGAAAGCTTGTGTTTCATGATGCGCTGGCTGGCCGTGCGCTCGAAGTCGACGACGAAGGCGATGTAGCGCGGGTTTTGGTAGGGAGCGAGGCGGGCGCCCAGCCAGTCTGAGAGCGCGGCGGCATCGACTTGCGCGCCCTCGCGCGGCTTGACGAAAAGCTTGATATCCTGCTCGCCGACATCCGAGGCCACGCCGATCATGGCGCAGTCCTCGATGTCCTCGTGCTCGGCGGCGACATGCTCGACCTCCCAGGCCGAGACGTTTTCGCCCCTGCAGCGAACGCTGTCGGTCATGCGGCCATGGAAGAAGAGGTTGCCGTCGGCATCCCAGGAGCCGAGATCGCCGGTGTGGAGAGCGCCGTTGCGCAGCGCCTTGGCGGTCGCCTCGGGATTGTCGAGATAGCCGGGAAAGATCGCTCCTGGAATATCGGTCTCGACGACGATCTCGCCGCGCTCGCCGACATCGACCGGTGTGCCGTCGGGCCGCAGCAGTTTGACCGTGAACCAGGGCATCGGCCGTCCGACGGAGCCGACCACGCCGTTGTCATTGCAGGTGGTGATGCTGGAGGCTTCGGTCATGCCGTAGC
>QBLV01000041.1:11908-24838 GCA_003241815.1 Hyphomicrobiales bacterium | reverse complement strand
CGATGCCGAAGCGGTCGCGAAACAGCGGCCAGATGTCGGCCGGGCAACCGCCGCCCCACGCAATCCGGACGCCATGCGTCCGGTCGAGCGGGCTCTCGGGCTGCTTCAGCAGGATCTGCAGGATGCCACCGAGATGGTGGATATGCGTCGCGCCCTCGGCCTTGACCTGGCTCCAGAAGCGGCTGGCGCTGAAGCGATCGACCATGGCGAGCGTGACGTCGCGGATCATCGGCAGGGCCAGGAGCTGCGCCCCGCCGATATGATAAAGCGGTTCCCAGACGAAGAAGACCTCGCCGGGCTTGGCCGCCGAGACGCGGCCCACGCCCTCCGCCGCGAGGCGCAGCATGCGGTGCGAAACGACGACGCCCTTGGGCCGACCGGTGGTGCCCGAAGTGTACATGATCGCGAAGACGTCGTCGGGAGCGGGCGCAGGCTCGTCGAAGCCGACGGGGCGGGCCAGGATCGCGTCCAGTTCCGGAGCCCGCCTCAGGATTGGCGGCGCGTCCTCCTCCGGCAGGGCCTCTTCGACAAGAGCGGCGAGATCGTCATCGACGACGATGAGCCTGGGCTGCGGATGGGTCAGCAGATAGCGCAAGCCCTCGCCGCGCTGCTGGGCGTTGACCGGCACCCAGGCGATGCCCGCGCGGGCGAGGCCGAACACGACGGCGATGGTCGCGACCGAATTGCGCATCATCACCGCGACGCGGTCGCCGGCCTTAAGGCCGCGCTCGCGCAGATGGGTCGCGAAGGCGGCTGAACGACGCTCGATCTCGCCATAGGTTACGGGTTCGCCGCAGTAACGCGCATAGACCCGCTGCGGCTCGCGCGCGGCGCGTTGCGTCAGGAGGCCAACAAAGCCGGCATCATCGGTGGGAGTCATGGTCGGTCGTTCGGTTGGCGAATTCAGGAGGATGAAGACGACGATGAGCGGAAGCGCTCGGCCACCAGTAGCATCACCGTCACCACGACGAAGACGACCACGGAAACCGCAGCGAGCGTCGGGTTGAGCTGCAGGATCATGTCGTCCCACATCTGCTTGGGCAACGTGGTCTTGACGCCGCCGCTGATGAAGATCGCGATGGTCAGCTCATCGAATGACGTGATGAAGGAGAACAGGAAGGCGGCGACGAGCCCGCCCTTGACCAGCGGGATGGTGACGCCGGTCAGTGTCTTCAGCCGGTTGGCACCGAGCGTGGCCGCCGCCTGGTCGAGCCGCTGGTCGTAGCTCTTGAGCACGGCGGCCATGGTGACGAGCGCGAAGGGGATGGCGAGCACGGTGTGGCCGATGATCAGGCCGAGATCGGTTGCGACCAGGCCGATCCGGGCAAACAGATAAAACAGCCCGACCGCGATGACGATGCGCGGCACGATCATGGGCGCGAGGAAGAAGGCGAAGATCAGCCCGCTCCAGCGCGTGCGGCTGTTGGCGAGCGCCAGTGCCGTGAAGCCGCCGATGGCGGTGGCGGCGATCGCGGTCGCGAAGGCGACACCGAAGGAACGGATCGTCGCTTGAATCCAGAGCGGCGATTCGAAATAGGTGCGGAACCAGCTCAGCCCGTAGCCCGGCGGTGGGAATTCGAGGAACTGCGAGGATGTGAAGGCGAGCGGGATGACGAGAAGCGTCGGCACAACGAGGAAAACGATGGCGAGCCAGGCAAACGCCGGCAGGATGAAGCCGCTGCCGCGTCGCCCCAGCAATCTCTGCGTCAGCGACGACAGCGCTCCTGCCACACGGGCGAGGCCGGACAGGATGGCGAGGCCGATATCGCGGATGCGTCCCGTGCCGACCTGCGCGGAACCGCCAGCAATCGTCGAGAGCCCGAAGACACGATCATAGAACCAGCACGACACCAGGGCTGCCGCCAGCATCATCGCCGCGAGCGCACCGGCGAAAGGCCAGTTCAACAATTCCTGCACCTGCGTGATGATGAGCTGCGCCAGCATCGTCTCGCGGCGCCCGCCGAGGAAAGCGGGGACGATGAAGAAGCCGAGCGAGGAGATGAAGACGAGCAGGCCAGCCGCCGCCACGCCCGGCAGCGACAGCTTGAAATAAACGAGCCAGAAGGCGTGCGCCGGCGAGGCTCCGAGTGTCTGCGCGGCCTGGACGAGCCTGCGGTCGATGCCCGCCATCACCGGCAGCATCGTCATCACAGCGAGCGGCACCATGGCATGCACCATGCCGACCATGACGCCGAACTCGTTGTGCAGCAGAGACAGCGGCTGATCGACCAGACCAGAGCCTGTCGCCAGCGAATTGATGATGCCGCTGCGGCCGAGCAGGATCATCCAGGCGAAGGTCTTGACGAGATAGCTCGTCCAGAACGGCACCATGACGAAGAGCAGCATGCGGCCGCGATACATGTCGGGCAGGCGCGACAGCCAATAAGCGAGCGGATAGCCGATCAGCAGCGAATACAGCGCGGTGTACCCAGCGATGCGGAAGGTGATGCCGAGCACGCGCAGATAGACGTCGGTGGCCGCGATCCGCTCATAGGTCGCGATCGAAGGCCGTCCGCTGTCGGGATCAAACAGGCTCAGGCCCAGAAGCTGCGCGACAGGCCAGACGAAGAAGAACGCGAGGAAGAGCAGACCCGGCACGGCGAGCCAGAGCGCGCCGAAGCGGAGGGCGCCAGCCCTTGCGAGGAGACCACCGGACGCCGCAACCGCACTCATGCGACGAGAACCGCGCGGTCGCGGGCCCAGCCGGCCACGATGTCTTCGTTGATAGCGGGGACCGCGTCGTCTGGACCTAGTCGCAGCACGAGCTGGCCGCCATCGCCCAGAGCGGCAATGACCCGTGTTTCGGAGCCGGCATAGACGATCTCGCTGACGCGGCCGGTGACGGCGTTGCCGTCGGGCGCGCCCAGTTTCAGATGTTCAGGACGGATAACAATCGCAGGCTCGGCGCCTGGGCTCTGCGCGCCGCTCGGAAGGACGAAGCGGCCGTGGGCGGTGTCGAGCGAGCCATTGCCGTCCCAACGGCCGCGAAAGATGTTGGAGATGCCGATGAAATCGGCCGCAAACGCGGTCCGGGGCCGCTCGTAGATGTCGCGCGGCGTACCGAGCTGCTCGATCTTCGCGTGGTTCATCAGGCAGATCCGGTCGGAGAGCGCCAGCGCCTCCTCCTGATCATGCGTGACATAGATGATGGTGGCGCCGCTCTCGCGGTGCAGCCGCTTGATCTCGATCTGCATGTGCTCGCGCAGCTTCTTGTCGAGCGCTCCGAGCGGCTCGTCCATCAGGATGATCGAGGGCTGGTAGACGAAGCAGCGGGCGAGCGCGACGCGCTGCTGCTGCCCGCCAGAGAGCTCGCGCGGGAAGCGCTTGGCGAGTTGGCCGAGATGGACCATGGCCAGCGCATCCTCGACGCGCTTGCCGATCTCCGCCGAGGGACGCCCGCGCATCTTCAGCGGAAAGGCGATGTTCTCCGCCACGGTGAGATGAGGGAACAACGCATAATGCTGAAAGACCAGGCCGATATCGCGCTGATGGACCGGCATGCGGGACTGGTCGCGCCCGTCGATCACCACCCTGCCCTCGCTCGCCTCGACGAGGCCGCAGATCAGTTGCAGCAGCGTTGTCTTGCCGGAGCCCGAAGGCCCCAGCAAGGTCAGGAACTCGCCCTCAGTGACACTGAGCGAGCTCGGTTCGAGGGCTGTGGTCGCGCCATAGCGCTTGCACAGCCCTTCGATGACGAGCTTGCCTGCGACGGCGCGTTGGCCCGTCGTCGCGGCGTCTGGCGTGTCGGTCCTCGTGGTCATCGCGATCAGGTCAGGAGCCAGGAGTTGAACCGCTCCGAGACCTTGGCCCGGTTGGCGCTCCACCAGCCCTCATCGGCGATTTTCATCTGCTTCAGGTTTTCCGGCGAGGTCGGAAGCACCTTGGCGCGTTCAGGGGCAATCGTCTGGTAGGCGTCGAGATTGGTCGGGCCATAGGCCAGGATCTCGGTGAACAGCGCCTGGGCCTTCGGATCCGAGCAGAAGCGCACGAACTGGCGCGCGACCTCTGCCTTCGGGCCACCCTTGGGAAGCCCCCAGCCCTCGATCGAATAGAGGCCCTGATTCCAGACGATTTGGGCCGGCGTGCCGCCGTCGATCGCCGCCTGCAGGCGGGCGTTCCAGCCCGGCAGCATGTCGACCTCGCCGCTCTGCAGAAGCTGCGTCGACTGGGCGCCGCCGGTCCACCAGACCGCGACATGCGGCTTGATCTTGTCGAGGACCTTGAAGGCGCGGTCGACGTCGAGCGGGTAGAGCTTGTCGAGCGGCACGCCGTCGGCGAGCAGCGCCTGCTCGAGCGTATCGATCGGGTTCTTGCGCAGCGCGCGGCGGCCCGGGAATTTCTCGACATTGAAGAAGTCGGCCCAGCTCGTCGGCGCGTTCTTCACCCGATCGGTGCGGTAGGCGAAGACGGTCGAATAGACGTCCGTTCCCATGAACAACGGCGAAATCGCCTCCGGCATCAGCTTGGGCACATCGGCATGCGTGAATCCGATCGGATCGAGCAACCCCTGGCCAGCAAGGATGTCGCGCGCCGACAGCGTCAACGTGCAGACGTCCCAGGTGTAGGACTTCGTCTCGACCATCGCCTTGAACTGCGCGGTCGGCTCGGCCTCGCGCGCGACATTGACGACCTTGTTGCCGGTCGCCTTCTCGAAGGGATCGTAGAAGGCCTTGCGGAAGGCCGGGCCGAAGGGGCCGCCGGGATCGGCGACGATGATCTGCGTCGCGGCGCTGGCGCGCCCGATCAGGGCAGGCCCGAACATCGCGCCTGCCGCGACTCCCCCTGCCAGTTGCAGGATGTGGCGCCGGTTGGGCTGTCTCGTGTTGCTGCTGGTCATCATCGTCTCCCGTTCAAGCGGTTTTCCGCATTTCCCCGTGGTCGTCCGGTCGTCGTCTCGCTTATGCGCTCTTCTTCGCGGCGCGCTTGGCGAGGAACTCTTCCATCATCCGGGCCGGTTCGCCGGTGGCGTAGGCCTCGCGCTGGTTGCGGATGCCGGCCTTGAGGCATTCGCGGAAGCTCGCCTCGGTGACCTCCCGGAAGCGGGCCTTGTTCAGGCGCATCGCGACGGGCGGCTTGCCGGCGAGTTCGGTCGCAAGCGCCAGCGCCGCCTCCATCACCTTGTCCTTCGCCACGATCCGGTTGATCAGGCCGATCCGGAAACATTCCTCGGCCTCCATCATCCGGCCGGTCAGGGTCAGGTCGATGGTGCGGGCGATCCCGATCATCTCGCGCATGATCCAGGGGCCGGTGACCGAGGCGATGCCGGAGTTGATTTCCGGCTGGCCCATGGTGACGCCGTCATGTCCGATGCGCAGATCGCAGAGCAGCGCGACCTGGAAGGCCGAACCGGCAGCGACGCCGTTCAGCGCCGCGATCATCGGCTTGGAGAGCGAACGGATCAGATCATAGAGCCGCTCCCATTCGCCCATCCACAACTCCGCGCGGTCTGGATCGAAGGTCTTGGTCTCGTTGAGGTCCTGCCCGGCGCCGAATGCGCGATCGCCTGCTCCGGTCAGGATGATCGCCCGCACCGCCGCGTCGGCCTCGAACTTTTCAAGTTCCTCGACGAGGCGGGCCCGCATCGGCCCGTTCCAGGCATTGAGCTTGTCGGGGCGGTTCAGGGTCAGGATCCCGATCGGGCCGCGAACCTCACTGAGGATGGAATCCTGCATGACAATCTCCAATGCGTTTCTATCGATATGCGATAAGTTCTATTGAATGATCACCGCAAGTTCATCACCTTGTCAAGCTCGCATGCCGCAGCCATTGATCGGCGCAGGAGAACCATCGATGTCCATGTCCGAGATCAGGGAGCGCGGCAGCGCTGACCCGAAGAGCGATCAGCCCGAACGCAATGAGGCTCCGCGCGGCAAGACCGGGGCGCTGATGGTCAACTCGGTCGAGAAAGCGTTCAGGGTCCTCTCGGCCTTTGGCCGGCAGCACCAGACCCTGAACCTGTCGCAGGTCGCTTCCGAGACGGGCATGGACCTGAGCGCGGCGCAACGCTTCACGCATACGCTGACGAAGCTCGGCTACCTCCACAAGGACGCCGAAACCAAGCGCTTCGAGTTGACGGCCAAGACGCTCGACCTTGGTTATCACTTCATCCGCAGCAGCCGCCTCGTCGATCGCGCGATGCCCTATCTGATGCATCTCAGCAAGGAGACCGAAGAAACGGTCAATCTGACGATGCGCGAGGGGACGGAAATCATCTTCGTCTCGCGCTTCCTCAGCAGGCATGTGCTCAATACCGACGTGATCATCGGCACGCGCATGCCGGCCTATTGCACGGCGCCGGGCATCGCGATGCTGTCACGACTGCCGGAGAACGAGGCAATGGCGGTGATCGACGCGTCCGACCTCAAGGCTCACACGCCTTCGACCGTCTGGCAGCGCGATGCGTTGTGCGAGAAGATCCGGCAGGCTGCGGCGCAGGGCTACGCCACGGCCTTCGAGGAGGTCTATCTCGGCGATGCCTCGATTGCGGCGCCGATCCTCGACCATCGTGGCCGTCCCGAAGGCGCGGTCAATGTCGCCGTCTCCTGCTCGCGTTACAGTCGGGAGGAGGTCGTCTCCCGCTTTTCGTCCCTGATCATCGCCGCAGCTCACGCCATTTCGCGGGTCTGAACCGGGCATTACGACGCGCCATCGACCTGAACGCTTGACAGCGCCCCCTTGCTAATTATCAATATTCGAATGCTTCTATCGCATTGCGATATTTATCCGCTGGCGACCTGCCGTTGACCGGTGCGCAGTTCAAGCGCGTGACCCCGCGGTCGGGTGCGCCGGTCACGCTGAGCTTCGACGGCGTGCCGCTCACGGCGACGGCCGGCGACAGCATTCTTGCCACGCTGCTGAGCCATGGCCGCTTCGTCCGCCATCACGAGTTCGGCGGGGGGCCGCGCGCCGGCTTCTGCCTGATGGGGGCCTGCCAGGACTGCTGGGTCTGGAGCGGGCATGGCGGCAGGCTGCGGGCCTGCACGACGCCGGTCGCGGACGGCATGGCCCTCTTCGCCGAACCGCAGCCGCTGTTGCCGTCGCATGAATAGGATCGTCATCGTCGGCGCGGGGCCTGCCGGCATCGCCGCCGCCGAGGTGCTGTGCGCCCGCGGCCATCGACCGATCCTGATCGATGAAGGCGAGCAGGCCGGGGGACAGGGCTATCGCCAGCCCTCCGCTGGACTGGCACTCGACATGAGCAGGCTGATGGGCAGCGAGGCCGGCAAATATGACGCCCTGCATGCCCGTTTCGCGAACCTCAAAGGGCGTATCGACTATCGCCCGCGCACAATGGTCTGGGCAATCGACGGTCGGACGCTGCATCTCGTCTGCGACGGGCGCGCCGACGTCGTCGAGGCCGACACCCTGCTGCTGGCGACGGGCGCGATGGACCGCGTCGCGCCGCTTCCCGGCTGGACCTTGCCGGGCGTCTTCACGCTCGGCGGCGCGCAGGTCGCTCTCAAGGATCAGGGCTGCCTGATTGGCCACCGGGTCGCCTTCCTCGGCTCCTCCCCGCTGCTCCTGCTCGCGGCCGGACAATATCGCGAGATGGGTGGCGAGGTCGCGGTCGTCGCCGATACGACGCCTCTTCGCGCCAAGGCCGCGGCCTTTCCCGCGATGATGCGCTCGCCACGCACCCTGCTGCGCGGATTGGCCTATATGGCCGGCGCCATGCGGGCGGGCACGCCGCTGTTGCATGGCGTGACACCGCTCGCGATCGAGGGCGAGGGCCATGTCGAGGCGCTGCGAGTGCGCGATGGGCGTGGCCGCGAGCGGCGTTTCTCCTGCGATGCCGTGGCGCTCGGCTACGGGCTGAAGCCTGAGACCCAACTCGCGGATCTCGCCGGCGCCGCCCTTGCCTATGACGCGGATTTCCGGCTCTTCCTGCCGAAGACGGACGGTTTCGGCCGGAGCCGGCCGGGGCTCTATCTTGCCGGTGACGGCGCAACGATCGGCGGCGCCGATGCCGCCGAGGCCAGCGGCGCACTGGCTGCACATGCGGTTCTGACCGATCTCGGCGCCTCGCAGGACATCGCCGTCATCCGGCGACTGGCCCGCCAAGTGGTGCGTCTGCGCGGCTTCCAGCGCGGCCTTGCCCGCGCCTTCGCCTGGCCGGTCGCGCAGATCCGGGCGCAGCCCGACGCGACGGTGCTCTGCCGCTGCGAGAACGTCACCATCGGCGCGGTGCGTGCTGCGATGGCGCAGACGCTTGGGCCGGTCGAGGTCAACCGCGTCAAGGCGATGACCCGCTGCGGCATGGGGCGCTGTCAGGGGCGGGTCTGCGGTCCCGCGCTCCAGGAGATCGTTGCGGGTGTTTCGGGACAGGACGGTGCGGCTGCCGGGCGCCTGCGCGGACAGGCTCCGGTCAAGCCCATCGCGCTCGCCGCCGCAGCGGACACAGCGCCATGAGCCGCGCAACGGCGGACGTCGCGATCATCGGCGGCGGCTTGATCGGCGCATGGACCGCCTTTTTCCTGGCGCGCCGCGGTCAAAGCGTCGTGGTCTTCGAGAAGGGCACGATCGGGGCCCAGTCGAGCGGCACGAATTTCGGAAATCTGCGATTGCAGGGCCGCTTCCCGGCACAATATCCGCTCTCGTTGCGCTCACATGCGCTGTGGGAGCATTTCGATGCGCTGATCGGCGAGGGCTGCGAGTTCGCGCAAACCGGCCATCTCTATTGCGCCTTCGATGGCGAGGAGCGGGCGAAACTCGAAGGCTACGCCGATGTGTCGGAATCCCATGGGCTCGCGATCGAGCGGCTCGGGCCTGCGGAGCTGCGCCGACGCTGGCCCTGGTTGAGTCATGCGGCGGTCGCCGCGGCCCTCCCCGCGCGGCCGGCGCCTGGGCCGTCGAGATGGCGGCGTGTTTCGGTGAAACCGCGCCTGTCTTCGCGGCGGGGCCGCCGCAATTCGTGACCGAGCCAGTGCCCCCGCTGTTCACGCCCTCGCTCCAGACGATAGACGGCTCGGTCATCGCCCGGCAGACCGAGCGCGGCAACGTCATCCTCGCCGGCTATCCGCGCACGGCGGCGGACGCCATCGCCAACCGCGCCCCGGTGCCGCCCGTCAAGACGCTGGCGGCGATGCGGGCGCTGGCGCGGGTCGTACCGGCGCTGGCGCATAGCCATGTGATTCGCGTCTGGTCCGGCATCGAGGGTTACCTGCCCGACATGATCCCCGTGATCGGGCCGAGCCTGACGACGCCGCGGCTGTTCCACGCCTTCGGCTTTTGCGGCCACGGCTTCCAGATCGGGCCGGGCGTGGGCCTGTGCCTGAGCGAGATGATCATCGATGGCGCAACGCCGACACCGCTCGATCCCTTCTCGATCGGGCGCTTCCGGAGTGAGGCCGTCGTCAGCGACAAATTCCGGCAGGAGTTTGATTGACCTCTCTGGTTGGGGGATCACGCAGGATGCCACCCGGGATCAAAGTGGATGCCTGTTCACACCCGGAAAAACCGAAATCTTCAACACCATCAGCCTTTTACTGAAGCCAATGTCTGGTTTCGGGCAGCCTAGCTGGGCGATGGGTGGCAAGATTTCGGCTGACCCCACCAGCCGCAGGCAAATTCGCTTGTCGGCAGCCGAAATTGAAAATCCGTGGCCTCGAACTGAGAGAACGCTGTGCGCCAGCGCTTACTGCGCCGAGCGAAGCGTGGGACATGGCGAGGAAGCGTAGGCCAATAAGTGCGGGGGTCAGCGCTTGGCAATGGCCCCGTGGCTCATGACTCCGGCCGGAGCCCCACACTCAGGGTGCCGTCGCTTTCGAGGATGACAAACCTGGCATCTTCGACCCCGCGGCCCCCAGCGGCGCGGATCGCGCCGAGAGCCTCATCGTGTGTGACACGCTCCGACCGGAGCGCGGCATCACAGAACGCGCCGTTGCGGATCAGCAGGGTGGGATCGGAACGAACCACCTTGGCGAAGCCCTGCCAGCGGACGGACATGAAGGCGACGGAATACTGCATCGCGATTAGCAGCGCCAAAGCCGTCGCGCCCTCTGCGAGCGCGATCGATTCCTGCAAGAGGATGGCCGACAAGGTCGATCCGAGCGCGACCGTCACGACGAGATCGAAGGCATTGAGCTTGGCCAGCGTGCGCTTTCCGGAGATGCGCACGAACGCAACAAGCACGACATAAGCCATTCCGCCGACCAAGAGCGTCCTTACGACGCCCTCCCAGCCCTGAAACAGCATGCCCTGCCAGTTCACGCGTCAAGCTCCTGCCGGACCGTCATCCGCGGTGCTTTCACGACGCTTTGTCAGCATCGCGCGGAAGCCTCTGGCCCTCGCGGTCGTCCTTGGAGTCCGCACCCAGCCCGAGGCCGCGACCGGCGGTGTCCTTGCCCTTGGAGCCGCCGAGGTCGAAACCGGGGCGGTTGGTCTCCGCTTCGTGCTCGGGCTTGTCACCGTCGTTGAGAGGCTGGGGCTTGATCTTGTCCATGGACATGATGACTGCTCCTCGCTGCCGGTCTGGGGTCTCCGGTTCGTCGGCGTGTCCTTGTATTCGTCGACCTGCACGCCCCTTCCGTCGAGGCCCTGATCGGGGGGACGCTGCGCCTTGTCACGATTGCTCAGGATGTCGTTCTTGCGGACGTCCTCGTCCTGCAATTCGGTCGTGGCGCCGGTTCCGCTAGCCTGTCCTGCTGGCATGATAGCCTCCCTGTTCGGCTCCGCTGGAGCGGAGCGACATGGAGACAACCCCTCAGTCGCGGAAAGGCTCCCCGCGCCCATCGATCCGGACCGCCGCGGTTCCCTGGCCAGGGATCACTCCCGCCCGACGACGCCGCCAGATCGCGCAGGATCGCGAGGTCATGCTTCCCGGCTCATGCCGCGACTCGTTCGCTCCAAAGGCTGTTGGGAATGGCGCGAGGCGATCTCGGCCAGCACGGAGGCGCCGAAGCGCGGCTCCTCATCGAAGGAAGGTACATCCGCGATGATGTACCAGGTGCGGATCTCTTTGCTCCTGCTCTGCGACGTCGAGTCGATCGATTCAGGCGTCGAGATTGCATCCTCAAAGCCCGGGATCAAACATCTAGCCCGCTCGGCCAGATGGTGGGGTATGCCGTCTCGCCGGATGCAGTCAGGGCTGGCGACGCCCACTCACATCAGAGCGCTGATCAGCATTAAAGGATCGGTCCCTCGGGGGCTAATGTGAGCGACCTAACCAAACCGAAACCCTCTAGAAGTTGACCTTGTCGGCGCCCTTGAGCTGCAGCACCTCGCGGGCATCCTCGGGCGTCGCGACCTCGAGGCCCAGTCCTTCGATGATCATCCGGGCCGCCCTGACCTGGTCGGCGTTGGATTTGGCGAACTGGCCCGGGCCGAGCCAGAGCGAGTCCTCCAGCCCGACGCGCAGGTTTCCGCCCATCGAGAGCGCCATGGCCGCGATCGGAAGCTGATGCCGGCCCGCGCCCAGCACCGACCACTGGTACTGATCGCCGAACAGCCGGTCGGCCGTGCGCTTCATGTGGATCACGTCTTCCGGGTGGGGACCGATGCCGCCCAGGATGCCGAAGACCGACTGGACGAAGAAAGGCGGCTTTACCAGCCCGCGGTCGACGAAATGGGCCAGCGTGTAGAGATGGCCGATGTCGTAGCACTCGATCTCGAAGCGCGTGCCGTTCTCGGCGCAGGTCGTCAGGATGTTCTCGATGTCCTGGAAGGTGTTCTTGAAGATCCGGTCCTTCGAGCCCTCGAGATAGGGCCGTTCCCAATCGTGCTTGAAGTCCTTGAACCGGGCCAGCATCGGATACAGCCCGAAATTCATCGAGCCCATATTGAGCGAGGCGACCTCCGGCTTGAAATGCGCGCAGGGGCCCAGCCGCTCTTCGACGCCCATGGTCGGGGCGCCGCCGGTGGTGATGTTGATGACGCAGTTCGAGCGTTGCTTGATCACCTTCAGGAAGGGCTCGAAGGCCTGCGGAGACTGGTCGGGCTGGCCGGTGACCGGGTTGCGCGCATGGACATGGACCAGCGCGGCACCGGCTTCGGCCGCGCCGACGGCGGCATCGATGATCTCGTCGGAGGTCACCGGCAGATGCGGCGACATGGACGGCGTATGGATCGCACCCGTCACCGCGCAGGTGATGATGACTTTCCGGTTTTTCGCCATGGCTGAAATCCTCTGGTTGGTTCAAGCCGAATTGATCGGATAACTCAGCCTTCATCCTGAGGAGCGGGCGTGCCGCTTCGCGGCTCCTCAGGAAGGGCTGAAAAGAGCGTCATGAAGGCTTGCGCTGCGAGCCGCGCTTGTGGGCCTGCAATGCTGCCAGTCGCGTATCGCGCCAGTCGCTGAGCCGCTTGACGCGATCGGCCGATTGCGTGCCGGACCATTCACTCATCACGGTTGCGACGGTCTCCCTGCCAAACGGGTCGCCGCCCGCACTGTCGGCCACCATGCGGGACAATGATGCGCCATAGCGGGCGCAGTAATCGGGAATACCGCCGGGCGCGTTGAGTTCGATCGTCTCGAACGGCCCCATGAAGGACCAGCGCAGGCCGAGCCCGTCGCGGATCGTCTTGTCGACGTCCTCGGCGCCCGCCACGCCCTCGCCGACGAGCCGGAAGGCTTCGGCCAGCAGCACAGCCTGCAGGCGGTTCAGCACGAAGCCGGGTTTTTCCTTGCGCAGAACGATGGGCACCTGGCCGGCATCCTCGTAGATCGCCCGCGCGCGCTCGACCACCGCCGGATCAGTCCACGGTGCGGGCGCCAGCTCGACGATCGGCACGAGATGTGGCGGATTGACCGGATGTGCCACGAGGCAGCGCGCGCGACCTTTCAAATTTTCGCTGAAGACCGAGGCCATGATGAAAGATGTCGAGGACGCCAGGATGCTCGAGGGCGCAGCCAGTTCGTCCATCTGCGCGAACAGCGCCTGCTTGGCCTCGACGGTTTCGGGGCCGTTTTCCTGAACGAGATCGGCGCCCTCC
>QBLV01000041.1:1364-11898 GCA_003241815.1 Hyphomicrobiales bacterium | reverse complement strand
TTGTCCGTCATTCTCGGGCGAAGCGAAGCGCAGACCCGAGAATCTCCGGCAGGAGATGCTCGGGTCGAGCCCGAGCATGACGTGTGCGACAAAGGTGCGAGAGATCCTCACAGCCAGAGCACCTGTCGCCTGAGCGCCAGATCCTGGCTCAGCGCCCGCGAGGGGCCGGTATGGACGACGCTGCCGCGCTCCAGCACGACGGTCCGGTCCGACAGCGCCAGCGCCAGATCGAGATGGTGATCGACGATGACGATGCCGATCTCCTGGCGAAGCTTGTCGAAGGCTTCGAACAACTCCTCGACGACTGCCGGCGCCAGCCCCTCGAAGGGCTCGTCGAGCAACAGCACGCGGGTGTCGCCCGAGAGCGCGCGCGCCACCGCCACCATCTGCTGCTCGCCGCCCGACAGATAGTCGGCCGGCGAATGCCAGCGCTGCTTGATGCGCGGGAAGAAGGCGAAGATCTTGTCGTCGTCCCAATGCGTGCCATTGCCGGTGACGCGCTTGAGCCGGCCGAGCTCCATGTTGTCCTTGACGCTCATGCCGGCGAAGAGCCCGCGCCCCTGAGGGACGTAAGCGATGCCGGCGCGGGCGATCGTGGCCGGCGGCTGGCCGGCGATGTTCTGGCCCGCCAGCGTGACGCTGCCGCTTGCGGGCGGGGCAATGCCGGTGATGGTCTTGAGCAGCGTCGATTTGCCGGCGCCGTTGCGACCGAGAAGCGCGACGATCTCGTTCTCGTGCACGTCGAGCGTCACCTGCCGCAGGATGTGGCTCTTGCCGTAGAAGGTATCGACCTTATCGAGGCCGAGCAGCACGCTCGCCTTCGCCGCACTCTGGCGCGGCTTTTCCGCCAGCGCATGGGCGCCCGAGCCGATATAGATTTCCTGGACGCGCGGCGACGACCGCGCATCCTCGACCGTGCCGTCGACCAGAACCGAACCCTCGTTCATCACCGTGACATGGTCGGCGATGGCGAAGACGCGGTCGATATCGTGCTCGACCAGCAGTACCGGCAGATCGCTCGAGATCGACTTGATCAGGTTGCCGACGCGCTCGCGCTCGGCCGCCGCCAGCCCCGCCAACGGCTCGTCGAGCAGCAGCACGCGCGGCCTGGTGGCAAGCGCCAGGCTCATGTCGAGCAGGCGCTGGCCGCCATAGCTCAGCGAGCCGGCCTCCGCGGTCTCGATGCCGCGCAGGCCCATCGTGTCGATCACGGTGGTGGTCTGGGCATTGACCTCGTCGAGCGCGCCGGCCGGTCGCCAGAAGCCGAAGCGCGCGCTGGCGCGGGCCTGGACGGCGAGCCGCACATTCTCCGCGACCGACAGGGTCGGAAACAGGTTGGTGATCTGGAAGGCGCGCCCGATGCCCGCCTGGGTGATGGCCTCGGGCGTCATCCCGCCGATCTGGCGCTCGCGCAGCCGGACCTCGCCCCGGTCTGGCGGGAACAGCCCCGAGATCAGGTTGAAGGCCGTGGTCTTGCCGGCGCCATTGGGCCCGATCAGCGCATGCAGCTTGCGGTCGGCGATCGTGATGTCGACGCCCTCGACCGCCTTGATGCCGCCGAAGCTCTTGGCGAGACCGGTCGCGGTGAGGATCGGCCCGTCGGTCGGGTCGCTGGGCTTCATGAACGCCGGCAGGGTCACGCTGCCGGCCTTGCGCTCCGACATCGCCGCATCGCCCGCCACCTGCTTGCGGAAGGGCCTCAGGATGCGCTCGCCGAAGCCGACGATGCCGGTCGGCGAGAACACGATGAAGCCGACGAACAGCAGGCCGAACCAGAACAGCCAGTTCGGCGTGAGGCTGGAGAGATAGTCGCGGAAGATCACGAAGAAGAGCGCGCCCAGCGCCGGCCCCAGGAAGGAGCGCATGCCGCCGATGACGACCATCGCCAGCAGTTCACCCGAAAAGGCCACAGAGATCGGCTCGGCCGAGGTCATGCGGTTGTTGAAGAGCAGGAGGGAGCCGGCCAGCCCTGTCAGCGCCGCCGAAAGAGTGAAGGCGATCAGCTTGTAGCGGTCGGTGGCGTAGCCGAGGAAGCGAGCGCGCTGCTCGTTCTCGCGGATCGCCACCAGAACGGTGCCAACGGGCGAGCGATGGAAGCGCCAGAGCCCGTAGACGACCGCCATGCCCATGATTGCGACCAGGACGTAGAAATTCGAGGCCTGCTCGAAATCGATGCCGAGGAACAGCGGCCGCTTGATCCCGCCCAACCCGTCCTCGCCGCCGGTCAAGGCCGTCCAGCGGAAGGCGACGGAATAGGTCATGGCCGCGATCGCCAGCGTCAGCAGCGAAAAATAGACGCCTTTGCGCCGCAGGATCAGCGCCCCGAAGGCGAATGCGATCAGGCCGACGAACAGCACCGCCAGCACGACCGGCAGAGCGAACTGGCCGGGCAGCCAGTTGCGCTGGATCAACCCGGCGGCATAGGCGGCGAGCCCGAACCAGGCGCCATGGCCGAAAGAGACCAGCCCGGTCGTGCCGACGAGGATGTTCAGCGCCATGCAGGCAATGGCGAAGACGACGATCTCGGTTGCCGAGGTCGTGCCGAGCCCGATGACATCCATCAGGAAGGGTAGGGCGATCAGGCCGGCGGCGGCGATGAAGAGAGGCGCGTGGTCGCGCTGTGCGGGTGTCATCGCGGCCTCACTCGAAACGCTGGATGCGTTCGCCGAACAGGCCGCGTGGCCGGAACAGCAGGACGAGCAGCATCATCAGGTAGATCACGGCGGTCGACCATTGCGTGTAGCCCAGCCCGATGGTGATGCCCTTGACGAGGCCGACCATCAGCGCCGCCACCACCACGCCCCAGAACGAGCCGAGTCCACCGATGACGACGACGACGAAGGCGGGCGTGATGATCTCCTGGCCCATGGCGGGATGGATCGAATAGATCGGCGCCAGCAGCACGCCGGCCAATCCTGCGAGCCCGATACCGATGCCGGCGACCGCGACCATATAGGGCTGCAAAGAGATGCCGAGCGCGCCGACCATGTCGGGGTTCTGGACGCCTGCGCGGATCACGCGGCCGAAGGCCGTGCGCTGCAGCAGGAACCAGAGGCCGAGCACGCAAGCCGCCGCGATCAGCAGCAGCATCGCCCGGTAGCGCGAATAGATGAAGTCGCCGATGAAGATCTGACCACGCAAGGCGGGCGGGATCGAGAAGGAGAGCGGCGGCGCCCCGAAGATCATCCGCAGCGACTGCTCCGCCACCATGGCGAGCCCGAAGGTGAGCAGCAGCGAGAGGATCGGGTCCGAGCGGTAGAAGCGTTGGAAGAGACTGCGTTCGACGACGATGCCGATCAGCGCGACAAGAAGGGGCGAGGCCACCATCGCACCGCCGAAGCCGATATGGGGCGCCAGCACGATCGTGAGATAGGCGCCGATCGCATAGAAGGCGCCATGGGCCAGGTTGACGATGCCGCCCAGCGAAAAGATCAGCGAAAGGCCGAGCGCGATCAGGAGGTAATAGACCCCGTCGAGCAGTCCGTTCAGCACCTGCTGGATGAAGAGGGTGAGCAAGGGATGGCCTTTATCGCAATGCGCGCTGCAGGGATGGGGGGTTCAGCGTGGCGCGTCATGGTCGGGCTTTGACCCGACCATCTCGGAAACCTGAGGTCTCTCGTCATAAGATTCTCGGGTCAGCGCTGCGCGCCGCCCGAGAATGACGATGAACCCTCAACTCATCTTGCAGACGGCCTCATCACCGCTGGTGGCGATGACCTCCATGTCCTCATTGGGGCCGGGAACCGGCGGCGACGACGTGAACAGATCCCACTGGTTCTTGACCTGCGCGGCGGGCAGGGCAGTGATCGTGTACATCTCGCTGATGAGCTGGTGGTCGGAGGCGCGGAAATAGCCCTCGCGACCCTTGAGCACGTCAAACTTTGCGCCCTTCTCCCAATGTTCGAGGATCTTGGCGGTCTCGGTCGATTTCAGCTCGTTCATCGACTGCGCCATGATCTTCACGGCCATGTAGTCGCCCCAGGCCTGGTTCTCGGGCGGCTTGCCGTATTTCTTGGTGAAGGCGGCCACAAAAGCCTTGGTGCCAGGGGTGTCGATCAGGTGGTGCCAGACGCAGGGCCAGGTGCCGCCGAAATTGTCCTTGCCCGCCGCCCAGGCCAGCGCCGTGTCGAAGCCGAAGCCGGCGACCGGGAAGGTGAGCCCGAACTCGGCATACTGCTTCAGGAAGTTCGTGATCTGGTTGCCGGCGAGATTCGAGATCACGAGATCGGGCTTGGCCGCCCTGATCTCCAGCAGCAGGGCGGAGAAATCGGTGGCGTCGGTCGGCACCAGCTTGTCGGCGGCGAACTGGCCGCCATTTGCCTCCATGAACCGCTTCGCGACCTTGCTCAGATCGTGCCCGAAGGCGTAGTCGGCGGTCAGCGAGAACCACTTCTTGCCCTTGACCAGCCCCTGCGCCATCAGCGAACGGCCACAGCTCTTCACATACATCGAGTTCTGGTGCTCGACATGGAACATGTAGCGGTTGCAGCTCTCGCCTCGCAGCGCGTCGGAATTGCCGCCCGTGTTGACGAAGAGCGTCTTGTTGCGCGCCGCCACCTGCGAGATCGTCAGGCAGGAGGCCGAGGAGATCTCGCCGAGGATGCAGGTGACCTTGTCGCGCTCGATCATGCGCTCGGCCTTGGTCGAGGCTGTCTGCGGATTGACGGAATCTTCCTTCAGCGCCTCGAGCTTGCGGCCGTTGACGCCGCCCGCCGCATTGATCTCCTCGACGGCGAGATCGACCGCCATGACGCCATATTCGCCGAGCGGGCCGAGGAAGCCGGTGCGCGGGGTCAGATGGCCGAAGCGGATCGCGTCCGGCGTCTGTGCGAGGATGATCGAGGGGCTGGCGATGAGCCCCGTCGCCGCGCCGGCACCGAGGCCGGCGAGCGCCTGCCGGCGCGAGAGTCGGGTCGTCTTCAACAGGTCTGACATGGACGTTCCTCCCAGAACGAGTGCCGCGCCGTTTCGGCGTCAGCTGATTGCGGTCAGCGGTCTGATGCCGCTTGTCGTGATCTGTGATCACAGTTAGGTTGGCAGACATGATCGCCCGAGTCCAGCCCCTGCCTGTCCGCCTGGAACGCGTTCCTGTTTTGCTGGAGCAGGACGGTGCTGCGCTCGACCAGATCGGCGTGCTGCAGCACGAGACGCTGGGTGATCGCGTTACCGAAGAACTGCGCTCGCTGCTGATTGCAGGCCGTCTCGCCCCCGGAGAGAAACTGTCGCTGCGGCGCGTGGCCGAGGCGCTGGGTGTCTCGATGATGCCGGTTCGCGAGGCCGTCAGCCGGCTCGCTGCCGACCGGGCGCTGGAGGTTCTGCCTGGCAGGGCGGTACGCGTGCCCGTTCTGACATTGGCGCAATTTCGCGAGCTGACCCGGCTGCGCCTCGTGATCGAGGGGTTTGCGGCCGAAGAGGCCGCGCGCGTTGCGAGCCCCGAGCATATCGTACGCATTGCCGGCCATGACGCGGATTTCCGTCAAGCCGCCAGTGCCGACCCGCCCGACAGCGCCGGCGCGGTGGCGGCCAATCGCGACCTGCATTTCGCACTTTATGAGGCGGCCGGCATGCCGAGCCTGATCGAGATGATCGAGCGGCTCTGGCTCAAGGCCGGACCGATCCTCAATCTCGACATGCGCGACGAGCCTCGCCGCCTTCAGGGCGGCAGTGCCATGCAGGCGCACGCCCGGCTGCTCGACGCCGTGCGGCGACGGGACGCTGCCGGGGCCCGCGCCGCGCTGGAAGACGACATCACGGGCGCGGCCGCGCATATCGAGGATACGGGTCAGCTTCGCGCCTGAGCACAACCGGACAGGGAGACGTCAGGATGGATCTGCAGATCAAGGGATTACGCGTGCTGGTGACAGCCGGCGCCAACGGCATCGGCCGCGCCACGGCGCGCGCTTTCGCTGCGGAGGGCGCCAAAGTCCATATCTGCGACGTCGATCGCGCGGCGCTGGCCGAGATGGCGCAAAGCGACCCGGCGATGACGCAATCGGTCTGCGACGTCAGCGACCGCGCCGCTGTCGGACGACTGATGGACGAGGCGCTGGCGGCACTCGGCGGGCTCGATTGCCTCGTCAACAATGCGGGCATTGCCGGCCCGACCGGCCGCGTCGATGAGATCGATCCCGCCGACTGGGATTCCTGCGTCGCCATCGACCTGACCGGGCAGTTCAACTGCACGCGGCTCGCCGTGCCGCATCTGAAACAGTCGCAGAACCCCTCGATCGTCAATCTCTCCAGCCAGGCGGGCAAGCATGGCTTCCCGTTGCGCTCGCCCTATGCGGCGGCCAAATGGGGGGTGATCGGCTTCACCAAGGCGCTTTCGGCCGAACTCGGCGAGTTCGGCATCCGCGCCAACGCGATCTGCCCCGGCCTCGTCGAGGGACCGCGCATCCAGAGCGTCATCGCCAACAAGGCACGCAGCTTCAACGTCTCGCATGAGGAGATGACGCAGCGGCTCTTCGCCGGCGTCTCGATCAAGCAATTCGTCGATCCCCACGACATCGCCAAACAGATCGTCTTCCTGGCCTCGCCCTTCGCGAAGACGATCTCCGGGCAGGAGATCTCGGTTTGCGGTGACACGCGGATGCTGGCATAGCGCCGCCGAATTTTTGGCGATCTGGCACGACTGTAAGCGGCAAGCAGTTTGACGTCCGATAGGCGCACAAGCCCGCCCAATCGACGTTATTCACCTGTCATTGTTGTGTGGGGGCCAAGACGCCGCCTTGCAGATTGTTATTTCAATTGTCTCGCCACTATCGTTCAACAGCTTCCAGCGCTTCAGACCCGATTGAAATAGAAACGTGGGCAGCCCCGCATCCTGCGGGACCAACTTTTCCTCGTCGAAAACATACGGGCGGTATTCGCCGGCAAATTGCACCGTCGCGCTCTCCGAGCCGAGGTGATTGATCACGACAACGCCAACTTCAAATTTGCAAGTGTAGATAACGCTGGCATTTGCTGCCGACACAGGCGCGATCAGAAGGGCGCTTGCCGCAAAAAACGTTGCCAGTTTCTGGCTCATATCCGGTTCTCTTCTCGACAGGCAGCAGCCGTTCAATACGCCTATCGACGCGTCTTGTTCCATCCGAATGCGCGAATTCGACAGCGGAGCCCGACGATGCAAGCTTCCGCTAACCCACTCATGATGAACGATTATTCATGGAACTGACCGTTTCGTTCGCAGTTGAGATTGCGACTGGGGCAACATGTCCTTGAAAGGGAGAAGACCATGATCAAGAATATCGCTCTTATCGCAGCTCTCGCTCTCGTCCCCGCCACCGCCTTCGCGCAGTCCAACTCCGGCGCTGCCGGTGGCGCAGCCAGCGGCGCGGCCACGGGTGCTGTGGGTGGTGCCATCGTCGGCGGCCCTGTCGGCGCCGTCGTGGGCGGCGTCGGTGGTGCCGCCGCTGGCGCGATCGTCGGCGGAATTGCCGGCGACAAGCGCACCGAGTTCCGCACCTATGTGACGGAGCAGAAGGTGCCTTCAGTGACCTACCGCGAGAAGGTGGTTGTCGGTGCGACGCTGCCTGACACGGTCACCTACCGCGAGGTTCCCGCTCGCTACGGCAAAACCGAGTACCGCTACACCGTGGTCAACGACAAGACCGTTCTGGTCGAGCCGAAGACGCGCAGGATCGTTCAGATCATCGAATGATCTATGGGAGCCCATCCGATATCGGATGGGCTCCTTTCGTTTCGCCTTCCCGTGGCGGCGCGCGTCAGTTGCTTCGGGGAGCGCGTGGTAACTCGCACACGCATCTGCAACCTGAGATCAACCGGCCAGCGGGCAGCGCAGCCGCGTTCAACGATCGCAAGACATGAGTTCGCCTGAACAATTGCAGCCGCATTTGCGTTCAGACGAAGCCTGATCCGCAGCCTCCTGAAATAGGTGCATTATGACCAACGCCGGTGTCTCCCCTGATGCTGCCGAAGCAGGCTTCATCCGAATGTCCCATTATGCCGACGCGCTCGATGGTCCTGACAGCAATCGTAAGGCCGACGCGCTGGACGATGAAGGCCCGCTGCAGGCATCAGAGTTTCAAAGCCTGCTTCTGGACGAGATTCGGGCCCGGCCCTTGCGCGCGGTAGGATGGGCGGCGGTCGCAGGTCTGGCGCTTGGTCTCTGGGCGGCGCGTTGAACCATGGGCGGTCCCGTCGCCAGTCTGGTCCTGCAGATTTCCGCGAGCCGCAGGCGGGTGACCACCATCTACAGCCTGATCGCCTTCGGGGGCCTCGTCACCATCTTCGCTGCGGGATACGCGCTGGATGCCGTCCGAACAAAACTCATGTTTCAGTTTGGCGGGGTGCTGGCGAGCGCGATCATTGCCGGTGGCCTGATCGTCATGGCCGGATGTCTCGTCGGCACCGCCATCGCCATCAAGAACCGTGCGCCGGCATCGAGCAGCCAAACCGCTTCGTTCACTCCCGACCTGCCTTATCCGAAGTCCTATTCGCAAGCCTCGTTGGCGGCGGCGGCCGGCGCGCTGACGGCGGCCGTCATCGTCGCCCGATCGCGGGCGGTGCGCGCATTCATGGCGCGACATCCCAGGCCCTAGCGATGCACGTTACGACGACGACGCTGAATGTTGCCGAGCGGCAAGCGTAAGAAGGATGCAGGCATCGTGACAGATAACGCGCGATCACTCGGCTCGAAATTTCCGCTCGCTTCGCCGCGCCGCCGAGCTGTCGTTGAAGCCCCAGGCGGGCTTGGGAGCGTCGCGACGGGAGCCTTGATCATCGCTGCGCTCTACATGGGCCGCGAAGTGTTCGTTCCAGTGGCTCTCGCTATCCTGTTCAGCTTCGTTCTGGCGCCTCTGGTCAAGCTGCTCCAGAAGATCAGGCTGCCCAGATCCATCGCGGTCATTGCAGTGGTTCTCTGCGCGTTTGCGACGATCGCTGGCCTGGCGATGGCGATGGTCGGCCAGGCGACGCAACTGGCTGGGAATCTGCCTGTCTATCAGAGCACGATGCGGGAAAAGATCGCATCGCTGAAGGGAGCAGGTCCGGGAACCGGCGTGCTCTCGCGTGCCGCAGACGTGCTCCAGGAACTCGGCGAGGAGCTCGACAAGCCGGAGACGGCACCATCAGCGCAGCTGCCGTCAGCGACGCCCGAGCGAAAGCCGATCCCTGTCGAGGTCCACCAGCCGCGCCCCGGTGCCCTTGAGACGCTACGGGCTTTTTTAACGCCGCTGATCCAGCCGCTGACGACCACCGGCATCGTGTTGATTTTCGTCGTGTTCATCCTGCTGAAGCGGGAGGATTTACGTAACCGCTTTATCCGGCTGACGGGCCCTTACGACCTGCAAAAGACCACGGCGGCCTTCGATGACGCCGCCAAGCGCCTGAGCCGCCTTTTCCTGACCCAGTTGCTGTTGAACTCCGGCTTTGGACTGCTCATCGGAGCGGGCTTGTGGGCGATCGGCGTTCCAAGCGCTCTCCTCTGGGGCATCCTCTCCGCCATTTTGAGGTTCGTGCCCTATGTCGGCGCGCTCCTTTCGGCGATTTTTCCGATGGTGATCGCCGCCGCAGTCGATCCCGGCTGGAGCATGCTGGCCTGGACGGCCGCACTCTTCCTGATCGCGGAGCCCCTCGCCGGCCATGTCATCGAGCCACTTGTCTATGGCCGATCGACAGGTCTCTCTCCTGTCGCCATCATCGTCGCGGCGACATTCTGGACCTGGCTGTGGGGGCCCATTGGTTTGGTGCTCGCGACGCCGTTGACAGTGTGCCTCGTCGTGCTCGGACGCCATGTCGACCGGCTGGAATTCCTGGACGTGCTGTTGGGAGATCGCCCTCCCTTGTCGGCACCAGAGATTTTTTACCAGCGGGTTCTGGCTGGAGATCCCGCAGAGACCGCCGACAAGGCTGAAGAGGTCCTCAAAGAGCGCTCATTATCTGCATATTACGACGAGGTCGCGCTCGAGGGTTTGCGATTAGCTGCCGCAGACGTGGCGCGGGGCGTCCTTGATAATGATCGGCAGACGCAGATCCTGGACACGGTTCGCGAGGTGCTGGTCGATCTTTCCGATCATGCGGACCGCAAGCCCAGCTCCGGCGAGATCACGCATGATGCCGAAGCTGGCGCGGCAGTGGACGAGACCGATGAGGCCGAGGGTGCCGCAGATCTTCCGACGCTGACAGACGATAAGATGAAGGAGGCCTTCCGCGGCGAGGGGCGTGTTATCCTGATTGCGGCCCAGTCGAGCCTCGACGAGGCCGCAGCGCTCATGTTGTCGCAGATCCTCGGAAAACACGGTCTGCCTACACGCGTGCTGGCACCCGATGCATTGTCGAGCGCGAATTTGTCAGCGCTGGTGCAATCCGAGCCGGCATTGGTCTGTCTTTGCTATCTGGGAAAGCAGAGTGGTGCGCATATGCGCTACGCCATCAAGCGCTTGCGCCGCCGGATGCCATCGACCGCGATCATCGTAGCGTCCTTTGCGACCGAGCAGAGCACCGGAGACGCTGCAGATACCTCACTGGCCGATCAGACCGAGACGACGTTGCGCGGCGCGAGCAAGGCTTGCAT
>QBLV01000041.1:0-1311 GCA_003241815.1 Hyphomicrobiales bacterium | reverse complement strand
CATCGAGTGGGCTGCTCTCGACCCCAGGCAATAGGGCTTTTCGCTGTGTGCTGAATGCGTGGGAGCAACTGCATTCAGTCAGGCGGAAGGTGTGAAAGCCGCTCCCGCAGAGAAGTGCCGCTTGAATAAGCAAATGACATGGAGTGGGCTGCGATCCTGTGCAAATAGCGCGTGGTGTAACGTGTCATATGAGCCTGCCATGCCGTTGAGCCACTAGCCTTCAGCCCGCTCGTTGGGCCGATCGCAACGGGCCCCGGCTTCCTTCATCGCGCTGCGTGGAAGCGTGCGTGTTTTCGAGTTGTGCATCAAAATCGGCGGGGACGTTCCGCTGGATCATCAAATCTCTGGCTGGCGACCGTTAATCGCAGTTTTGCTTGGTAAAAAGGTAAAATGGCAATGGATACGACGGATTTGACCGGCGCGGCAGAGGGCGAGCGTTTTGCCGCCATCGTCGAGCACAGCGAGGACGCGATCATCAGCGTCTCGCTGAAGGGCCAAGTCACCAGTTGGAATTACGGCGCCACCAAGCTTTTCGGATACGAGGCCGAGGAAATCCTCGGCGACTCTGTCACGCGCATCATTCCCGCGGACCGTCATTCGGAAGAAGACGCGATTCTTAAGCGTATCAGCGCGGGCGAGATCATCAGCCACTTCGAGACGCGAAGGCTTCGCAGGGATGGGGTGGCGCTGGATATTTCGCTGACCGTATCACCCATCAAAAGCCCAGCTGGCGAAGTTATCGGCGCCTCCAAAATCGCTCGGGATATCACCCCGCGCAAGCGCGCCGAGGCCGCCCGTCAGAAGCTCATTGATTGTTCCCGACTTGTGGGGCGGCCCTTCCTGGACGCGGTCGTGGAGGCATTGGCCGAGGCGCTGGACGTCCGCTGGGTGCTCCTTTGCGACGTGCACCCAGACAATCCAGCCAGAGCCCGGGTTATTTCGGCGTGGAGCGACGGGCGCCCTCAGGACTATTTCGAATACGATCTCAAAGGGACGCCTTGTGCCAACGTTCTTGGCAATGAACTGTGCTTCTATCCGGCAAACGTTGCTGCCCTCTTCCCAGAGGATATCCTCCTCGCCGAAATGGGGGTTCACAGCTATCTGGGGGTTCCTCTTCGGGGCTATGATGGTGGCATACTGGGCCTGCTCGCCGTCTTGGGCGACAAGCCGATTGATGCATTGCTACAGCCCGAACAGACGCTAGCAGGCTGAGGAAAAACCGGCTGTTTGCGCTGGATGGTCGGGGTTGAAGTCAGTTTGGGTCGGCTCGGATGGCGGCCCAACGCTGTCGGCTTTGACCGGGGCGGACTT
>QBLV01000040.1:24005-27593 GCA_003241815.1 Hyphomicrobiales bacterium | reverse complement strand
GCTCGACCCGGCTGCATTGGCGGCGGGTTTCCAGGCCGGTCCCGCCAACCCGCTGCTGGCCGTCGAAGGCCGTGCCGCGCTGCTTAACCGGCTCGGCGAGGAGCTCGAGCGCCAGGGCATGACGCGCCCCGGCGATCTCTTCGATCGCTTCGTCGCGGCGGCCGAGACAGGGACCCTGCGCGCCCGACACATGCTCGGCGAAGTGCTGGCCTGTTTCGGCGGCATCTGGCCGTCGCGGCTGACGCTGGCCGGCGTCGCGCTCGGCGACACCTGGCGCCATCCCCTGATCGCACAGGGCAGCGTCACGGCCGGGCTCGTGCCCTTCCACAAGCTGTCGCAATGGCTGACCTATTCGCTGATCGAGCCGCTGCAATGGGCGGGCATCACGGTGATCGACATCGACGATCTCACCGGACTGCCGGAATACCGCAATGGCGGACTGTTCCTCGACATGAGCGTCATCGCGCTCAAGGACGAGGCCGATGCCGCACGCGCCCATGAGCCAGGTTCGACGCTCGTCGTCGAATGGCGGGCGCTGACGGTTGCGCTGCTCGACGAGATCGGCGGCCTGATCCGCAAGCGGCTGGGCCGCTCGCGCGAGGACTTGCCGCTGGCGAAGGTGCTGGAAGGCGGAACCTGGGCGGCCGGCCGGCGCATCGCAGCCGAGCGGCGCGAGGGCGGCGGCCCGCCTTTGACGATCGTCAGCGACGGCACGGTGTTTTGATTCTGGCTGATCATCCCCTCAGCCCTCATCCTGAGGAGCAAAGCGCGAGCCTTGCGTCTCGAAGGATGTTCCAGTGCACACTGAAGCATCCTTCGAGACGCCGCTGCGCGGCTCCTCAGGATGAGGGCTGAGAGAAAAGAACGGGGAAATGACATGACCAAGCAGCAGGACGGCGTCACCGTCGTCGACCACCCCCTCGTCCAGCACAAGCTCACGCTGATGCGCGAGAAGGACCGCTCGACCAAGAGCTTCCGGCAGCTCCTCAACGAGATCGGCATGCTGCTCTGCTATGAGGTGACGCGCGATCTGCCGATCGAAATGATCGAGATCGAGACACCGCTGACGAAGTCGATGCAGCCGATCATCTCAGGCAAGAAGATGGTCTTCGCGCCGATCCTGCGCGCTGGCGTCGGCTTCCTGGACGGCATGCTGGAACTCGTGCCGGCCGCCCGCGTAGCCCATATCGGCCTTTACCGCGATCCCGACACGCTGCAGGCCGTGGAATATTACTTCAAGGCGCCCTCCGACGTCGCCGATCGCATGATCGTCGTCATGGACCCGATGCTGGCGACCGCCAACTCCGCCGTCGCGGCGATCGACCGGCTGAAGGAGCGCGGCGCGAAGGATCTCCGCTTCGTCTGCCTGCTCGCAGCGCCGGAGGGCATCGAGCGGCTGCGCGGCGCTCATCCGGACGTCCGGATCTGGACGGCGGCCATCGACGAGAAACTCAACGATCACGGCTATATCGTGCCGGGCCTCGGCGATGCCGGCGATCGCATGTTCGGCACCCGTTGACGGTACAAGCAAAAGCCCGCTCCCTGCCGGGAGCGGGCCTGGACTCGCCTGCTATCCGGTCGCGGCGACCGCGACCGGATAGCAGCGCAAAGGGATCAGTTGATGATCTGGACGATGCGGCGGGTACGCGGTTCGACGATGACAGGCCGCTCGTTGATGACCGTATAGCGATAGCCCTGCGCGCCGTACTCGGCGGGCACCTCGCGATAGACCACACCTTGCTCGGGCAGGACCGCGCCGACGGAGACAGGCTGCTCATAGCGATAGGACGGCACGCGCTGCTCCGTCACATAGGTCCGGAAACGCGGCGAGTCGTCGATCATGGTGCCGCCGGCGGGATCGCGCGTCATCGGGCGGTTATCGACCGTACCGGGCACGGTGCTCAGCGCCGGATCGCGTGTCGCGCCGCCGGCTGGGTCGCGCACGGCAGGCCCGGTACTCTGAGCGAAGACGGTCGCGGGCAAAACGGCGAGGGCGGTGGCAAAGGCAAAAATCTTGATCATGATGTGTCTCCCGGAAGGATGGGGCTTGGAAAGACAACCAGCCCATCCGCGCGATGTTCCGTGTTCGAACGGTCGATAGCCTCTCATCGCCAGGGCAGGGCCACTCGCACGGCGGGCAAACGCTGCCGGACATGAGAAGGCCCGCCCCGTTTCCGGGGCAGGCCTGACACTGTGCCGCAAGGCGCAGCATTGTTCGATCAGTTGATGATCTGCACGACGCGACGGGTCCGCGGCTCGACCACGACCGGACGATCGTTCACGATCGTGTAGCGATAACCGGCCGGCGCGCCATACTCGGCGGGAACCTCGCGATAGACGACGCCGTCTTCCGGCAGCACGGTACCGACCGCAACCGTCTCCGAGTAGCGATAGGACGGCACCTTCTGCTCCACCACATAGGTGCGGAACTTTGGGGACGCCGCGTCGCCGATGATCGCGCCCACCACCGCACCGCCGACACCGCCGACAGCCGCGCCGATCGGGCCGCCGACGATCGCGCCGCCGATGGCGCCCGAGGTCGCGCCGCTGACGGCACCGCCGGTGGCGCCACCGGAAGGCTGCTGCTGGACCTGGGTCTGCGCGAAGGCCGTGGCCGGAATGGCAACAATGGCGGTAACAAGAGCAAGCTTCTTGATCATGGTAGTTCTCCTTCCGAAAGCAGGGGTTTCCCCCAAGTTCGCGAGGACAACGAGGGAAGACGGCGCCAGTTCCGCAACGATCGGTCACAACATGTTTCCAAGCGTGACTTGGAGCACGGCGAGCGGCTTCGGGTGTTCGGCGACCGCGGGCGAACGGATCCGATCAGGGGAGCCGGCCCAAAAAGAAACGGCGGGCCGAAGCCCGCCGTCATGACGTCCTGTCGCTGCGGCTTAGCGGGGCGCGTTCTTCAGCGCGGGGTCCAGCTTGGCGGCGTCGCGCTTGATCACGGCGGCAAAGCCGTCGGGCGTACGATCGGTCGCGGTGGGGATCACGGCGCCCAGATCAAGCAGGCGCTTCTTCGTGTTCTCATCGTTCAGGGCCTTGTCGAGCGCATCGACGAGCTTGTCGACGGCCTCCTTCGGCATCCCCTTGGGGCCGGCAATGCCGTTCCAGGCCTCGATCTGATATTCCGGCAGGCCGGCTTCCGTGGTCGTCGGCACGTCCGGCAGGGCCGGCGAGCGCTGGGTCGAGGCGACGGCGAAGGCCTTGATGGTGCCGGCCTTGATCTGCTCGGCCACGCTGACGATCTGGTCGCACATGAAGTCGATCTGGCCGGAGATCAGGTCGTTGAGTGCCGGACCGGTACCGCGATAGGCGACCGCATTGAGCTTGGGCACGCCGAGTTGGCCCTTCAGCAGCGTGCATGTCGTCCAGGACACCGAACCGAGGCCAGCATGGGCTTCATTGAACTTGTCCGGCGTGGCTTTAATCGCCGCCACGAAGGACTTCAGATCGGTGGCCTCGAGGTTCTTGCGAGCGACGATCAGGATCGGGGTGCCCCCCGCAAGACCGATCGGCTGCATGCCGTTGATCGGGTCGTATTTGAGGCCCGGATACGTGGCCGGCGCAGCCGAGAAGGTCCCAAGG
>QBLV01000040.1:23666-23995 GCA_003241815.1 Hyphomicrobiales bacterium | reverse complement strand
CGGTGGTGCCGCCGGCGCCGGCGACGTTCTCGATCACGACCTGCTGGCCGAGCGTCTTCGACATGTGGTCGCCGACGATGCGTGCGATGATGTCGGTCGGCCCGCCGGCGGCGAACGGAACGATCATCGTAACAGGCTTGTTCGGGTAGGCTTGGGCAAAAGCACTTCCGGCGAGCGCCAGAGATGCGGCTGCAGCCAGTCCGATTACGGTTTTCTTCATAGCGGTTCCTTCCTCGTTATCATTGCAGCCAAGGTGGGGCCGCGCATGACGCGCGGCAACCCCGTCATTCGGTGAAGACTTCGTCGCGCTTCTTCGACATCGACGGCAG
>QBLV01000040.1:20056-23656 GCA_003241815.1 Hyphomicrobiales bacterium | reverse complement strand
ACCAGAACCGCGACCGCCACGATCAGCAGCCCCGCCGAGATCGGCCGTTCGATGAAGGTCACGAACGAACCGCGCGAGATGATCAGGGCCTGCCTGAGCTTCTCCTCCATCAGCTTGCCGAGCACGAAGCCCAGCAGCATCGGCGCCGGCTCGAAGCCGAGCTTGATCAGCAGATAGCCGAACAGGCCAAACATCGCGGTGAAGGCCACGTCGACCGGCTGGTTGTTCACCGAATAGATGCCGATGCAGCAGAAGATCAGAATCGCCGGGAACATCAGACGATAGGGCACCTGCAGCAGCTTCACCCAAAGCCCGATCAGCGGCAGGTTGATGACCAGCAGCATCAGGTTGCCGATCCACATCGAGACGATGAGGCCCCAGAAGAGGTCGGGGTTACGCGTCATCACCTGCGGGCCGGGGATGATGCCATGGATCGTCATCGCGCCGACCATCAGCGCCATCACCGCATTGGGCGGGATGCCGAGCGTCAGCAGCGGGATGAAGGCCGTCTGGGCGCCGGCGTTATTGGCCGATTCAGGCCCCGCCACGCCCTCGATCGCGCCCTTGCCGAAGCGGGACGGGTCCTTGGCGATCTTCTTCTCGACCGTGTAGCTGGCAAAGGGGCCGAGCACCGCTCCGTTGCCGGGCAGGATGCCGAGCGTGCCGCCGATCGCCGTGCCGCGCAGCACCGGCATGGCCGATTGCTTGATGTCGTCCCAGTTTGGCAGCAGACGGCCGATCTTGGCGCGCACGACGTCGCGTGCCTCGGGGTTCTCGAGGTTGCGAAGCACCTCGGCGAAGCCGAACACGCCCATCGCCAGAACGGCGAAGTCGATGCCGTCGGCGAGCGGCGCGAAGCCAAAGGTCATGCGCTCCTGGCCGGTCTCGAGATCGGTGCCGACGGTCGAGAGCAGCAGGCCGAGCATAATCATGCAGAAGGCCTTGAGGATCGAGCCGCGTGCCAGCACGACCGCAAAGCACAGGCCCATCACCATCAGCGAGAAATACTCCGCCGGCCCAAACAGCAAGGCGAGCTTGGTCAGAGGTGCACCGAGCGCCGCGATGATGACGGTGGCGACGCAGCCGGCGAAGAACGAACCCAGCGCCGCCGTGCCGAGCGCGATGCCCGCGCGACCCTGTTTGGCCATCTGGTGACCGTCCAGCGTGGTGACGACCGCAGTCGCCTCGCCGGGGATGTTCACCAGGATCGCGGTGGTCGAGCCGCCATATTGCGCGCCGTAATAGATGCCCGCGAGCATGATCAGGGCGCCGACCGGGTCGAGCCCGAAGGTGATCGGCAGCAGCATCGCGATCGTCGCGATCGGCCCGACGCCCGGCAGCACGCCGATCAGCGTGCCGACGAGACAGCCCACGAAACAAAGCAGGATGTTCATCGGCAGTGGAATGGCGACCGCGCCTTGCAGGAAGACCGGCGACCACCAGACGACCTTCCAGACTGTTTGGAAGCCGAGAGCCAGATTGGAGAAAATGTCCATGATGACCTCAGATTCCAAGCAACCAGGGCGCGAGCGGGATCGGCAGGCTCAGCGCATATTTGAACAGGAGGATGCAGAACGTCGTCATCGCGATGGCGAAGATGATCAACTCCTTCCACCGCACGTCGTCTGCGGCGCATCCTGAGATCAGCACGACGAGGGGTCCGGATACCAGCAGGCCGAGCGACGGCACGCTGATCGGCCCGATATCGAAGCCGCGGATGGTCAAACCGAAGACGATGGCGCCGCCGAGCACGAAGATGACGCCGCGCCAGGACCAGCCGGACAGCTTCTCTCCATTGAAGCGCAGAGAGGACAGACACAACATCAGGCCCAGCGCAGCGCAGAACACGGCAAAGGACTTCGGCAGCATGCCTGGCCCGATCTGGCGCAGCGTGCCGAGCGGCAGGTCGCTCGATAGCACAAAGGCGAGCCCGGCGAGCAGGATCATGAACAGCCCGGCTGCCATATCCTGCGAAGAGCGGATACGCAGGCCCCGCGCCTCCTCGATCTTGTTCAAACTCATAAGGGTCCTCCGACCGACGACCCGACGAGACGGGCCGTTCGTTTTAACTTCGTTAGGGGAATGGCGAATGGCAGTACATGGCCTTCGTCGATCAGGGTGACGCTCTCGCGCAGGATTGCGAGAAAGTCATCGCGGCAGGACAGCTTCTGCTGCGGCCGCCAGGCGATGCCGACGAGCGCGCCCGGTGGTGGCGGGTCGAGCATCGCGCCGCGCAGACGCCGCATCGTGACACCGGGAAAGCTCAGTCGCGAGACCCAGTCGGGCGCCAGCGCCATGCCAAGCCCCGCTGCGACCGCCGACATCATGGCCGGTTTCTCAGTCGCCTCGATCGTGACGTTGGGCACGGCGCCGACGCTCTCGAAATAGGCCATCACGAGGTCATAGGCGAAGGGCCGTATCCGCTTGGAGGGCACCACGAAGGGCTCGCCGATAAGATCCTGTATCGTCAGGGAATCGCGCGCCGCGAGCGGGTGGTTCTCGTGCAGCACGACGATAGGCCGTTCGACGCGCAACACCTCGAAGGCGCAGTCGGTCGGCTTGCGAGGCGGTCGCGTCAAGGCGAGGTCGAGCTTGCCGACCTCCAGCATCTGGACCAGGGCGGCCGTCATCGCCTCGACGAATTTGATTTCGACGCCGGGGTAGCGCTCGCGGAAGGCGACCAGCGCCTCGGGCACGAAGCTCGACGACGCGGCATCGATCGCGCCGATCCGCAAGACCTTGCCCGACGCCAGCGACGCCTCGCGCACCGCCCGCGAGGCATGGTCCATCCGGCCGAGAATGCCCTTGGCCTCTTCGAGCATGATCAGGCCGGCGCGCGTCAGCGCGACCTGCCGCGTGGTGCGGGTCAGGAGGACGCAGCCGAGCTCTTCCTCGAGCGTGCTGATCTGGCGGGAAAGGGCGGGAGGCGCGAGGCCGAGACGCTCTGCGGCTCTGCCGAAGTGAAGCTCCTCCGCCACCGCGATGAAACATCGCAGTTGCCGAACATCCATGGCGTCCCTCAAATCCCCTCTGGCGTATCGTTGACCCGATATCTTCCAGTCGTTGTCCTGAAGCCGATAACGGCTCATGCCGCGAAAGCGACCCTAGAACAATTCATAATTTTTTGGCAATAAAGCTCTGTGCCGTCGGCCGGCGCGCAGGTCAGGCCGTGGCGACCGGCCGCAGCCAGCGAAAGAGCCGACCGTCGATCAGGGCGAGCCCCGCGAAGATCGCCGCCATGCCGGCGAAATGGCGCGGCAGCAGGCTCTCGCCGAGCAACCCGACGCCGAGCAGGATGGCGCTGACCGGGATCAGGAAAGTCACCAGCACGACATTGCTCGGGCCGGCCGAGCGCATGATCTTGAAGAAGATGACATAGGCGGCAGCCGTCGAAACCAACGCGAGGCCGAGAAGCGCGAAGACCGTCTGTCCCGTGGGAACGGGCAGGGTCCAGGGCGGGTTGAGCACGAGGACGATCGGCAGCGCCATCAGCGTCGAGGCGGTGAGTTGGCCCGCGGCGGTGACGAGCGGCGGCAATTCGCGGAACCGCCGGCCATACAGGCCCGAAAAGGCGTAGGACACCGTCGCGGCGATGCAGGC
>QBLV01000040.1:13855-20046 GCA_003241815.1 Hyphomicrobiales bacterium | reverse complement strand
TTGGGGCCGAGGCCCGAAAGCGCCTCCGGCCCGATCAGGATCGCGACCCCGGCGAAGCCCGCGACAACGCCGGCGATCTTGCCCCCCGTCGCCCGTTCGCTGCCGAAGGCATGCATCACCATGACGGTGAAGATCGGAGTCATTGCGTTCAGGATCGAGGCCAGCCCGCTGGGGATCTGCTGCTGGCCCCAGAGGAAAAGGCTGAACGGGATCAGGTTGTTGAGCACGCCCATGCCGAAGAAGGCGAGCCAGAGACGTCGGCCGACCGCCATGGACAGCCCCGCCAGTCGCACCGACAGTAGCAGCGCCAGCGCCGCGAGCCCGACCCGAACCAGCAGCACGGGAAGAGGCGGCCACTGCGCCAGCGCCAGCGTATTGAAGAAGAAGGAGCCACCCCACAGTACCGACAGCGCGACCAGCATGAGCCAGTCGAATGCGGACATCCGCGAGGGCGTGGCAGGCGTGAGGATGGTCATCGCGGCATGTTCCTTCCCGGACTGTCATCCCGCGTCAGTAGAAGCCGGGCGGCCTTGCCGGCCACCCGGATTCTGTCCTGGGGTCTGCGGCGAGGCTCAGGCCGCTTCGGCGTCCCGCGCCTGCCACATAGCCTGGAAGGCCGGCCGGGCATGGCAGGCGTCGAGCCAGGCTTTGACATGCGGCGCCGCCTCGAAGAGCCGCGTCGCGGGCTTCGCATAGCGCAGGACCTCGGCGACGTTGATGTCGGCCACGGTGAAGCGGCCGCCCATGACGAAGCCGCCGCCTTCGGCCAGCACGCCGTCGAGAACCGCGAAAGGGGCGGGCAGGGCGGCCAGCGCCGCCTCGACCAACTCGGGCTTGCGCTTCTCCGGCGGGTAGGCGGCCATGTGGTACTGGATGTTCAGCGCATGGGTCTCGCATTCGGTCGCAGCCCAGAGTGACCACATCACCGCCAGCCCTTCCTCCTGTGCGTTCTTGGGCGCCAGCGGTCCACCATGCTTGCGGGCGAGGTAGAAGTTGATCGCCATCGACTCGTGCAGCTTGAACCCGTCATCGTCGATGCTCGGGATATGCCCGTTGGGGTTGACCTTCAGGAAATCAGGGCTGCGCGTGTGCAGCGGCGCATCCGCCGCCGACGGGTCGGGCAGGCGGTAGGCCTGGATCACCGGGACATGCTTGAAGGGCAGGCCGAGCTCATTGGCCAGCCAGACATTGCGCGTGGCGCGCGAGCGGTAGCAGCCATAGATCGTCAGGGTCATGGGGAAGGCGCCTTTGGAGGAGGGTGGGGCAACGATGCCTCTTACAGGAGAGGCCGGCGTGGCGCATCAGGGCTGCGCAGTCAGACAGGAACTCCAAGATCTGCTTATGCCCATACCAGATGTCTGGAACCTCTGGTTCCTGGAGAATCAACTCGGCATCCGCATATCGTGATGGGCAAGATCGCGGACCCGCGCCGGCAGCCATAGATCCACTCGATGGCATTGAGGGACAGCGACCGTATCGGGCGAATAATTTTTATGGTTTCGTAAGCCCGTATCCGTACCGTCACGGCTTCGTGCGTGTTCTCGGAAAGATCATCGGCTTGTCCAAACAACGCCAATCCACATTCTCATGGGCCTGTCCGCAACGTCTTTCGGCGCTGCGGGAGTTTGACATTCTCGACACCCGGCCGGAGGCGGCCTTCGACGAGATTACACAACTCGCCAGCGAGTTCTGCGGCGCTCCCGTCGCCATGGTGAGCTTCCTGGAGGCCGATCGGCAATCGTTCAAATCGACGATCGGATTGGGCATTGACGAAACGTCTTTGGACGACTCCATCTGCGCGAAGACGATCCACCGTTCGAAACTGGTCATGATCAACGACTTGGCCGACGACGAGCGATCGCAAGACAATCCGTTCGTCACCGGCCAGCCGCATCTGCGTTTTTACGCCGGTGCCCGCCTGGAAACGTCCGACGGTCTTCCGCTCGGCGCCGTTTGCGTTTGCGATGTGGTGCCGAGACCGCAGGGATTGACGGAGGCGCAATCGAGCACGTTGCTGGCGCTGGCGCGGGCCGTGATGCGCGAACTGGAACTGCGCCGCTCGAACAAGGCGCTGGCTCAGAACACGGCCCTGTTGAACGGTGCCCTGGAGAATGTGGACCAGGGCATATTGATGGTCGACGAGAGCGGGGATGTCGTCATCTGCAATCAGCGAGCGATCGACTTGCTCGGGTTGCCGCCCGCAATGATGCGATCAGCGCCGAAATTCGAGGCGGTCAAGCGGTGGCAGATCGAGCAAGGCGAATTTGCCAACTCGGACGCCCAGCTGGTGCACGCCATTCGGCATGAAGGCAACGATATCGAAGCCTCCATCTATGAACGGGAGCGGCCTAACGGAACCGTCTTGGAAGTTCGAACAAACCGGCTTCCCAATGGCGGGGTGGTCCGCACATTCGCTGACATCACCGCACGGAAATCCGCGGAGAACAACCGCCGGATCGCGGAAGATCGCCTTCGCGAAAGCGAGCAGCGCTATCGGCTGGCCGCACATGCGACATCGGACGCGATCTACGATTGGGATCTGCAAACCGACAGCCTGCTGTGGGGCGAAAGTCTTCAGGACATCTTTGGCTATGGGACCGCACAAGCCCCAGCCACCGGGACAACATGGTTGGAAAGCGTGCACCCGGAGGATCGGACCGCCATCGAACACGAGGTCAGCCGCTTTGTCGCTGGTCAAACCGGCGAGCGTTGGGAAGGCGAATATCGCTGGCTCAAGGGCGATGGCGGCTATGCTTATGTTCGCGACCGCGGCTATCTGGTGAGGGATCAGTCCGGCAAGCCGGTCAAGATGGTGGGGGCTTTACAGGACCTGACGGAGGCGCGCGGGGCCAGTGATGCACTGCGGACCAGCGAAGAGCGGCTTCGGCTGGCTCTGGCTGCGACAGGGCTGGGCATCTGGGACCTCGACTTCGCCAGCGGGCATCGCGAATGGTCGTCGGAGGTTCGTCGGATACTGGGGGTTCCAGCGATGGCGCCTCTGGACCGGGACGATTTCTTGCCGCTTGTCCATCCTGACGACCGAGCGCAGATCGCTGCCGCGTTCTATCCGGCTCTCGATGCCGGCATCCCATCCGTTTCGGCGACGTTTCGCATCATCAGAGCCGAAGATGGCGAGACCCGATGGGTCGAGGTCGGCGGGCGAACACTGTACGACGTCGAACAACGGCCTGTCAGAATGCTGGGCACGTTTCAGGACATCACCCAGCGCAAGATGGCTGAAGAAGCGGTGCGAATGGGCGCAGAGCGACTGCGCCTTGCGCTACACGCGAGTAACATGGTTGCCTGGGACGTCGATCTCACGACTGCTCACGTCAATCGGTCGGACAACTCATACGCGCTGCTGGGTATCGGTTCGGGCCCGACGTCCGAATTCGTCGAGCGCGTTCATCCCGACGACCGGCACAAGGTCGAACTGCTGCGGCTCGCCGCCTTGGCAGAAGGAACTCATTCGGCCGAAGTCCGCTACCGCGCCCCGGATGGCCGAGAAATCTGGCTAGCAATGAGGGCAGAGCAGAACAATAAGGACCGCCTCATCGGCATAACGTTCGACATCTCGGACCGGAAGGCGACGGAGGAAGCGATCTGGCAGACGGCCAATCATGATCCCCTGACAGGGTTGCCAAACCGGACACTCTTCCAAACCCGGTTGGAAGATGCGCTTGCGGGGGCCGAGGCAGGCGGCACAGGCGTCGGCTTGCTGTTGCTCGACCTCGACGACTTCAAGGACATCAACGACACACTGGGTCACGCCGCAGGCGACAAGCTCCTGGCGGAAACGTCCGCTCGGCTGACGCGCCTGGTCGGGGACCGGGGGACTGTCGCCCGTGTCGGGGGGGACGAATTTGCGGTCATCATGACCACGCAATCCGGACTGACCGCGATCGCCGAATGCGCCGTCGAAATCGTCGAGGCATTGCGAACAACATTCGACTACCAGGGACGGGCACTGTCCACGAGGGCGAGCATCGGTGTTGCCGTGTTCCCTGACCATCATCGCGACCCCGTCGAATTGATGAAGGATGCCGACATCGCGCTCTACCGAGCAAAGGAGAGCGGTCGCAGCAGCGCAGTCGTCTACACGAGTGGCGCCCGCGACCTCATGGAGCGCCGTGTGTCCATCCTGCGTGAGGTACGCCAGGGCCTGGTCGCGTCTGAATTTCTTCCCCACTATCAGCCGAAGGTTTCGCTCGTGACGGGCAAGATCGTCGGTTTCGAGGCGCTGGCTCGTTGGCGGCACCCCACCCTTGGGTTGCTCACGCCAGCGTATTTTGGTCCGGCATTCGACGATCAGGATATCTCCGCCGCGCTGGCGACGAGCATGATCGGCCAGGTTGCATCGGATATCCGCTCCTGGCTCGACGAGGGCCTCGAATTCGGGCGGGTCGCCGTCAACCTCGCTTCCGCCGATTTCGCCGACAGAACGCTCGCAACCCGGATTACCGCAATCCTGGAGGAGGCCAACGTCCCGACGTCACGGTTTGAAATCGAGGTCACCGAGACGGTCTTTTTGGGCCGCCAGACCGAGGAAGCAGCGGCCATACTGAGCGAGTTCCACAAGGCAGGGATTTCGATCGCGCTCGACGATTTCGGTACCGGCTTTGCGTCGCTGACCCACCTCAAACAGTTCCCTGTCGATCACATCAAGATCGATCAGAGCTTCGTCCGGAATCTGGAAACCGACAAGGACGACGCCGCGATCGTTGCAGCAGTCGTCAGCCTGGGCCGCAACATGGGCATGAACATCACCGCCGAGGGCGTGGAGAACGCCGGTCAGGCGGAGCGGTTGAGGGAAGCTGGCTGCGATTTTGGGCAAGGTTACTTCTATGCGAAGCCAACCTTCGGTGAACGGGTGCCGTGGATGATCCGGAGTTGGTCGTCGCCAGGTCGACCGGCGTGTCCTCAAAGATCAACGCTTCGCCGAGCTTGACCGGCATCGATGCGCAGGAGTGCGGCTCTCTCGCCGTCCTTCAGCGGATCCGCCCCCGCCAACCTCCCCCGCCAGCACCCGCTGCGGCGGGAAGGTGATCTCCACCAGCGTGCCTTCCTTCTTGACTGATGTGATCGACATCGCGGCGCGGTTGGCCTCGACCAGCGCTTTGGTCAGCGGCAACCCCAGGCCCGTGCCGCCGGCCCGGCGCGTCGTCGGGACCTGACGGAAGGGCTCCAGCGCCAGCGCGATCTCCTTGTCGTCCATGCCGATGCCGGTGTCGCGCACCCGCAGGATCGCCTCGCCCTGGTCGCCCAGCGCGGTCGAGATGATCACCTGCCCGCCCGCATCGGTGAACTTCACCGCGTTCGACAGCAGGTTGATCACGATCTGCCGGATCGAGCGCTGGTCGGCCACGACCGGCGGCAGCTTCGGCGAGAGGCCTGAGCGCAGCACGACGCGGCCACGCTGTGCCTCGGGCTGCAGCAGGCTGACGGTGGAGAGCGCGATCTCGTTGAGATTGACACTGACGAAGTCGAGATCGAGCTTGCCGGCCTCGATCTTGGCGAGGTCGAGCAGGTCGTTGACGAGGCTGATGACGTAGCCGCCCGACTGGTGGATGTCGCGCAGATACTCCTTGTAGCGCTCATTGGCGATCGGCCCGAAACGCTCCTCCGCCATCACCTCGGCGAAGCCGATGATCGCGTTCAGCGGCGTGCGGATCTCGTGGCTGATCTTGGCGAGCACGTCGGACTTCTGGGCGCTGGCCTTCTCGGCCGCCTTGCGCGCCTCGACGAGCTCGCCCTCGGTCTTCTTCCAGGCGGTGATGTCGCGCAGCACGGCGCAGAAGCGCCGGTCCGTGCCCTCGGCGATCTGGCCCATGGTCATGAACAGCGGGATCTTGCCGCCCTGGCGCACGCGACCGACGACCTCGCGCCCGTCATTCATCACCGAGGCGACGCCGCCGCCCTTCAAGCCCTCGAGATAGTCGAGCGCCGGGGCATGGCTTTCGGCAGCGAAGAGCAGCGTAAACAATTCGCCGGTGACCTCGCGCTGGTCGTAGCCGAACAGCGCCTCGGCGGTCTTGTTGAGCGAGAGGATGCGGCCGCGCTCGTCCACCGTGACGACGCCGTCTGTGGCCGTGTCGAGCATGGCGACGAGCTCGTTGATGCGCGCATCGCGGACATCGGCGTCGAGTCGCAATGCCTCGACCCGGGCTGCGCTCTCGGATTCCTCGGCCTCG
>QBLV01000040.1:13430-13845 GCA_003241815.1 Hyphomicrobiales bacterium | reverse complement strand
TGCGAGTTCGGCCTCCTCGGCCTCCTCCGGCGTCAGCACCTTGACCTCGCCGCCGCCATTGGGGTGGCGGAAGGCCATCAGGGTGGCCTGCTCGCCCTGCCAGGCGACGCTGGAGAGAGCCGCATGGACGCTGACGAGATGGCCCAGCCGGTCGATCAGGATCATGCTGCCGCCATCCGTGCGGGTCGCTTCCTTGATCAGCCGGCTGACGCCGCCGCCGGCTGCCAGATCGTCGAGATCGGCATAGTCCAGCAGGTCGAGCATCGTGCGATTGGCGTAGAGCGCCTCGTCGTCGCGGTTGACCAGAACCGCGATCGGCAGCTTGTCGAGCACATCGGCATGGGAGTTCGGGACGCGAGGACGGGTGCCCAGCGCGGTCGTTGGCTCGGCATTCCGCGTGTCGGCGGGCGCCGGC
>QBLV01000040.1:0-13336 GCA_003241815.1 Hyphomicrobiales bacterium | reverse complement strand
GGCCTCGTCGTCGCCGGCGATGCGAGCGCCGAGCGCCTTGGCGATCTCGCGAAAGGCGTTGCGCTCGGCCGAGCTGAGATTGGGTTTCGACGGCTCGAGCACGGGTCGGACGGAGGCGAGATTCCCATTGCGCAGCGGCACGATGTTGGCGGCGGGCGCGACGGGCTCCTGAGGCGCTGGTTCATGCGCTGCCGATTCCTGCGCTACCGGTTCTTGCACTGCCGGTTCGGGCTGTGCCTGCTCGGGGTCGGCATGTTCTTCGACAGCGGCAAGCTCGGCCTCCGCAGCATCCGGCTCGCTCGCATCGCGGGCGGCTTCGTCGGCGATCTCCGCCTCGATGGGCGATGAGGCCAGCTCCGTCTCGGTCTTCGTCGCACATTCGGCTTCGGATGCCTCCTGCGCCGGAGCGACCACGGCTGCGTCCAGGGCCTCGACCATGTCAGCATCGGACACCGGCGCTACCGCGGCATCTTCGGCGGGGGCGGCGCTTTCATCGTTCAGTGCGGCAATCGCCGGGTCCTCATTCCGAGAAGGCATTTCGTCAGGAATAGCGTCTCGAACGAGGCTCGCCGCAACTTCGGGCTCATCTGCGGCATCCGTCGAGTCATTGCTTTGTGGCTCCTCGGGATGACCACTGGGAGTATCGATGTCGGCAAGATTCTCTCGCTGCACGGCATGAGCCTCGGGCTCTATCGCCGCGAGGATTGGGCTGGCCTCGGCGCCATGGGTATCAGCGGCTTCCGTCACCTGCTCGGGCGTCTCGATCGGCAGCACGAAAGGCTCGCGCGCGCCGGGGCGCACGACGCCAAAACCCCGGAAGCCCGTGACCTGCCGAGCGGCATCCAGCACCGGGACGCCGGACAACTCGACGCGGGCACCTTCGCCCGGCGTCGTCCGCCACAGCACCTCGTGGCCGCTCCAGGTCGAGGTGCCCGCCAGCCGCGCCGCGAGGCCGCCGCTGCGGTCGATCACCACGGAGCCAATCAGCTCGGCCCAAAGGCGCTCGGGTAGGGAGGCAGCCGCCTCCTTGCCGATCAGTTCGGCCATGTTGGTAGACAGGTTGGTGAGACGGCCGTCGACATCGCTTTGCCAGAGAAAGCGGATGGCGCGTGTGGAACCGGCCGGCGCCGCGCTCGGCTCTTCAGGCTCGAGCGCTGATTCGGCTGCCGGGGCCACCGGCATTTCAGGCACGGGCGCGGGCCGAGGAACCACGATGCCGAGGCGCCGCAGTTCGGCCGCCTGCACCGCGATGGCGAGCACAGGTTCGCCATTGTCCTTGGTGAGGAGCTGGCAGCCGCAGGTCACGATCGTTGCAGAAAATCCCGATGTCAGCCGCAGCCGCTCCAGCCTGACGCCGTCGCGGGAGGCCAGGCCGCCGGCGAGCACTGAGAAGCGCTGGCGTGTCGGCGCGGGCAGGGCGGCGGCCTGGGCATTCCCGCCCAGCAGCGCGTGACCTGCTGCATTGGCAAAACCCGGCCGCTGCGCCTGGTCGTCCCAGAGCAGCAGCGCGCCGTCGGCCGCGAAGGAGGCGAGATTCGCATCCTGTGCCGCCGCTGCGCCGCGTCGCGCCCAGTCCTGTCCGGCTTCGCTCATGCCTGCCCGCTCTTGGTTCGCGCCATCATGGTCCGCGCCATTATGGCTAACAAAGCCTTAATAGCGGGCAAATGGTAGCAAAGCCATGCGGCGAGGCCGGGCTGTCCCCGGTCGCGTCGAAACAGCGTTAACGCGCGCTGCTGTTTCGGGCTATGATTGTCATCGCAGCGCAACAATGATATTGCATCGCACAATAAATAGAGTGGTGCATGGCCAGCTTCAACGGCCAGTACGACAGACCAACCAGGAGGACCACCCCATGGCAGACAAGACCCCCTACGAAGTTCCCAGCGAAATGCGCGAATTCGCCGAGCGCAGCGTCGAGCAGGCCCGCAAGGCATTCGACGGCTTCATTGGCGCGGCCACGAAGGCCGTCGACACCGCTCATGGCTCGACGGAGACGGCCCGCGTCAACACCCATGACGTCGCCCGCAAGGCGATCGGCTATGCCGAGAACAATGTCGCGGCGGCTTTCGAGCTGGCCCAGAAGCTCGTCAAGTCGAAGGACCTGACCGAGGTCATGACGCACCAGTCCAATTTCATGAAGGCGCAACTCGAAGCGCTTCAGACCCAGTTCAAGGAAATGAGCGCAACCGCTCAGGACGTCGCTGCGAAGGCGGCCGAGACGATTACGAAGGCTGCCAAGCCTAAGTGAACGCTCGGGAATCGCAAGTGAAGGCTCGCACGTGAAGGCTGGCGGGCCGATTGCTGCATGACCACTGCGCCGAACTGATCGACAGGACAGCCCCGGCGCGACCCAAGACGAGCGAAAGGCCGGGCAGCCCGCCCGGCCCAGGCTGTTTGAGCGCTGAAGGAGAACCGTGATGGTCAAGCCCGCTCCCACCAAAACCACATCCAAGGCCCCGGTCAGCCTGTCTCCGGTCAAGGCCCTCTCCGGCGCCGCGCCGGCCGAGGCCGCCAAGCCGGCAGAGACGAAATCTGTCTTGCCTGCCGCCGCCAAGCCGACTCCGGTCGCACCGGTTGCGCCCAAGGCTGTCGAAACCAGTCTCCCTGCCGCCAAACCCGCCGCTACCAAGCCTGCTGCGGCCAAAGCTCCTGCGGCCAAACCTCCTGCGGCAAAGGCAGCGGCCAGGTCCGTCAAGCCCAAGCCCGAGACCCGCGTCGCCTCAGTGAAGGTCCGTATCGAGAAGCCGGTGGCCAAAGCGTCTGGCGCCACACCGGCCATCGCAAAGCCAGCGCCCGTCGCCAAGCCCGCATCCGTGCCGGACGCCGCGCCAGTGCTGAGCGAGGCGGCTGCGAAGGCTATAGCCGCCCCCGTCAAGGCCGCCGAGACGGTCGCGAAGGCTGTCGACAAGACGGTCGAGACGGTTCAGGCGAAAGCCAAGGCGATGCCGTCGCTGATCGGCACGCCGCCGAAACTGCCCGAATTCGCATCGATCACATCCGCGACCGTGATGACGCAGGCCCTGGCGATGGCGAAGGCCTTCGGCGCGCTCCAGGCGACGATGCTGGACCATGCCTGCGCCGAACTCACGGCGACGCTCGACGATGCGCAGACGCTGGCGCGCACCGACAGTGCCGCCGACGCCGTCGCACTTCAGGCCAAGGCCGTGCGCCGCTCCTACGAATCCTATGCGGAGCACCTTAAAGAGATGGCGCGGATCGCCAGCAAGGCGATGGGCAAGGGCTGAAAAGCGTATGAAGCCAGGTGAGCGCGGGGTCGCTTCGGACTCTTAACCGGAAAACCCGCGATTACCCGGTTGCATTCGCGGGGCGTCGGTTCTAGGTTCCGCGCCGCCGCCGATCTCGCGAAAGCGACCGATCGCCAAGCGCCGGGTGCGGGCAGCCATAGCTCAGTTGGTTAGAGCGCTAGATTGTGGATCTAGAGGTCCCCCGTTCAAGCCGGGGTGGCTGTACCACCCGCACCCATGGCCGCATCGCCTAAGGCCTGCAGCCAATCGCCGCCTCGCTGAGGATTGCCACGCGCATCTCATCCGCCCGGCCATCCCGCCGCCCTGTGGCGATTGCGGATGCGGCCCTTGAAGCTACAGCCTGCCTTCGCCATATCCGGTGCAAGCGGGGGGGCTTCGCCTTCCGCCTGCGGGGCGCTGCGTTGGCGGGTTCCGGTCGATCGGGGGCGCCTTTCGGGGGCTCCGGCAAGGTCAGGGCAAGGTCCTGAAATGACGCGTACGCCCAGTCTCTCGCATCCGTTCCTGCTCGGGTTCGACGATATCGAACGAGCGCTCGACCGGGTCGCCAAAGGCGCCAGCGAGGGTTATCCTCCTTACAACATCGAGCGCATGGCGCGTTGCGATGATGAGCCCGACCGGCTCCGCATCACGCTCGCGGTTGCGGGTTTTTCGCGCGAACAGCTCGAGATCACCCTGGAGGAGAACCAGCTCACCATTCGCGGCCGCCAGATCGACGACAAGAGCCGGCAGTTCCTGCATCGCGGCATCGCCGCACGGCAGTTTCAGCGCAGCTTCCTGCTGGCGGAGGGCATGCAGGTGATGGGCGCCGATCTGTCGAACGGCCTTCTCGCCATCGATCTGGTCCGGCCGGAACCGGAAAGGCTCATCCGGCGTATCGATATCGTGAGCCGCGATTAGAAGTTTTCGAACCACCTTGAAGGATGCAGCGCGGTTTTTGCATCCGTTCATAATTGCAGTCGTATCTTGATAACCGCACTCGCACTGCTCTGAAGGAGGGCGCGATGAACGAAGACAGGACGATGATCCAGACGAACCCCCTGACCCCGGCCGAGTTCGCGGCGCTGGGAACCGGAGAGGTCGCCTATCTCAAGTCGATGACCTCGGACGAGTTGCTGCGGATCTTTCCGCAGGCGCCGGAGATCCAGTCTGGCCTGCAGCTCTTCGCGCTGCTCTCGGCCGATGGAGCGCCGATCCTGGTGACCGATTCCCGCGAGGCGGCCACCGCCAATGCGTGGGAGCACGATCTGCGGATGGTCAGCGTCCACTGACGCCCTATCAGGGCGCGGTCGCGATACCCGCGACCGCCGCCTGCAGTCGCTGGATGTCCTGCGACGTCGAGAGGCGATGATCGCCATCCTTGACCAGCGTCAGCACGACCGGGTCGCCGCTCAGATGCTCGACGAGTTTGACGGCCTGGCGCCATGGCACATCGGGATCCTGCATGCCCTGCAGGATGTGGACGGGGCAGCCGGTGGCGATCTCACCGCCGAACAGCAGGTGGCTGCGGCCATCCTCGATCAGCGCCCGCGTGATCGGCGTCGGCTCCGGTGAATACTCCGAAGCGCGCATCCAGACACCGTCGCGCAGGATCGTCTGGCGGATCGCCTCGGGCATCCGCTCCCACATCAGCTCTTCCGTGAAATCGACCGCAGGCGCGATCAGCACGAGCCCGGTCGGCGCGAGCGCGCTGCCGAGCAGGCGGCGCGCGGCCAGCAGGGCGACCCAGCCGCCCATGGAAGAGCCGACCAAGACGGGTCTCTGCTTGCAGTGGGCTGCGATCACGGCCAGCGCATCGTCTAGCCAGTGCGACATCGTCCAACGCCCGAAGTCGTCGCCGCTCTCGCCATGTCCGGCATAGTCGAAGCGCACGAAAGCCCGCCCGGCCTCGGCCGCCCAGCGCGCCAGAGCCTCCGCCTTCGTCGCGCGCATGTCGGAGCGGAAGCCGCCGAGCCAGACCACCGGCGCTCCAGTGCCACCTTGCGTCAGGACGGCGAGACGGCGCGTCTCCGCGCCATCGCCGACCTCCAGCCATTGCGGGGCCTTATGTTCCAACTCAAATCTCCTGTGACGAATCGCGGGTGCCACGCGAATATGGACTGTGCGTTTGAGCCATGGCGGGCATACTGGCGCAAATCGAAAGCCGCGCGGGCATGCCCTGCGTGAACCGAAAGCATGTTTCCGAAACGGTGAGTATGTCCTTCCAGCCAGGCGCGCATCTTTCGCTGCCATCGACCGAGGCCCACCCGCTCGTCGGGCGGACGATCCTGCAGATCATCCCCGATCTCGACACGGGCGGTGCCGAGCGTACCGCGGTCGACATCGCCAAGGGCCTCACCGATGTCGGCGCCCGCGCTCTTGTCGCGACCGAAGGCGGCCGGCTCGTGGCCGAGCTCCAGGCCAAGGGTGGCGTCTGGCTGCCCTTTCCGGCGGCATCCAAGAACCCGCTCGCCATGGCGCTGAATGTGCGCAAGCTGGCGTTGCTCTGCCGGCATGAGGGCGTGGAGTTGATCCATGCCCGCTCGCGCGCCCCGGCGTGGGTCGCGCTTGCGGCGGCGCGCAAGCTCAAGCTGCCCTTCGTCACCACCTATCACGGGTCCTATGCTACCCGCTCGGCGGTCAAGACGCTCTATAACTCGGTGATGGCGCGCGGCGACGTCGTCATCGCCAACTCGGCCTATACGGCTGACCTCATCCTCGCCAAGCACGGTTTCGCGCGCGACCGCATCCGGGTCGTGAATCGCGGCACGGATTTTTCGGCCTTCGCCCCGCAGGCTGTGTCCCCGGAGCGCATCCAGGCTCTGCGCCGGGCCTGGGGTATCGAGGCGCATCAGCGCATCGTGCTGCTGCCGGGGCGCCTGACGAGCTGGAAAGGTCAGCGCGTCCTGATCGAGGCCGCACGCATCCTGCGCGATGGCGGCGATACGGACACCGCCTTCATCCTCGCCGGCGACGCGCAGGGTCGCGACGGCTATGTCAGGGAACTCGACCAGGCCATCGCCAAGGCGGGGCTTGAAGGCCGTGTCAAACGGGTCGGTCATTGCGCCGATATGCCCGCCGCCCTGCTGGCGGCGGCCGTCGTCACCGTGCCCTCGACGGAGCCCGAGGCCTTCGGCAGGGTCGCGGTCGAGGCGCAGGCGATGGGCACGCCCGTCGTGGTGTCGGACCTCGGCGCCGTTCCCGAGACCGTCCTTGCCCCGCCGCAGGTGAGCCCGGCCGAGCGCACCGGCTGGCGGGTTCCACCCGGCGATGCCGCAGCGCTCGCCGCCGCACTGGAGGGCGCGCTGAGTTTGCGCCCTTCGGCGCGCGACAATCTGGCCGGACGCGCGCGCCTGCATGTCGAGCGCCATTTTTCGCTCGAATCGATGGTGAGCGAGACGCTGGACGTCTATTGCGCCCTGCTCGAGCGGTAACCATCTCAACAAATCGGCCTCGTCCATTGACAACGCGCATCTTTGTGCAATGTGTCTGCTCACGGGCGCGAGATGCGCCATTCACAGGAGAATACCCCCATTCGTCGTCCTTTCCGTGCTGCCCCGACCCCAACCAAAGACGGCCCGCGCTCCAACCGCGACATCCGCGGCGTCCGCGACGTTCAGCTCATTGACGATACCGGCGCCAACCGTGGCGTGGTCTCGTTCTTCGAGGCGTTGAAGATTGCCGAGGATGCCGGTCTCGACCTCGTCGAGATCGCCCCCAATTCTGAGCCGCCGGTCTGCAAGATCCTCGACTACGGACGCTTCCGCTTCCTGGAGCAGAAGAAGGCCGCCGAGGCGCGCAAGAAACAGCGCACCATCGAGATCAAGGAAATCAAGCTGCGTCCCGGCATCGACAAGCATGACTACGACGTCAAGATGAAGGCCATGCTCGGCTTCTTCGAGGAGGGCGACAAGGTCAAGGTGACCCTGCGCTTCCGCGGCCGCGAGATGGCCCACCAGGATCTCGGCGTGAAGGTGCTCGAGCGGGTCAAGGTCGATCTGGCCGAGACGGCCAAGGTCGAGAGCGACTGGCAGCTCGAAGGCCGCCAGATGGTCATGGTGCTGGCACCAAGATAGGCAGCAGCCGGTCGCGCCATGCGATTTGCATCAGGCCCGGCCCCAGCGCCGGGCCTTGTCATGTCCGGCATCAGGATGCTTGGTTTTGCCTCCGATCCATCGACCGCGAGCGCCTTTTGCCATGAGCCAGCCCAGCATCACCAGCCAGCGCCGCGATCTGGCCGCCGCACTGCGCCTCGCCGCGAAATTCGAGCTGAACGAAGGCATCTGCAACCACTTCTCGGTGGCACTGCCCGACGGCCCCGACGGCAAGTTGCGCTATCTAATCAACCCCTATGGCGTTCACTGGTCGGAGATGAAGCCGTCCGACCTGCTGCTGATCGACGATCGGGGGCAGGTTCTGGAAGGGGAGGGCGAGGTCGAGGCCACCGCCCGCAACATCCATGTCGCCGCCCACAAGGCCAATCCGCGCCATGTCGCGGTGCTGCACGTCCACATGCCCTATGCGACCGCGCTGACCATGGTCGAGGGCGGCCGGCTGGAGATGGCGCACCAGACCGCCTGCCGCTTCCACGGCCGCACGCTCTATGTCGACCATTTCGGCGGGCTGGCGCTCGACGAGAGCGAGGGCGAGGCGATCGTGGCGGCGAGCAAGGGCCAGACCGATGGCGGCGCCGACATCGCCTTCCTCGCCCATCATGGTGTGACCATCGGCGGCCCCTCGGTCGCGGTCGCCTTCGACGATCTGTACTTCCTGGAGCGCGCCTGCCGTCAGCAGGTGCTGGCGATGTCGACCGGCAGGCCGCTGAAGCTGATCCCGCAACAGGAAATCGAGGCCACCGCCCGCGAATGGCGGCAGGTGCTGGTGCATCAGTCGGAGAAGCATTTCGAGGCGCTGACGCGAATCGAGGGCATCTGAGCGAAGGCCGTTTTCGCCTCGGCCCCCGGGGCTCGATGGCGGCGTATGTCGCCATCGCCGACGTCATGATGCGGGCCTTTGCAGTTGCTGCAAATTTATGCGTCGGTAGCGGTTGAGGCTGATGCGAATCACCGCCGTTGGTGGTCTCATTCCACCGGGGGGCAGGTTCGTCATGCCCGGCCTTTCGCCTTCTCCGGCACGTTCGGCGACAGGCGGTCGACGAAGGGGCATAAGGACTTGCAGACTCTGCACAAGGGCATCGAGATCGACCCGGCGCTTGCGGGCCTGATCCGGCACATGCGCGCGATCGACGATTATCGTCAGGTCTTCGATCGCCTGCAGGCGTCCTGGGACACGCTGACCCTGCTCGGGCAGCTCTCCGGCAACGCCACCGAGATGTCGGGCACACGCTCGGCCTTCGAGGATCTGACCGCCAGCCTGCTCGGCCACCTCGCCAAGGAAACCCGCGACAAGGTCATGACCGACCTGCGCATCAAGGCGCAGAACGCCATCGACGTGCTGGTTCGCAACCTGTTCGAGCGCACGGCCGATATCGGCTTCCTCGCCGCCGACACCGACATCCGCGAGATGCTTGAGGCCACGCCGTCGACGGACGCGCGCGTGGCCATCGAGGCTCGCTTTCGCGATTATGTCGCGAAATACTCCGTCTATTCCGACATCGTTCTGGTCGATCGAGAAGGCGCCATCCGCGCCAGACTCGCAGCCCATGAGGCGCAGACCGCGCGCCATGCGATCATCGACGAGGCGCTGACATCGAGCGGCGCCTATGTCGAACATTACGGCGTGCTGGATTTCGTCTCGCACGAGCAGGCGCTGGTTTATGCCTGGCGTGTCGAGGACGCGAACCGGCGCCCCCTTGGCGTGCTCATATTGGTCTTCAAGCTCGCCGACGAGATGGCCGGCATCTTCCGCAAGCTGCTGCCGGAGCATGACTGGACCGTGCTGGGCTGTGTTTCGCCCGACGGCGACGTCGTCGCCGGCTCCTGCCCGATCCAGCTTCCGGCAGGGCTCAAGCTGTCGCCCTCAGCGCTGCAGGGGCGGGATCCGATCGTCAGGCTCGGTGGCCGGCAGTATCTCGCCATGGCCTGTCGCAGTGCCGGCTATCAGGGCTATATGGGCCCAGGCTGGATCGGGCTTGGCCTGATTCCGCTGGACGCGGCGTTCGATCAGGACGAGGGCGAGCTCAGCAAGGGCATCGGCGAGGATCTGCTCGCGGCCGTGACCAGCCAGGCCGGCCTGTTCTCCGCCGAGTTGCGCAGCGTCTCGCGTCAGGCGGCGGCGATCCAGGGCGATCTCAATCGGTCGGTCTGGAACGGCTCGATCCGCCAGGCCGGCTCGACCGCAGCCAACGCCGCTTTCTCCAAAATTCTGCTCTGGGAGATATCGAGCGCCGGCCGCAAGACGCAGGCCGTCTGCGACGCCTCGATCGGCGACCTCCATCGCACCGTCGTCGCGGCGATCATGGAGAAGTGCCGCTCGCGTGCCGCCTTCGCCATCGACGTGATGGACCGCAATCTCTACGAGCGCGCCAATGACTGCCGCTGGTGGGCGCTGAATGCGAGCTTTGCCCGCGTGCTGGCGTCCCCTACGCCCGAAGGCCGTCGGCTCTGCGGCGACATTCTGGCGACAATCAACGCGCTTTACACCGTCTACAGCAACCTGATCCTGTTCGATGCGCAGGGTGTGGTCGTCGCCGTCTCGCAACCCTCCCAGGCACATCTCGTCGGCACGACTCTGGAAGCCGAATGGGTCTCGCGGACGCTCGCCCTGCGCTCGGGTCAGCATTACGCGGTCTCGGCGTTCGAGCCGAGCCCGCTCTACGACGACGCCGCGACGCTGATCTACACGGCGGCGGTCCAGGCTCCGTCCGGCGGCAAGGCGCTGGGTGGCATCGCCATCGTCTTCGATTCGACCCCGCAATTTGCCGCGATCCTGGCCGATTCCCTCCCGACCGACGAGGACGGAGCACCCTTGCCGGAGGCTTTCGCGATTCTGGTCGGAAGCAACGGGCGTGTGATCGCCTCGACCGATTCGCGCTTCGCGATCGGCTCGGATAGCCCATTGCCGGTCGATCCCGCGAGCCTCGATCGCGATGGCGACCTCGCCGGCATTCGCAGCTTCGAGGGCAAGCATATGGCCGTCGGTGCGGCGCTCTCGAAAGGCTATCGCGAATACAAGACGAGCGACGGCCACCGCGCCGATGTCGTGGCGCTCTGCGCGGTGCCGCTGGGCGTTGTTGCGACCGGCGCGGTCGCCAGGCCGGCTGTGGGAGGAGCCGGACGGGGTACACTCGCGTCGCGAAAGCCGGCGGACGGCGTCGAAGCCTTCGAGGTCGCGACATTCCATATCGGGCGCCACTGGCTCGGCGTGAGGGCGCGCGACGTTGTCGAGGCGGTCGACATCGTTGGGCTGAAGCCCTCGGCCCGCAAGGCCGGCGATGGCCTGCTCGCGGGCTACAAGCTGCATCAGGGCCAGCCGGTGCCGGTGCTGCGGCTCGCGCGCCTTCTCGGCATCCCCGACGTCTCCTCCGATGAGCAGCAGATCGTCATCGTGCGCGCCGCAGGCCGGACGCTGGGGCTGGTCGTCGATGCGCTCGGCCTGATCCCCGAGATCGCCGCCTCCGAGCTGCAGCCGCTACGTGACCTCACAGCAAAGACCGACGTGCCGGCGCTCGGCGTGGTCGCGACGCGCGATGCCCGCGGCGAGCCGGCCGGCATGCTGATGGTGCTCGACGTCGATCGGCTCGGCGCGCGCATCGACGGCGAGAATGGCGAGAGCTTTATTCGCGCGGCGGAATAGGAGGCTATGCGCTGGCGCGGCCGAGCAAAGCTGTCACCGTTTGGGCAGCCGGACGCTTGCATCAAAGCGCAGAGCCGCAACCGCGCCGACCTCAGCGGCCGCGACGACCCGTCAAGGCCGAGAGCAGACCCCAGATGCCCATGAGCTTGCCGGCTCCGCCCATCCGCGTCGCCAGCAGCGCGAGTGCGGCGGACAGGACGCGGGGATGGCGCCCGCTGGCTGCGGTTTTCGTCAGATAGGCCGCAAAGGCTTGTCCAAGAATCAGTCGGAGCATGAAGGGTTCATCCCATTGGGCGTGGCGGTGAACGAGACGAACGTTCAACCGCGCGGACCGTTCCCTCTGCTTTGCGGGTGAGGCATCCTAAACTGGCAATCCGGCGTCCCTTCTCCCCGCGCCCTGCGGTTGCGCTTGCCAGCTCCGCCCTTTTCTGTCATACGCGCGGCCTTCGATCGCCCGGCTGATAAGGGCTGCCGTGGCGATCGATCTTTGCTTCCAGCAAGCAAACATGAAGCGGCGCCGTTTGCGCGCTCGCGACCTATGAGGAGCCAAAATGCCCAAGATCAAGACGAAGTCGAGCGCCAAGAAGCGCTTCAAGATCACCGGAACCGGCAAGGTGCTCTACGCCCAGGCCGGCAAGCGTCACGGGATGATCAAGCGGACCAACAAGCAGCTCCGCAATCACCGCGGCACCGCCACCCTGTTCGAGGGTGATGCTGCCAACGTGAAGAAGTATTTCCTCCCCAACGGCTGACGCCCCCTAACTTTCCGGAGATCATCACATGGCTCGTGTGAAACGGGGCGTAACGTCCCACGCCAAGCATAAGAAGACACTCAAGGCAGCCAAGGGTTTCTATGGCCGCCGCAAGAATACGATCCGCGCCGCCAAGGCGGCCGTCGATCGCTCGATGCAATATGCCTATCGCGACCGCAAGAACCGGAAGCGCTCGTTCCGCGCGCTCTGGATCCAGCGCCTGAACGCGGCGGTGCGCGAGCACGGCCTGGTCTACTCGATGTTCATCAACGGCCTGCACAAGGCCGGCATCGAGCTCGACCGCAAGACCCTCTCGGCAATGGCCATCGACGACGCCGCCTCCTTCACGGCGGTGGTCGAGATGGTCAAGGCTGCGCTCGGCAACGAGGCGGAAGCCAAGGCTGCCTGAGCTTTACGGCTTTGAGAGATACGGGAAGGCCGGCAGCGATGCCGGCCTTTTTCATTGGCCGAAACCACACGCCGTCATCCCGGGCGACCGAAGGGACCCGGGATTCATGCCGGAATGCTGATCGGAGAGGTTCAGGCATGGATCCCGTCTCTCCGCTTCGCTACGGCCGGGATGACGGCACTGTTGGAGCGTCTTGGCGGGCGCCTCACGTCTGCACCCCATCCTCCGTCGCCGGCCGCCAGTTGTCTCCGGCCCCCTCGACGATGCGGGCATAGGCCTCTTCGGCTGAATCCGCGTAAGCAAACAGCGCGAGATCCTCGGCCCGGATCATTCCGGCATCGGCCATGGTCTTCAGGTTCAGAAGCGCTTTCCAGTAGGCGCTGTCATAGAGCACGATCGGCACGGGGCGCATCTTGCCGGTCTGAACCAGCGTCAGAATCTCGAACAATTCGTCGAGCGTGCCGAAGCCGCCGGGGAAGACCACCAGCGCCGAGGCGCGCATCGCCAGATGCATCTTTCGCATCGCGAAGTAGTGGAAGCGGAAGGTCAGGTCGGGCGTGGACCAGGCATTGGGCTCCTGCTCGTGCGGCAGGGTGATGTTGAAGCCGATCGAGAGCGCGCCGGCTTCGGTCGCGCCGCGATTGGCCGCCTCCATGATGCCCGGCCCGCCGCCGGTGGCGATGACATGGTCGCGGCCGAGATCGCCCGCCGCCAGCGCGCCGCCGCGCTCGGAGGCGAGCCGGGCGAAGGCGCGGGCCGCCTCGTACCAGGGCTCTCCCTCGCGCACCCGCGCCGAGCCGAACACCACGATGGTCGAGAGGATGCCGCGCGCGCGCAGGTGGTCCTCCGCCTTCTGGTATTCGAGCATGAAGCGCGCGCCCCGCGTCGAATCGCCGAGGATGAAATCGGGGTCGAGCGCGGCGAGGCGATAGGAGGGGGAAGCCTTCTGGGCGCTGCTGTCGGGCTTGCGGGCGCCGTCGGCCGTGGCAGTAGTGTCAGGCATGATTGCGAATCCGTTTCGGCAGTTGGCGACAGCCTACGCCAGATAGGAGCGAAGCACCGCCGCCATGCGCTCGGCTCCGGTCTTGTGCGGCAGCAGGGTGAGAAAACGCCCCTCGCGATCCATCAGATAGGTCAGCGAGCCGTGATCGACGGCGTATTCGCCATGACCGTGATGG
>QBLV01000003.1:105610-108865 GCA_003241815.1 Hyphomicrobiales bacterium | reverse complement strand
CGGTTGCCGAAGGTCAGCGGCATCGACAGCCGCAGGCGTCCCGAGACCCCGCCAGCTTGCAGGGCGACCGATTCGCGGGCCTCGACGAGATCGGCCAGGATGCGCTCGCCGCGCGCCTTGAATTCGATTCCGGCTTCGGTCGGCGCCACGCCGCGCGTCGTCCGGCTCAGCAGCCTCGTGCCGAGATCAGCCTCCAGCCGCGAGACCCGGCGGCTGACGACCGATTTGGCGAGGCCGAGCTGATCGGCTGCGCGGCCGAAGCCGCCGCTGTCGGCGACGGCGATAAAGCTGCGGATGTCGTCGAGCTCGGACATCGCGTTCCTCCTGAAGCAACAGTCTGGTGCTCCTTATAGGCGTTCTGTTGCCAACGGCGAAATCCTATCTTGCCGGCATCGCATTCAACCAGCCTGACAGGATCACCATCATGGCTTCCGTTCTCGTCCTCAACAGCAGCGCCTCGGGCTCCGATTCGGTCTCGCGTCAGCTCGTTCAGGCCACCGTCGATCAATTGCGCTCCAAGAACCCGGCGCTGAACGTCGTCGCACGCGACCTCGGCGCCGACCCCGTTCCCCATCTCAGCATCGAAACGACGGCCGCGCTTCGCGCCGGTGAAACCGGTACGGCCGCGCAGGTCGAAGCCCGCGCCTTTTCCGATGCGCTGATCGCCGAGTTGAAGGCCGCCGACACGCTGGTCATCGGCGCGCCGATGTATAATTTCGGCATCCCCTCAACGCTCAAGGCATGGTTCGACTATGTGCTGCGCGCCGGCCTGACCTTCAAATACGGCGAAGCGGGTCCCGAGGGCCTCGTCACCGGCAAGCGCGCCATCGTCCTGCTCAGCCGCGGCGGCCTCTACAGCTCGGGCCCGGCCCAGCCGATGGATTCGCAGGAGCCGCATCTGCGCACCATGCTCGGCTTCATGGGCATCACCGACGTCACTTTCGTGCGCGCCGAAAAGCTGGGCTACGGCCCCGAGGCACGCCAGCAGGCGATCAACGACGCGCAGGCCGAGCTCGCCAAGGTCGCCTGATCCAGCCTTCGCCGACCAACAAAGAACGCCCGCCCCGGGTCTCCCGGGGCGGGCGTTTCGCTGTCCGAAAGCACAGATGGCTCAGGCGCTCTCGCCGACGGCCTGCAGATAGAGGTCCAGGATCGCCTCCTCCTCGGCGCGCTCATTGGCGTCGCGCTTGCGGATGGCGATGACCTTGCGCAGCACCTTGACGTCGTAGCCATTGCCCTTGGCCTCGGCATAGACCTCCTTGATGTCGTCGGCGATGGTCTTCTTCTCTTCCTCGAGACGCTCGATGCGCTCCACGATGCTCTTGAGCTGGTCGCCCTGAACCGGTTCGTCCATCTGATGTCCTTCTCGCTGCATGTCGGAAATTTGGGGGGAGAGATTTGGCCGGGAGGGTTCGCACCGCGCGGCCCCTGCCGTCAACCCGCAACCGGGACGGGCGGGCATCTCTCAACAGTCGCAATGCTCATGTCGCCCTGAGCGCCAGAATGCAGGGCGCAACGATACGCGCCAGCCGCGCACCCCAGTCGCGCGCGGTCGCATCGCTGGCGATCAGGTCCTGCCGGACCTCGATCAGCGCATCTGGCAAGCCGCGCCGGATCGCATGCCGGTCGATCGTATCGCCCGGCAGGCCACCATGATAGGGCTCGTTGTCGCCAACGACGAGATCGCCCTCCTGCTGCAGGGCGGCAATCGGAGGCCGCGCCAGCCGGCCCTCGTCATCCCACAGCACGCCGACATGCCAGGGCCGCGCGACGCCTTTCCAGAACGGCGTGAAGGAGTGCAGAGCGATGATCGCGGGCGGATGGCCCGCCGCCAGAGCGGATTCGATGGCGACATCGATCGCCGCGTCATAGGGCCTGTAATAGCGATCGATGCGCTCGGTGATTCCGGCCTCGTCGAGATGCCGGTTACCTGGCACGATCGCCCCGTCCGAGAGGCGCATCACCAGCGTCGGATCGTCGAGGCCGCGATTGGGATCGATCAGCAGCCGCGAGAAATTCGACAGCACGGCGGGCGCACCCAGCGCCCGCGCCATGGCACGGGTCATCTCGGCCGCGCCGATGTCATAGGCGATATGGCGTTCGAGCTGTGCCGGCGGCAGTCCCAGCCCTTCGAGCTCGGCGGGAATCGCGTTCGAGGCGTGGTCGCACAGCAGCAGCATCCCCGTCGCGGGATCACCGGAAACCACCTCGACTTCGCCCGGGGCAAGCGCGGCACTCGGCACGGGCACGGCGTTGTCGCTCATCATGCAGCGCCTCTAAAAGGACGATGATATCGGCAAAAGCCTGATGACGTCCGCCGCCCCGCGACCTAAAAGAAACGCCAGCGAAAGTCGATCCGATCGACTCTAAGGTGGCAGACGGGCGGGACGGGGCGACCTTGCAGCGATCCTACGACCTCACGGAGCGGATGCGCGCCGACGCGCGCGCGATCTTCGACGCGGCCGTCGCCCGCGCGCACCCTGCCGGCTGCTTGCCGGAGCACCTGCCGCCTCCACCCGACAAAGGTCGTCTGATCCTGCTCGCCGCCGGCAAGGCCGCCGGCAGCATGACCGCGCTGGCCGAGGCGCATTACCTCGATTCGGGCTTGTCCGCAGAGCACCTGATCGGCCACGCCGTCGCGCGGCACGGCTACGAGACGAAGACCCGCCACATCCCGATGGTCGCGGCCGGTCATCCGGTGCCGGACCAGGGCAGCATCGACAGCGCCACTCGCGCACTCGATCTCGCTGCCTCCGCGACCGCTGACGATCTCGTGCTCGTGCTCCTGTCGGGCGGCGGCTCGGCCAATTGGGTCGCGCCCGCAGGTTCGCTCACGCTCGCCGAGAAACAGGCCGTCAACAAGGCGCTGCTGCGCTCGGGCGCCCCGATCGGCGAGATGAACATCGTCCGCAAGCGGCTGTCGCGGATCAAGGGCGGCCGGCTCGCGCTCGCCGCCGCGCCAGCCCGGTTGCTGACGCTGGCCATCTCGGATGTGCCCAACGACGAGCCGACCGCGATCGCGTCCGGCCCGACCGTCGCCGATCCCTCGACGATGTGCGAGGCCCGCGCCATCGTCGCGCGCTATGGCCTGGATCTGCCGGAAGCCGCGAAGAGCCTGCTCGACGACGACACCAGCGAGACGCCGAAGCCCGGTCACGATGCCTTCACACGCAGCGAATTCCGTATCATCGCGCGTCCGGCTGACGCCATCGCCGCCGCCCACGCCGTCGCGGTCGCTGCCGGTTACGAAGTCCA